>JBCCQJ010000086.1:0-15336 GCA_039024395.1 Bacteroidota bacterium | reverse complement strand
GTCGGCATCATCATCGGCGCGGCCTTCGGCACGATCGTGACGGCCCTGGTCGACGGCATCCTGATGCCGCCCATCGGCCTTCTGCTCGGCGACGTCGACTTCGCCAACATCTTCACCGTCCTCCAGGAGGGCGACCCGGCCGGTCCATATGCGACCCTCGAGGCGGCCCAGGAAGCCGGCGCTGTTGTCATGGCCTGGGGCGCGCTCATCAACACGGTCATCTCGTTCCTGATCGTCGCCTTCGCCGTGTTCATCTTCGTCAAGTGGATCAACCGCGCCAAGGAAGCCGCTGCGGCGGACGCCGTCGAGGAGCCCGAGGCCGAGCCGACGATGACCGCCGACCAGGAGCTGCTGGCCGAGATCCGCGACCTCCTCAAGCAACGCCCGGTCTAGCCCGGTTGCCGCCTCGGGGCCGGACTCCGAGGCGGCGTGGTTTCGGCAGGTCGACCTCCAACGCGATGCGTAAACGGCTCTGGGAGGACATGGGACGCCTCCGCGCGGTGTTCCGCAGCGTCGACGGAGGCGAGAACGATCCGGTCTTCGAAGCACCCTGGACCGACCGCGCTCGGCATCGGTATCGCAAGGCCTACTGGCGTCTCCGACGGGCCCGTCAGGCCCCCGAGGCGGTCGCGACGTACGGCCCCGAGGTGGAGCGGCTCTGGGGCGTCCCGCTCGCCCATCAGCAGCGGCAACTGGTCCTCCTCGCCCTTCGCTACGGCTTCGATGCGGAGATGTACTATCGCTACCGGCTCTACCGCCTCGACGACCTGCGGGACGCCTCGCTCTACGTCCCCCGCCGGATGAACCGGGTGCTCCGGCGGTACCTGCGCGAGCACACCCAGCCTGACCTCTCCTTCAACGACAAGCGCCAGTTCGCCGCCCGGTGCCGCGACGCCGGGCTTCCAGTCGCCCCTGTGATCGCGGAGTTCGACGACGGGCGCATCGCATGGGGCTCGGATGCGGCAGAGGAGACGCTCCCTCCGCGGGACCTCTTCTCGAAACCGGTTGCCTTGCAGGCAGGGCAGGGGGCGAGCCGCTGGCGGTGGGATGGCACTCGGTATCTCGGGGAAGATGACGTGCGCTACGACCCCGAGGCCCTCGTGGTGCACCTCCGAGATCTCTCCCGCACCCATCCCTACATGTTGCAGCCCCGACTCGTCAACGTCGGCGTACTCGACGACCTCACCGCAGGGGCGCTGGCAACACTGCGCATCACGACGACCAAGGTGCCCGGATCCGACTCCGAGCTGATCGGCGCCTTCCTGCGGATGTCGACGACAGACGGTCCGGTCGACAACTTCGACCAGGGCGGCCTGGCCGCTCGGGTCGAGCCTGAGACGGGCGCGTTGAGTGTTGCGATTCGCAAGCCGCTCCACCTGGCGGCGAACGATTACACGCACCACCCCGTGAGTGGAAGCCCCATCGTGGGGACCCTGATTCCACAGTGGAACGAGGCCCTGGCGCTCGCGCTCGAGGCGCATCGCCGCCTCGACGTGACCGTCATCGTGGGGTGGGATCTGGCCGTGACCACGGATGGAGTGTTGTTCATCGAGGCCAACAGCTCGCCGTGCGCGCGCGCCGGGCAGCAACCTGGGCTCCACCCGTACGGGGCGACCGCATACACCCGCACTCACCTCGCTGTCCTCGACGTCTGAGACCGACTGACATCGGTGTCCGCCTCGGAGCCGGGGATTAGCGTATCACCGAGAGCGTCTGCGTTCGGGACGCGCCCTCTGTCCGCATCCGGACGAGGTACGTCCCCGAGGCGAAGCCGCTTGCATCGAGCCGGGCCGTGTGGACGCCCCGCGCGTGCGGCCCCGAGGCGATCACGGCGACGCGGCGGCCGGCCGTATCGAAGACGGCCACCTCGGTGTCGGCAGGGGCCGAGAGGGAGAACCGGACCGTCGACACGCTGCGGACGGGGTTCGGGGCGGGCGGCGCGAGGTCGATCGCGAGGGGATCCGGCGCCGTCGGGGTGGAGGTTGCCTGACCGAGCAGGTCGAGCGGGGCGTAGCTCCCCCCGAGGAGGGTCGCGGCCGTGGCTTCGTCGAGGCCGAGCCAGCCGCCGAGGACCGTGGCATAGACCTCCCGGAAGTCGGTCGACACGGGAAGGTTGCCCGTCTGGTCGAGATCGGTAAGGTCGGGGCCGGCCCCGTGGAACCCGCCGGCCACAGACGGGCCGAAGAGGAACAGCGGGGCGGCCGTCCCGTGGTCGGTCCCGCTCGACCCGTTCTGCGCCACGCGGCGCCCGAACTCGGAAAACGTCATCGTGAGCGTTCGGTCGTCGTCGCCGCTCGCGCCGAGGTCGGCGTAGAAGGCGGCGAGGGAGGCACCGAGCGTGTCGAGCAGCTCCGTGTGGCGCGCGATCTGGTTGGCGTGCGTGTCGAAGCCGCCCAGCTTGACGAGGTACACCCGCGTGTCGAGCCCGCCCTTGATGAGCCGGGCGACAGCGGCCATGGAGCTCCCGAACTTGGTGTCCGGGTACTCGGCCTCGTTCGTGACGCCCTCGGCCGCGTCGCGCATGGTGCTCACGTAGAGGTTCGCGTCGTTCGCGACCCCGCGCAGAAAGCTCAGTTGACGCCCGAAGGGCGAGTCGGGCAGGTCGGCCGTCGGGTACAACTCGCCCGAGAGGACGATCTGCTCCAGGAGCGCGGGGTTCGAGAGCGTCATCCCCTCGACGCCTTCCGAGCTGGTCATCAGCAGCGGGAACGACCCGCCGACCTGGACCGAGGGCGGGACCGCATCGTCGAGGTCGCCCAGCGCGCGGGCGGCCCCGGCCGACCAGCCGGTCTGGCCTCCATCCTCCCGCGCGGTCGCCCAGACATCGATCCCGTCGAAATGCGACAGGCTCTGGTTCTGGTAGCCCACGCTGTGCACGATGCTCATGTGGCCGTCGCCCCACATCGACTCGAGGGGGCTGAGTGACGTGTGGAGCCCGTAGTCGCTGTCGAGGGGGATCGTGTCGCCCCGCGCGATCGAGAGGCCGGGCCGCTGGTCGTAGTACACGTCGTTGCGCACCGGGACGACGGTGTTGAGCCCGTCGTTGCCCCCGGCGAGCTGGACGAGCACGAGGACGCGGTCGGTGTTCAGGCCTCGAAGCGCTCCGTGCAGGCCGGGCCGGCGGGCTGCTCCAGCGACGGCGGCGTGCGCGGGGGAGCCCCCGAGGAGGACGGCCGCGCCCGCGGCAGCCAGACCCGACCGGACGAGGAAGTCGCGCCGCGTCCATGAGGCGTGATCGTCGTCGTGGGCCGCGCCGTGTTCGAGGCCGATCGCACGGTGGGAAGTCGAGCACATGGCGCTAGCGGAGCTGGTAGGCCGGAAGGCCGATGAGGTGAAGCAGGAACTGCCGGATCCGGTGCTTTCCTCCGTTCGTGGTCGGGTCCCAGGCGTACTCTGGCGTGCCCGAGAGCAGCAGCTCTACGAGGTCGTCCGTCTCCGCCTCGGAGGGCGAATGGGCGAGAAGCTCGGCCGAGAGGGCGTCGACGAGGGTCCGCGCGACGACCGCCTCGGGGCGACTGGGGATCGTGCCGTCGACGTAGTCCCGGTTCTCCCACACCTCCCACGAGCCCCGCCGGTCTCGCTCGGCGATCGTGCTGGTATTGATCCACGCGCGGCCGGTGCGCCAGCCCTTGACGTCGGGCGGGTTGAACAGCTCCTGGTCGAGCTCGGAGGGCACCCAGTAGTACCGCCCCGCGCGGTCGGGCGTGATCTCCCGAAGGCCAAAGGCCTGCGCCGAGCCGAGGATGAGCTCGACCGGCGACTTGATGAGTGCGCCCTGATTGGCGGCGTCGAAGAAGTGCTCGCTCTTGAGGAGGACGCGGACGACCGGCTCGACCTCGAAGTCCACGTCGAGGAGGGCCTGCGCCAGGTCAGCCACGACGTTCTCGTCGGGGTCCTCGGCCACGAACTCGACGTAGAGCTTCCGGGCGATGAAACGGGCGATCTGCGGCGCGCGCTCGTCAAAGACGAGGGGGACGATGTCGTCGTACCCGAACGGTCCCGTCCGTCCGAAGATGGTTTTCTCGCCGTCGTCGAAGCGGTCCGCGTCGAAGTAGACGTCGGTCGCCTCGCGCGGGTTGGTCCGCCACCCCGTCAGCGCACGCGACAGCTCGGTGATGTCGGCCTGGGTGTAGTTCGGCGAGCCGTCGGGGCCGTCGATGCCCATCGTGAACAGCTCGAGGAGCTCGCGGGCATAGTTCTCGTTCGGCTGGCCGGCGCGGCTGTCGTTCCCGTTCAGGTAGGCCAGCATCGCCGGCGTCGTTCCGACCTCGTGGACCGCGTCGCGGACGTTGCCGAACGCGTGCGCGCGGAGCGTCTTGCGGTAGCGCCACAGCCAGGTCGCGAGGTTGTGGGTCTGGTAGTCGGCGACGTAGTGGTTCGACCAGAAGACGGTCATCCGCTCCCGGAAGGCCTCCCCGAGGCGGGCGTACCGGCCGCTCAGGTTGGATCCCAGGAGCCGGTTCAGGGCGCCGTGGCGCTGCTCGTCGCGCGCGGCGTTGTTGGCGTCGCGAAACGCCTGCTTCTCGGCGTCCGGCGCTCTCCAGTCTGGACGCCGGAGGCCGGCCCACGAGGGCTCGGGCAGGGCTGGCCGCGACACGGCCCGATCCACGATCCGGTCGACCGCCTCGGTGGGCGTGAGCGTCAGGAGCGCGTCGACATCGTCGGGCCGGGCGCCGATCGTGACGCGCCGGAGGAGGTGACGAGCCTTCGCGGCGTTCCAGGGGTCGGCCCCGGTGGGAACGAACGCAGCGAGCGGGCTCCGCCGAGGCGGGGCCGCCCGTGGGCCGCGAAGAAACGAACGGCGGTTGAGCATGACGCAGACGAGGGGGCGCGTTACGGTATCGCCGCACGCGCGCCCTCAGAAAGGCCATCGCCTTCAGAACCGTTGATGGATCCCTCCGGGCACCATCCTCAGGCTGAGGATGCCCGAAAGGCCTACCTGGCCACCGTCAACCGGCCCGACGCCACCTCGGTGCGCCCGGCGACGTCGGCCACGAGGCGGTAGGCGTAGACGCCCGGCGCAAGCGACGCCGACGGAATCCGGAGCGCGCGGCCCGACCCTCCCGCCACCGTCTCCGAGGCGGTGTAGACCGAGCGCCCCGAGACGTCGAACACGTCGAGGCGGACTGTGGCTTGCGCCGGAAGGTCGAACGCAACGACGACCGCCTCGGTGGTGGGGTTCGGGCGGGCACCGAGGAGGGCGAACACGGCGGCGTCGCGGTCGGTGCTGACGCCCTGGAGCACCGAGACCTCGAACACATCGTCGACCGTCAGCGGCTCGCCGTCGGCGGCCTGCACGGTCACCGTTGCATCGCCCTGGACGCCGGGCGTGAGGGTGAGCGTCGAGCCCTCGACGGAAGCCGCCAAAACGCCTGTGTCGCTGGACGTGGCCGAGTACGTCAGCGCGTCGCCGTCGACGTCGGCGAACACGTCGGCGAGGGGGATCGTGACCACGTCGCTGCGGGGCGTCGCGAGGTCGTCGATCGGCGACGCGACCGTCGGAGCGTCGTTCACAGGCGTGACGGTGAGGCCGAACGTCGTCGTCACGTCGTCGCTGCGGCTGTCACCATCGGAGACGGTCACGGTCACGGTTGCCGCCCCGTTGGCGTCCGCCTCGGGGGCGAGCGTGAGCGTCCGGCACGGGTCGGCAAGCGTCTGGCCGTCGCACGCCGCAACGGAGACCCCCGAGGCGGCCACGAGCGCCGGCGCCGCCTCAGCGGAGACGGTCAGGTTCTCGAACGGCGTGTCAGGGTCGTCGAGGGCGAGGTCGACCGAGACCGACCCGTCTTCCTCGACCGTCTGGTCGTCGACGGCGCCGATGCCGGGGCGGGGGTCGGTGACGATGCGGATCCGCCCGTCCGTGATCGCTGCCTCGGGGTCGCCCTCGTTGAAGGGCGTCGTGTCGGCGAGCGCGAGCGGGCTGTCGCCCTCAGCGACAAAGGTGACCTGGAGCGTCAGGAGCGTGTCGGGGCCACCGGAGAGCGGGTTCGAGCTGCCGCAGACGATTCCGATCCGGTACTCGTCCGAACCGGGGTTCTCGCCTGTCAGGCACCCCGAGGGGACAAGGGACCCGAGGGTCGAGCCGGTGATCGTAAGCACGGCCGGATCGTAGCTGACCACGATGTCGACGCTGCTGATTCCGCGCCCGGATACGTCCTCGCCGATGAGTACGGGGAGGTCGGCGGTTCGCCCGGCAACGGTGCCGGGATCGGCGTAAAAGATCGAGTCGGGGAGGACGAGAGGAATCGGAGACTGTGCGCTCGCGGCGGTGCCCACGAAGAGGGCGAGACCGAGCAGGGAGAGTCGCATGGGGGAGGGAGTAAACATGAAACGGGGGCGCCCAGCGTCAAGCGCTGGACGCCCCCGATCGGTGGTGGTGGGACTACCGGACGACCGTCATTCGGCCCGTCGCCGCCTCGGTGCCGGTGCCCATCTCGGCAACGACACGGTAGACGTAGACGCCAGCCGGGAAGTCCGCGCCCTGGAGCGAGACCGTCCGCCGGGCACCCGCCCGGAGGTCGGCCGTGTGCTCGAAGACGCGGCGTCCGATGGCGTCGAAGACCTCGACGGTGACGTCGGCGTCAGCCGGCAGGTCGAACGCGATCCGTGTTCCGGCGGTGAACGGGTTGGGGTAGTTCCCCCGCAGCCCGAACTCGACCGGCAGCGGCTCTGCGGCGACGTCGGCCACCTTGACCGAGGCGGCCTCTCCAAGGCGGGCCGAGCCGCCGAGGAAGAGGGGCGCGTCGGGCCGGTGCCGCTCGAGGGTCACCGCCGCGACCGCGCCGCTCGGGAGCGGCGTCGCACCGGAGAGGGCGATCCGAAGAACGCCGTCCTCCACGCGGTGCGCGGCGACCCAGCCGTCGGGCACCATCGGCTCGACGGTCGCGACCGTCGCCGCGGCCGGGTCCACCGGGACCTCGACCTCGACCGCGTAGACGCTCTCCGAGGCGGTCAGCTCGAGCGGCATCCGCACGCGCGTGGCCGACCCGTCGGTGCGCGCCGCCTCGGGGCCGGCGGCTTCGGGCTGGCCCCAGGCGACGAGACCGCCCGTCGCCGAGGCGTCGGAGGTCGCCACGCGGGCGCCGGCGTCACAGCCGTCGGCGGCCGGGAAGCACGTGATGTCGCCGATGGCGAACCGCAGGATCAGCGACGCGTCCAGGGCCGACACGGTGCCGTCGTCGCTCACGTCGGCCGCCGCGGTGGCGGCCTCGTTGAGGTCGACGGCATCGACGACGGCGTCGAGGACGAGCGAGGCGTCGAAGCTCGACACCTCGACGTTGAGCGACACGTCGCCGAGGAGCGGGACCACGGAGACGTTGCCGTCCCCGGTCGACACCGGCGGGGTGCCCTCGTTGAACTGGAACGTGTCGTTGAACGACAGCTCCGCGTCACCGAGCATCTCCTTCGCCTTGAGGCGCACGAAGACGAGCACCGGGGAGTCCCCGTCGATGTCCATCGGCTCGATCGTGAACAGCGTCGCCGAGGCCCCCGAGGCGGTCTCAACCGCTTCGGCGACCGCCACGCTGATCTGACCGGCCTCGGACGTGTTCACGGCCGTGGTGGTCCCTTCGCTGAGGGTGCCCGCCGTCTCGATGCCGAGGGGCATCAGCAGGTCCTCGTCGAAGAACAGCGTGAACTGGTACGACTCGACGCCGAGGTCCTGAAGGCTCGCCACCGTGACGGGGACGAGGAACTCCTCGTTGGGGTGGACCTCGAGGTCGTCAGCGTCCGGCGTGGGCGCCACCGTGACCGACTCGACGACCGTGAGGTCGATGTCGACGATCTCGCCCGACGAGACGGGGTCGTTGGAGGTCACCAGCAGGTTCGCGCCGTACTCCCCGGCGGGGAGGTCGGCGTTGATCGAGACGGTCACCTCCTCAGAGCCGCCGGGCTCGATGGTCCCAGCGATCGGCGAGGTGGTCAGCCACTCGACGTTGCGCACGATGGCGACGTCGTCGACGGTGGCCCACCACTCCCACGAGGTCTCTTCGGTGGTGTAGAAGTGCCAGCGGACGATGAACTCGTCGCCCTCGTTCACGAACGCGTCGAGCGGGAGCACCTCCTTGGTACCGGCCGGAAGGTCCGTGAAGCAGCTCGACACCGTCTCCGAGCAGGTGTCCTCGGTGTACTGGATGAGCTGCGTCCACGTCGTGCCTCCGTCCGTCGAGATGTCGACGTCAAGGAAGTCGTCGCCGAAGAACTCCTGGAAGTTCAACGTGTACTCCAGGTCGAAGCCGGCCTGGTAGGTCATCGCCGGCGTCCACATCTCCGTGTCGAAGGATGGGCCGCCGAGGAACTGACCGAGGTCGCTGTTGGCCATCGCCGCGTCGCCGGTGCTGGCGTAGTTGGGGGCCGTCGGCGAGCCGTAGTCGCTCGCGAGCTGCCACGGGACGTTCGGGTCGCCGTTGGTCACGACGGTCCAGCTCTCCGGGAACCCGTTCTCGAAATCCTCGCTCAGCAAGAGGACGCGCTCCGAGGCGGTCGGCGCGATGGCCTCCTCGAGGATCTGGTACTCGAGCGGGCTGCCGCCCGTGTTCGAGATCGTGAACGACCGGGTGTAGGTCTGGCCCTGGTAGGCCTGGAGGTCGAACGCCGTCGGCTCGACGCCGATCTCCGGCGCCGGAATACCGGTCCCGGTCACCGCGATGGTGAGTGTCGGGTTGGCCGGGTCGTTGGTCGAGACGGTGATCGTCCCCGACTCCTCGCCCAGGTCAACCGGGCTGAACGCCACGCCGACGACGGCCGACTCGCTCGGGTCGAGCGAGAAGGCCGACTCGCCCGCGTCGGTGCCCAGGACGGAGAACTCGGCGTTGTCGACCTCGATCGCTGTCACCTCGAGAACATCGACGCCGCTGTTCTCGACGAGGAAGGCTCGGGTCTCGGTGCCGTTGACGAACTCCTCGCCGAAGTCGAGGGCGTCGGAGTCGACGCTCGCGACCGGATCCCCGGTGACCGTGAGCGCGACAGGAACGTCGACGGTCGGTTCGCCGGGCAGACCGGTCGCGACGACGCGAACGGCGGCGTCATAGTCGCCGGCCAGCAGCGACGTCGCGTCGAGCGTGAGGTCGACGTCCACGCTCCGGCCCGGCCGCAGGGTGACGCTGATGAGGTTGGTCGTCAGGAAGCCCTCGCCCGGGATGGCCAGGAAGGGGTACTCGCCGTAGCCGTCGCCGTTGATCTTGCTCACGAAGACCGTGTTGCCGGTCTGGCGGTCGGCGATCCGAAGCTCGGCCTTCTCACCGAAGGCGACCCCGTTGTTGTAGGCGGAGAGGTAGAGCCGCCCGGTCGACGGGTCGAAGTCCATGCCCTGGACGAAGTTGGCGTCGAAGCCGGTGGGGCCGACCTCGGTCACCGCACCCGTCTCCAGGTCGATCGTCACGATCCGGTCGCCGATGACGTCGTGGCCGTACATCACGCCCATGTCGTCGATCGCGACCGTGTTGACGCCGGCTGCGTCGGGCACCTCCACGACCAGCTCCGTCTCGCCGGTGAACCGGTTGACGGTGTAGACCGCGTCCTCGCTCGAGAGGACGTAGAGGTCACCCGTCGTCAGGTCGCCGACGAGGTCGAGCGGGAAGCCTGCGTGGTCCCAGCCGTCGCCGATGGGCGTGAATACGCCGGTGGCGTAGTCGATGCTGCCGAACACGTTGTCCTCCGGCGTGCCCGTGCTGAGCGTGTAGCCGAACATCCGGTCGTCGACCCCGCGGGCGAAGTCGGCGGCCCAGATCTCCGGCGTGTCGCCGTTGACGAGGTTCCAGGTGCCCGGCAGGCCCAAGTCGAAGACGCCGTAGCCTTCTTCGATCGAGAACACGTTGTACGACCCGGCCGCGATGTTGAGCGGGGAGTTCATGAGCGCGGGTCGCGCCGGTCGCGACTCGATGGCCTCGACGCGGGGATCGATGCGGAGGTAGTCGCCCGGCTGCTCGGGTCCGCGGGCGTAAGTGCCGGCCCACGCGCGAGCGTTGGCGGCTTCCCAGGCGGCGAGCTTGGCACCCGAGGCGCCAAGCGGGGCGAACTCGACCGCCTCGGGGGCGGCTCCGACGATCTCGAAGTCGAACGCGACGTTGCGCGTGCTCTCGTTGGTGATCGTCAGCGCGCGCGACGCGGTGGTCCCGGCCTCGAGGGTCTCGGTGAAGGAGGAGGGCGAGACCGAGAACGGTGCGCCGCCCGTCATCCCCTCAGCCACGTTCGAGAGCGCGCTCTCGTTGCCGAAGCGGTCCGTCGACTTGACGGCGAAGAAGTAGGTCTGCTCGAAGTCGAGGTTCTCGATCGTCGCCGAGACCGACTCGCCCGCCGGGGGGACCGGGCCTTCCAGGCCGAGGTCGGCCGGGAACGCAAGCGCGAACGTCTCCTCGGTGATCGGCTCGGTGCTGTAGCGCAGGTCGAGACCCGTCACGGCTTCGAGCCCCACGCCAGCGCCGCCGGCCGGCGACTCGTCGTCCTCGGGGACGGTGAACGAGACGACGACCGCGTTCCCGATCACGTCGTCGACCGAGAGATCGGTCACCGCGTCGGGCGCCGTGCCGTCGCCCTCGGGGTTGGTGATCGCCAGGAAGGCGCTCGCCATACCGACGCCGAGCTGGCCCTCGAAGCCGGGGTTGAACCCGTCGATGTCCTTTGTCGTGTTCGGACTTGCGACCCGAGCCCGGAGCTGTTCGGCGGTGAGCTGGTTGCCCTGCCGGTGCTCGTAGGAGGCCACGAGGGCTGCCACGCCGGCCACGTGCGGGCTCGACATCGACGTGCCCTGGTAGTAATCGTGGTTCGGGAGCCCGCTGGTCGTGCCCTCACCAGCGATGACGGGGCTGAGCACGAGCTCCTCGACGACATTGTTGGTCGCGAAGTCGCCGCCGGGGCCGGCGACGTCGACCCAGGTCCCGAAGTTGGACGAGCCGGTCGAGTTGAAGAGCGACCGCTGGTTGGCGACGCCGAGCGACGAGACCGCAAGGGCGGGCTCGTAGAAGCCCGGGTAGGCCTCACCGTCAAGGCCCGAGTTGCCGGCCGAGGAGACGAACAGGCCGCCCTGGATCGGGCTGCCCTCGCCGCCGGCGTTGGTGACGAAGTAGTCGATCGCGTCGAGCACGGCCTGCTCGAAGGCGCCGATGTTGGTGTAGCCCCAGCTGTGGTTGGCGATGACCGCGCCGTTGTCGGCGCCGTAGACGATCGACTCGGCGAATCCGTCGACGGCCGAGTTGCCGAACGTCTGGGAGATCATGAGGCGGACGCCGCTGTCGGGTGAACCGTTGCCACCGGCGACGCCGGCCGCGCCGAACCCGTCGTTGCTCCGCGCGGCGACGGTGCCGGCGACGTGGACGCCGTGGCTGCCGGAGCCGCCCTCCGAGTCTGCACCGGCCTCGGGGACCGAGACGTCGTCGGCGTGGTTGTATCCGATGATGTCGTCGACGAAGCCGTTGTTGTCGTCGTCGACGCCGTTGAGGTCGCCGCCGTCTGCGGCCGGGAAGTTGTCGAAGACGCCGTTGCCGTTGACGTCTTCGCCTTCGTTGACCCAGAGCATGCCCGCGAAATCCGGGTGGTCTGAGTCGATGCCCGAGTCGACGATCTGCACGATCACGTCAGGGTGGCCGGTCTCGATCGCCCACGCCTCGGGGAGGTCCACGTCGGCGTCGGCGATGGCGTTCGGGCTCACCGTCCCATCGTTGTCGTAGTGCCACTGCCGGTCATAGAGCGTGTCGTCCGGCGGAGCGTCCAGCGTCAGCCGCGAGCCGTGGAGCGTCTTCTCGAGCCGCCGCTCCGCGATTTCGATCGACGGGCTCGCCGAATAGGAGGCCAGGGCGGCTTGCGCATTCGTCGGGCCGTCGAACTCGACCACGTACCAGCGGTCGAGGCCCCACGCGCGGTGCCGCGCTTCGTGGCGGCCGGCGGGGCGGAAGACGCGGCGCATCTCGGAGGCGCCGAAGCGAGCATTGAGCTGGTCCAGCTCGGCGACGCCCGTGTTGAACCCCGCCGCCGACGTGCGGATGCGGAGCTGCTGGACCGTCGCCGGGCTCAGCTTGATCTGAATGACGCCCGACTCGAACTGGCCGGGGCCAGGTTGCGTGGGCCCTGAGGGGGCTTGCGCCCCAGCCGGGGCCGCGAGAAGTCCAAAGGCGGCGAGTGCGGACAAGAGCCACAGCCGCGTAGCGAAACGCTTCATGCAGGGAGGGAGAGAGAGGGAGAGAGACGCACTCGCCACTCCGCTGCAAAACCAGGGAGAGATCGGCGAGCCCCGGTGCGGGAGCGGTCACCAACCGCCGTCGACCCGCGCACCGTTTCTTCACGGGGAGGATAGTCCGGCCACGTCCAATAGTGCAAACCCCCTTTTCGCTGTAGGACAAACGTCCCATACCAGGGGAATCCTGGTAGAGCTCGCGTTCGACTTTAACGGCCTCCGACGGCCCGTTTCGCGCGCTCCTCCCGGAATAACGAGGGCCCTTCAGCCGATCCGCGCGACGCCCATCCGTTCGGCCACCGCCTCGGGGAGGGCGACCGAGCCGTCGGCCTGCTGGCCGTTCTCGAGCAGCGCCGCCACGATCCGCGGGAGCGCCAGCGCGCTCGCGTTGAGCGTGTGCACGAACGCCGGCTTGGCGCCCACCTCGGGTCGGTAGCGCACGTTCGCGCGCCGCGCCTGGTAGCTCTCGACGTTGCTGATCGACGAGACCTCGAGCCAGCGCGCCTGCCCGCCGCTCCACACCTCGAGGTCGTACGTCTTCGTTTGTGTCATCCCCAGGTCGCCCGACGCCAGCACCAGGCGGCGGTAGGGCAGTCCCAGCGCTTGGACGGCGCGCTCGGCCACCTCGCGAAGCGCCTCGAGGCGGTCGTAGCTCTCCTTGGGCCGGCAAAACTCGACCACCTCCACCTTGTCGAACTGGTGGAGCCGGTTCAGCCCGCGCACGTCCTTGCCGTACGACCCCGCCTCGCGGCGGAAGCACGGCGTGTAGGCGGTGTAGCGGAGCGGCAGGTCGGCGGCGTCGAGGATCTCGTCGCGCCGGTAGTTCACGAGCGCGACCTCCGAGGTGGGGACGAGAAAGAGCCCGTCCCGCTCGGCCTCGTACATCTGCCCGTCCTTGTCGGGGAGTTGCCCCGTCCCGACGCCGCTCGCCTCGTTGACGAGCAGCGGCGGCTGGACCTCCGTGTAGCCCGCCTCGGTGGCGAGGTCGAGGAAGAGCGAGACGAGCGCCCGCTGGAGGCGCGCGCCCTTCCCGACGTAGAACGGGAAGCCGGCGCCGGCCACCTTGGCGCCCCGCTCGAAGTCGACGATCCCGAGGCGATCGGCGATCTCCCAGTGCGGCTGCGCCTCGAAGCCGAAGACCGGCTTCTCGCCCCACTCGGCGTCGACCACGTTGTCCGCCTCGGTGCCGACCGGCACGCTCTCGTGGATCACGTTCGGGATCGAGAGGAGGAGCGTCCGCAGTCTGTCGTCGTGGCCGCGCACCTGCTCCTCGAAGTCTTTGATCTCGGCCTTGAGGGCGTGCGAGCGCTCCAGCAGCGGCGCCGCCTCGTCGCGGCGGCCCTCCTTCATGAGCGGACCGATCTGGCGCCCGATCTCGCCCTGCTGCTGCTGGAGGCTGTTGAGGGCCGTCACAGCCTCGCGGCGGCTCCGGTCGGCACCGAGCACCTCGTCCACCGCCTCGGGGTCGCCGAGGCGCTTGGCGCGGATGGCGGCGCGGACGCGGTCCGGGTCGGTGCGGAGGAGGTCGAGGTCGAGCATGGGGCGGCGAGACGAGCGAGGCGGAAGCTACCCGGCCCCGAGGCGGCCTTGGCGTTTGGTGCCTCGCATTCGCAGGCTCTCCCCGAGGCAGGCGGGCCGAGGCGGACGGGCCGAGGCGGGCGGGCCAGCGGGGGCACGCCGCCGCACGTAGCTTGCCCGCGTCAGCCCCCGGACCCGTGCGCCTCGTAGCCCTGGCTCTCCTCACCACTGTCTTCCTTGCCGGGTGCGGCCGAGCGCCGACCGGCCTCGCGGCCGAGCTTCCCGGCACCACGTGGACGCTCGAGCGGGTCGTTCTGGCCGACGGGAGCGTCCTCCGCGGGTCCGACGATCAGATGACGTTCGGGCCGGACGGCGGCCTCACGCTCTCGTCCTGCAACACGTGCAACGGTCGGTTCCGGCTCCGAGGCGACGACCTCCGCCTCGACGACGCGATGGTGTGCACCAAGCGCGCCTGCATGGACGGCCAGGTCGAGCTGGAGCGCTACCTCACGGGGCACCTCACCCTTCGCATGGACGGCCAGTACCTCGTCGCCGAGCCCGCCGACGAGATGGCTGCGGCCACGCAGGTGCTGTTCCTGCCCGGCGACGCTAGGTAGTCCGCCCCGCGAGCGCCTGTTGTTCGAGCCGTCGCTGCACGTCGAGCAGCGCATCGCCGAGCGCGCGCGGCCGGTATCCGACCTCACTCTCGGCGCGGAGCGTGAGCAGCCCGCCTCGGAGCGGTCGAGCCGCGCCCGGATGCAGCTCGGCCGTCGTCGTCGTCCCGATTCCCGAGGTGCCCAGGTCGAAGGCGTCGGCGATGGTGTGAGCGATTTCGGGGAGGGTCATCACCTCGCGCCCCGCGATGTGGTACACGCCGGACTTGTCGTACCGCACCAGCCGAAGCATCCCGTCGGCGAGGTCGGCGTCGTAGGTGGGCGTGCGGACCTGGTCGTGCGGGACGCGGACCGGCCGGCCGGCGCGCAGCTCGCGGACCAGCCACCGCACCACGTCGAGGCGGGGCTCGGGGCCGTCGGGGGCGCCGAAGACGAGCGTCGTGCGGGCAACGGACCACCGCGACAGCGGCGACATCCGGAGGACGTTCTCGGCGGCGAGCTTGGACCGGCCGTAGGCGTTGATCGGCGCGGGGCGGTCGGTCTCGGCGTACGGCCCTGCCGCGCCGTCGAACACGAAGTCGGTCGACGGAAGGACCAGCCGCGCACCGTGCCGGTGGCAGGCCGCCGCCATCGTCTCGGTCGCGTCAACGTTGAGGGCCCAGCAGGCCTCCTTATCGTCCTCGCACGCCTCGACCTGCGCCGAGCCGGCCGCGTGCAGCACGACGTCCGGCGCAAAGTCCTGGAACACGCGCTCGACCGCCTCGGGGTCGGTCACATCGAGGCGGGCGAATCCGCCGGTGCGGTGCGGGAGCGCAATGGGCGCCGACCGGCTCGTCGCCAGGACGTCGGCGCCTCGCCACCGCGCGGCGGACCGCTGGAGGGCTTGCCCGACGAGGCCGTTGGCCCCGGTGATCAGGAGGCTGGGGGGCAGCACGCCTAGGCCGCCCGACGCTCCCGAACGGCCTCTTCCAACGAGGCCGCGATCCCGGCGAGCGACGCTCCGGGGGTGAACACCTCGGCCACGACGCCGCGGTCGAG
>JBCCQJ010000085.1:0-15435 GCA_039024395.1 Bacteroidota bacterium | reverse complement strand
GAAGCATCATTTCGAGCTGTTTCTGAAGGAATGCGAGTGGCGGTTCAACTACGGGCCGCCGTCGGAGCAACTGAGAACCCTCCGCCGCTGGACGCTTAGCTAGGCCAGCCCCATACGTAATTGACCAGCCGCTTAGGATGACGGTGAAGGAGAGGGCAGGAGCAGACTTCCCCGACACACCAGCGATCGTCGAGTCCTGCACCGATGCCGGCTCACGGATCGTTCCAAGCAAGGGCGGCCCCGAGGCGGCGCATTATCCCAACAACACGCCCGCGATCGTCGCCGTCATCAGGTTGGCGAGCGTGCCGGCGAGGACGGCCCGGAGGCCGAGGCTCGCGATCTCGCCCGTCCGCTCGGGCGCCAGCGGCCCGATGCCGCCGATCTGGATCCCGATCGACGACAGGTTGGCGAAGCCACACAGCGCGAACGTCGCCATGACGACCGTCTTGGGCTGGAGCGAGCCCGCCCCGAGCGCGTCGGCGAACTGGCTGTAGGCGACGAACTCGTTGGCGATCACCTTCGTCCCCAGGAAGCCCCCGAACGTGGTGATGTCGGCCGTGGGGACGCCCACGAGCCACGCGACCGGCGCGAGGACCGTCCCCAGGATCGTCTCCAGCGTCAGCTCGGCGCCGAAGAGGCCGGCCGCCCAGCCGACGATCCCGTTCAGGATGGCGATCAGCGCGAGGAACGCGATCAGCATGGCCCCGATGTTGAGCGCGAGCTGCATCCCGTCGGCCGCCCCCGAGGCGGCGGCGTCGATGACGTTCTTGGGGCCGGGGTCGGCGACCGCCTCGGTGACGGCCTCGGCCGCCTCGTCGGAGGCCGTGGACGGGAGCGTCGCCTCGCCCGCGTCGGTGTCGGGTCGGACTGCCTCGGAGGTCGCCTCGGGGGGCGCCGGCGTCGTCTCGGGGATGAGGATCTTGGCGAGGACCAGCGCCGCCGGGGCCGCCATCACGCTCGCCCCGAGGAGCTGCTCGGCGAAGAGCTGCTGCCCGGCCTCGACCGAGACCCCCGTCACGCTCGCGTAGCGCTCGCCCAGGAAGGCGACGTAGGAGGCGAGCACGCCGCCGGCGATCGTGGCCATGCCGCCCGTCATGACGGCCATCAGCTCGCTCCGCGTGAGCCGCTTCACGTAGGGCTTGATGACGAGCGGCGCCTCGGTCTGCCCGACGAAGATGTTGGCGCTCACCGAGAGCGACTCCGGCCCGCTCGTCCCGAGCGCGCGGCGGACCACGTACGCCACGCCGCGCACGACGTACTGCATGATCCCGAGGTAGTACAGGATCGACATCAGCGACGCGAACACGACGACCGTCGGCAGCACGTAGGCGAAGAAGAAGAAGCCCAGCGAGCCGTCGGCGCCGGGCGGCAGGCCCAGGCTGCCGAAGATGAACGTGGCGCCGACCTCGACGGCGGCCAGGAACTCGACGAACAGGCCGGCCACCCACGCAAACGCCGCCTTCGGCCAGCCGAACGGCGCGAACACCTCGGCGAGGACGTCGCCCTTGAGGAACAGGACCGCGAAGACGAGTTGGAGCCCGAGCCCGGCCAGGACCGTCCGCACGCGGATGCGCCGCTTGTCGGACGAGAAGGCGAAGGCGATGGCGAGGATGCCGGCGATGCCGAGGAGGCCGCGGCCGACCGAGACGACGGGGTCCATGCGGGTGCGTTTGAGACCCGCGAAGATAGCCGCCCGCCTCGGAGCGGCCGGAGGCGCGATCTTCGCCGCATGATCGCGTCGCTCGACCACCTCGTCCTGACCGTCCGCAGCATCCCCGAGGCGGTCCGCTTCTACGCCGGCGTGCTCGGCATGGAGGAGGTGCGGTTCGGCGAGGGGCGGACGGCGCTCCGGTTCGGCGATCAGAAGATCAACCTCCACGAGGCGGGCCGCGAGTTCGAGCCGAAGGCCGAGCGGCCTACGCCCGGCTCGGCCGACCTCTGCTTCCTCGCGGACGTCCTGCTCCCCGAGGTGGTGCGCCGCCTCGGGGCGGCCGGCGTGCCGGTGGTCGAGGGACCGGTGGAGCGGACGGGGGCGACTGGACCGATCCGCTCGGTCTACGTCCGCGACCCAGACGGCAACCTCGTCGAGATCGCCACCCGCCTCGGGGCGTAGGTCCTGTTGGAGCGCCCTTCGGGCTGCTCTGGGGAATGGGGGGAACGGAGGGGCGCGCTCCGCGCGCGGAGGAATGGAGAGATGGCAGGGGTTCCGCGCGAGGTGCGGTCTCTCGCACCGATTTGCGATCTGCTCCAGAGGGGCACGCTCGGGGCGGTCGGCCCGTTGTCGGGGCGACGAAATGGCCCGATCCGGGTCTTGGAAGCTGTTCGGATTCACGCCTTCGGGCTCCGAGCGGCTGCGATCCCGCCTGTGCGGCGTCGCCCTGCATCGCCGTAGCCATGGCTACGGCTGCTTCGGGCTCCTGGCCCGTGCAGGATCTCGTTCGCTCTCGCCTGACGAAACCGAAACCCGAACAGCTTCTCGGTCTCCCCCGCCCTCCGTCCGCATGTTCGCTCGCGCCCTCGTCCTTGTCGCCCTAGCCGCTACGTCAGCCGCCTGCTCGCAGCCCGCCGACCCGGTCCGCACACCGGCTGATTCCGACGGCCTGACGGCGTTCGCCTCCGAGGCGGAGCTGACGACCTACCTCGACACGCTCCGCGCCCGCATGGACCGCGACGAGCGCAGACGCGGCTTGTATGGATTGTTCAACCTTTACGACGCCGAGGCGGTGAGTGAGGACGCGGTCGCCGCGCCGCCGCCCGAGGCGGAGGCGGACGGCATCACCAACAACCAGACGGCGGGCGTCGACGAGGGCGGCATCGTCAAGCGCTCCGGCGACCACCTCGTGGTGCTGCGCCGCGGCCGGCTGTTCACGGTCCGCGTCGGCGACGGCGCACTCGCCCCGGTCGACGTGGAGGACGCCTCGGGGCCGGACGTGGACCCGTCGGGAACGTGGTACGACGAGCTGTTGATGGTGGGCGAGACAGCCGTGGTCGTGGGCTACAGCTATCAACGAGGCGGCACGGAGCTGGTCCTGTTCGACGTGGGCCGAGACGGAGCGCTCGCGTACCGCTCGACCTACCATCTCCGCTCGAACGACTACTACTCGGCCGAGAACTACGCGAGCCGCGTGGTCGATGACCGCCTCGTGTTCTACACGCCGCTCGCCCTCCGCTGGTACGGCCAAGAGCAGGGGACGGAGCAGATGCTTCCCGCGATGCGCCGCTGGACGGGCGATGCCCAGGGCGCCTTCGAGCCCATCGTGTCGGCGACGAGCATCTACCGCCCGGCCCGCGAGGTCGACGACGTCTGGAATCTCGCCCTCCACACGGTCACGTCCTGCGGCATTGCCGACGGCGCGCTCGACTGCGAGGCGACGGCCGTCTTTGGGCCGTTCGGGCACACGTTCTACGTCTCGGGCACGGCCGTCTACGCCTGGCTCTCGTCGTGGCAGCAGGACGCCGCCTCGATGCTCTACCGGCTCCCGCTCCGAGGCGGTGAGCCGAGCGCGCTCGGCGTCATGGGCGGCCCCATCGACCAGTTCTCGTTCCTCGAGGACGGCGAGACGCTGAACGTCGTCGTGTCGAGTTGGGGCGGCGGGCAGTGGATGTGGGGCTCCGAACAGCCCCGCGGTGAGATTGCCCTCGCCCAGATCCCGCTCGCGGCTCTCGGTGACGGCGCCAGCGACGCGGACCGCGCGTGGTACCACCGCCTGCCAGTCCCCGAGGCGGGCGTGGACGTCAACCGATTCGTCGGCGGCCACCTCCTCTATGGCTCGTCGTACGGCGGCGAGGAGGTCTTCGCCATCGCGCGGTCCGAGCCGGATGCGGTCCACAAGATCCAGACCGGCCACCCGGCCGAGCGCGTCGACGTGATGGACGGCCACGCCGTCGTGGTCGGCGGCGCCAAGGGCGACCTGTTCTTCACCTCGGTCCGCCTCGGGGACCAGCCCGAGGCGGCGAGCACGTACCGGCTGGCGGACGCGGCGCAGGGCGAGACGCGGAGCCACGGGTTCTTCTACCGTCCGCAGGGCGGCGGCGAGGGCGTGCTCGGGCTGCCGATCCGCCGGCAGGGCGGGCGCTACGCGTCGCTCGCTCACGGGTCCGCCTCGGTGGTGTACCTCCGGAACGCGGACCTTGCGCTGGCGCCGCTCGGCAGGCTCGACGCCCGCGCAGGCGATGTCGACGACAACTGCC
This sequence comes from Bacteroidota bacterium, assembly GCA_039024395.1. GTDB lineage: Bacteria > Bacteroidota > Rhodothermia > Rhodothermales > Rubricoccaceae > Rubrivirga. The sequence continues at coordinate 11,244 of JBCCQJ010000085.1, read as the reverse complement.
AGGCGTCGTGCGTCGACTGGTACGGCAACGCCCGGCCGCTCTTCCTCGGCGACCGCGTGTTCGCGCTGATGGGTTACGAGCTCGTCGAGGGTCGCGTCGCTGGCGGCCAGATCCGCGAGGTCGCGCGCACGTCGTTCGCCCCGAGGCGGGACCAGACGATGCGCTGAGGGCGCCGCCGCCTCGGGGCGGCAGGACGACGGACCACGGTCAGGCCGGTGTTCAGACACGTGATGGGGCGATACGCCTCGACAACCATCGCCCCGATCCAGCGGTGCACGAGCCTCGAGGCGGCGCCGTTTCCGCTTCGGAGACGGATAGCGGCGCATGAGCGGTCGGTTGGCGAGGGCGTGCGTGCGGGCACCTCGAACCGCATGGGCTCCGACACGCCGCTCAGCCTAGCTTTGCGCGACACAGGTAGCCATCGTGTCTACGCCCATCCGCACCGCTACACTCGCCCTCCTCGTTCTCGGTCCGATGGTCGTCGTCGGCCAGCCAAACGCCTCGGTGATGACACCGTTCGCCTCGGACAGCGCACTGGTGGACTACCTCAAAGACCTCTCGGACCGTGAGCGGAAGCGTGCTGAAGAAGAGCGTGAACGACGCAGGCAGGATTGCACATCCCCCTCAGACTCGGTCGCTGTGCTTTCTGGCCGGCTCACGGACGCGGAGACTGGCGAGCCGCTGATCGGCGGGAACGTTTTCCTACCTGCAGTTGAGAGAGGAGCGGCGACCGATATCAACGGGGACTACTCCATCATCGGCATTCCTGCAGGCGTGTACGATGTGCACTACTCCTACGCGGGGTATGAGCCGCAAACGCTTTCAAAGGTCGAGTTGTGCAATCGTCACCCTTCTCCGGTCGATGTCGCCCTCGTAAGCGGAGGTGTGGGTGAGGTCGTTGTAGCGTACGAACGGCCCTTCGGGGTCACAGGGCAGTCGATCACCAACAATCAAGTGGACGGCGTGGACGAGGGGGGCATCGTCAAGCTCATGGGCGACCATCTCGTGATCCTGCGTCGAGGACGATTGTTTACCGTCGACATCGGCGGAGGAGTGTTGGTCTCGGTCGACGCCGCGGATCTCTCACCGCCGGGCCTAGATCCGCAAGCGGCGTGGTACGATGAGTTGCTGATCGTCGGGCGGACGGCCATCGTCATCGGGTACAGCTATGCCCGCTTCGGGACTGAGGTGATCCTCTTCGATGTGGGCGTCGATGGCCACCTGACGTATCGCTCGACATACCACCTTCGCTCAAACGACTACTACTCGTGGCAGGGTTATGCCGGCCGCGTGGTGGAGGGGCGGCTGGTGTTTTACACACCGCTCGTTCTGGGTCGCCGCACCCTCACGCACCAAAACGAGAAAGTCGAGGACCAGTTGCCCGCGCTACGGCTGTGGTCGGGCGACGCGGACGGTGCCTTCGTTCCCGTGGCGTCAGCGACGGACGTTTTCCGGCCGGCTCGAGACCTGATCGGGATCGACCTTGCGCTCCACACAATCACATCGTGCGCCGTGAGTGACGGTGCCCTCGACTGCCAGGCAACGGTCGCGATCGGGCCGCGTAGTCGTGAGTTCTACGTTTCCAGGTCAGCAGTCTACGCATGGGGGAGCGGTCGGTACAGCAGGAGAGGGCGAGGGCGTCCGGTCCTGTACCGGCTCCCTCTCGATGGAAGCCCGCCGAGCGCAGTAGGGGTCACAGGCAGCCCCATCAACCCATTCTCCTTCCACGAGGCGAGCGATGCGCTCCTCGTCGCCGTGTCGGAATGGCCCGAAACGCGCTGGACGTGGAACTCGGAGCGCCCGGCACAAAAGCTCTCGTTACTCCGCATCCCCCACTCTGCGTTCGGCGATGGGTCTGACGAGGCACCGCCTTCGTGGTACCGGACGCTTCCGGCGCCTGCCGCCATCAACGTGAACCGCTTCGTGGGAGACCACCTGCTCTACGGGTCGTCGTACGCGAGCGACTACCGCCTTCTAGGTGTTCGCTGGGACGATCCGAGTACCGTCTCTACACTCCCGATGGGTCACACCGTCGAGCGCGTTGAGCAGATGGGTGAGTCAGCCGTCGTGGTCGGCGAAAATGGTAGCGATCTCCACTTTACGCCCGTCCGCCTCGGAGGGCGTCTGCGGTCAGAGCGGAGCCACCGGCTCCGGGGCATGGCCCAGAGCGAATCGCGAAGCCACGGCTTCTTTTACCGACCAACCGGCGACGAGCACGGAATGCTTGGGCTTCCGGTCCGGCATTGGGGCGCGCACCGCGAGTGGCTGAACGAGGGGTCTGCATCGGTCGTGTACCTCCAAAACGAGGGGCTTGATCTCCGCCGGCTCGGCACGCTCGATGCGGACTCCGAGCCCGTCGATGATGCCTGCATCGCCTCATGCGTGGACTGGTATGGCAATGCCCGGCCGCTCTTCCTCGGCGACCGCGTGTTCGCGCTGATGGGCTACGAGATCGTGGAGGGCCGCATCGAGACTGGACAGATCCGCGAGGTCGAGCGCACATCGTTCGCTCCGGCACATGTCCAGACGACGCGCTGAGGCCGCCTCGGGGCGGGATAGGGGCGACACGACGGACCACGGACGACAGACCGCGGTCACAGCGGCATCGAGACGCGGAAGGGGGCGATAGGACCCGGTGCTCATCGCCCCGATCCGACGGTGCACAAGCCCCGAGGCGGCAGCATTTTCGTCCACCGTCTCGCCAACCCACTGACGTACTGCTCACTGGCCCACTGACGCACCGCGACCAGCGGGCACCGCGCTTCCGCCTTGCGCCGCCCCCGAGGCGCGGGCACCTTGCCCACAGCCCACAGCCCACAGCCCACAGCCCACAGCCCACAGCCCACAGCCCACAGCCCTACTCCGTCGAGTCCGGGGCGAACCAGAAGACGCGGCCGGTCGAGTCGTCGACGTACACGCCGCGGTCGGAGAGGCCCGGCCGGTAGTACTCCGAGGTCGAGTCGAGGCGGAACGGGTCCTCGGGGGCTGCGACGGTCCCGGCCGCCTCGGTGGTGGTTTGAGAAGGGCTGGGCGTCTCGTCTCCGGTCCGCAGGACGGCCCACACTGACACGCCGAGCGCAATCACGCCGACCGCCAGGGCGACCGCTGCGAGCGGGCGTCCGCCAGAGGTCCCGGGCGCTGCCGCTCCCCGAAGCGGTTCGGCAGGTGTTGCCGACGCGGGTGTCGCCTCGATGGGCTCGACGGGGAGCGTGAGCCGGTAGCCGCGCCCGCGGATGGTCTCGACCGCACCCGGCGCGCCGTCGCCGAGGGCCTTGCGAAGCTCCGACACGGCCCGCGTCACCGCCTCGTCGTTGACGACCGTGTCGGCCCACACCGAGGCGAGCAGGTGGTCGCGCGTGACGACCTCGCCCGGCGTCTCGGCGAGGGCCGCCAGCACGGCCATCAGGCGCGGCTCCACGTCGGTCGGCTGGCCGTCTCGCACGAGGCGGTTGAGGCTCGGGACGACGACGAGCGCGCCGAGGCGGAACGCGTCGGAAGGGAGGCGGGGGTCCGTCACAGGGGCAGTCTACGGCCGATCTGGAGGGGTTCGGGAGGCAATCCGGACGTTCTCGTTGGGGAGCCAAAAGGTTCCAGCGGGGGCTGTCGGCCGATCCTGGCGGCTCCACGTTCGCCTCCCCACGATGCTCCGACTTGTCGCTTTCCTCGCCGTCCTCGCCGCGCCCGCTGCGGCGTCCCAGACCACGCCTCCTGATGTCCTCGCCGACTCGGTCCGCCAGCACCTCCAGGTCGAGCTGCGCGAGATGAATCGGATCGACCAGCGCGTCCGCTACATGGTCGAGTACGGGACGTTCTCGCCGTGCGTGGCCGACAGCATCGGCCGCGTCCTCGCCGGACTGCCGATCGAGGAGAACATCGCCATGAGCCAGCGGCTCCGCGCCGAGAGGGAGGCGCGAACGACGCCGGTCGAGCGCGCCGTCCTCCTCCAGCGGATGCGAGACACCGACCGCGTGATCCTCGAGCGCCTGCGCGACATCATCGCCGAGCACGGGTGGCCGAGCGACGAGCGCACCGGCGCCGACGCCAACCCTGAGGTGTTCCTGCTCCACGCCCCGCACGCGATCGACGAGATGACGCCGGTGCTCCTCGCCGAGGTGACGGCCGGTCGCCTGCCAGCGCGCCACTTCGCGATGGCCGTCGACAAGTCGCGGAAGGTGCGCGGCGAGCTCCAGCTCTACGGTACCGCCGATGAGTACGACCCGGCGACCGGCTCCATCGAGCCGCCCCGGGTGGCCGACATCGAGGCGACGAATGCCGCGCGGGCCGAGATCGGGCTGGCGCCGCTGGAGCGCTACCGCCTGGCGCCGTAGAGCGCCCTTCGGGTCGCTCGGAGGAGTGGAGGGCGCGCTGCGCGCGGAGGAATGGAGGAACGACCGCTGACGCGCTCTCGGAGCGAGGAGCCATCCTCAAACCAACCTAGGTTTGCTCCAGAGCCGTGTTTGTTGGATCGCAGGCGACCTCCCTTTTCCATCGAGTCCGCTTTTGTCCTCTTTCCGCTCGATGGAATGGGAGGAGGGGAGGGAGTGGGGAGAGAGTCGGCCCAGAAACGACCTGCCTTGGCCGCAGGGCGAGCACTCCCGCCCCCGAGGCGGCTACGCCAGCCGCCCGAGGCGCAGCGACCGCTCCAGCCACACCCGCTTCTTCTCCAGCTCGACCACGCTCGCGTCGGCCTGGGCCTGGCCGCGCACGTGCCGCTTCCAGGCGGCGTGGATCTGGCGGACCTCCACGCCCGCCCCGTAGCTGAGCTCCTTGGCCAACTCGGCGCAGACCTGCCGCAGCGCACGCTCGCGCGCGGCCATGTCGACCGCGACCGGCCGGGGCGCCGCCTCGGGGACGGCCCGGTGGAAGTCGGCCGACGAGCGGTAGCCGGGCATCTGCTCGAGCGAGAGCGTCGTCGCGCTGCCCTGGCGGACCGACTTGAGCTCCCACACGCTCGCCTCGGTGGGCTCCGAGGCGGAGCCGTCGCCCGGTCCCTGGCCGCCCTTGCGCTTCTTGAGGCCCATCTTCTCCTCGGCCGCGATCCAGCGCAGCGTCTCGGCCACGCCCGAATCGTCGGCCGCGTAGAGGTCGCAGCGGTTGGCGTCGTCGGGCCAGGCGGGCACGTAGCGCATCCCGCGGAACACCTGCTGCATCGTCTTGCCGACCGCCCGCACGAGGTCGGCCTTGACGATCACCGAGATCGGCTTGATGTCGGTGCCCTCGCCGATCATGTCGACCTGCACCATCACGTCGACCTCGCCCTCGCGGTAGGCCTCCAGGAGCGCCTGCCGCTCCGCGGCGGCCACGTCCTGCCCGATGCGCGCCGAGCGGACGTCGGGGTAGCGGCGGCGCACGAAGTCGAGGATGGCGGCCGCGTGGGCGTTGCTCATCGCGATGACGAGCATCTGGTGGTCGCGGTAGCCGGCCCAGCCGCCGGTGCGCGCCATCTGGCGGGCGAGCGCGCCCCGCTTCTCGGCGAAGCGGGCGAAGGCCGGCCCAAGGAGCGTTTCGAGGTAGACCTCGTGGAAGCGGAGCTTCTGGCGCGCGAGGAACGCGTCGACGTCGCGGCCCGCCTCGGGGTCGTCGCGGAGGACCGAGAGCGACAGCTCGACCTCCTCGCCGGTATCGGTGTGGATCATCCGGACGGCGTAGTCGACCACGTGGGCGTCGACGTACTTGAGGATCTGGCCCTCGGCGTGGGCCTCGCGCATCCCCACCTCGTGGAGCGCCTTGTAGTACTGGACGCCGTCGGCGTCCTCGGTGAAGGGCACCCCGAAGAGCGTCTTGTTGTCGCTCCGCAGCGGCGTGCCCGAGAGCGCCACCGAGGCGGCGTGGGGGAACCGCTCGATGGCCTGCGCCCAGGTCCCGTCGTGGGCGAGGTGGTGGACCTCGTCGAACACGAAGAGCGCCTTGGCTCGCCGGCAGTATTCCACCAGGGCGTCGCCTCCGCGCTCGCCCGAGGCGTACTGGTAGGTCGTCACCACCACCTCGGTGTCGAGGTTCTTGAGGAACACCCGGTCCGAGTCGGCCGCGCAGAACGAGACCGGCTCTGCCCCGAGGCGGTGGAACACCTGCGCCAGCTCGTCGGCGTCGGCGTACTGGTCGCGGAGGTTGCCGCGGGGCACGAACACCACGAGGCGGTCGGCCACGCCGAGCGCGCGGGCGACGGCGTAGGCCGAAAGCGCGGTGATCGTCTTGCCGTAGCCGGGCACGAACACGCCGAGCGCGTTCCGCTCGCCGCGCCGCAGCGCCTCGGCCCAGCGCTCGAGGAACGTCCGCTGGCCGTCGCGGAAGGCGAACCCCTCGCGCAGGCGCACGCCCGGAAGCGAGACGACAGCGGGAGCGGGGACGCCAGTGGGGGCGTCCGCAGCGGCAAGCAGCGGGCGGGCAGGGGACGACAACGGGGCGGCCGGGGGGGACGCGAAGCTACCGCCGCCTCGGGGCCGGGCGTCGCCCGAATCGGACCTTGGCGAGGGGCTCAGCCCGCTGCCACGGGGAGGGTGACCCGGATGTGCGTGCCGCGGCCGACCTCGCTGGCGATCGCGAGGCGGCCTCCGGCCAGCTCCACGTAGCGCCGCGTGATCGAGAGCCCGAGACCGGTGCCCTCGTGGGTCCGGCTGTCGCCGTCGGAGGCCTGCTGGAAGGCGTCGAAGATGTGCGGCAGGGCGTCGGCGGGAATCCCGATGCCCGAGTCGACGACGTCGATCTGGAGCTGCGCGTCGTCCGGTGCCGCATCCTCCGAGGCGGCGTCCTCCGGGAGGGCGTCCTCCGGGAGGGCGTCCTCCGGCGCCAGATGCAGCGCGGCGCGGACGGCGACCTGGCCGCGCTCGGTGAACTTGATCGCGTTGCCGACCAGGTTGAGCACCACCCGGTCGAGCACGCTCGGGGCGACCCGCACGGCGGCGCAGCCGGCGTCGCTCTCGACGTGGAGGTCGAGGCCGCGCTCGTCGGCGAGCGGCGCGAGCAGGCGGGCGGTGTCGCGGAGGTAGGCCCCGACGTCGAGCGTGCGGGGCTTGAGCGCCACGCGGCCGGCGTCGAGCTGGGCCAGGTCGAGGATGCCGTTGAGGGTGTCCATCAGGCGCTGGCCGCCCGTGAGGATGGGCTCGACGAGATCGGTCGCCCCGCCGGAGACCTCCTCGTTGAGGATCTCGGCGCAGCCGAGGATCGCCGTGAGCGGCGTGCGCAGCTCGTGGCTCATGTTGGCCAGGAAGGCTCGCTGGAGGCGCGCCATCCGCTCGGCCTCGGCGCGGGCGGCCTCGGCGGCCTCGCGCGCGGCGCGCTCGTCGGAGAGGTGGACGGCATCGGTGACGTCGACGAGGGTGCCGGCCAGGCCGCCCTCGTCCGCTGGCATCGGCCGGCACCGGAGGTCGAAGTGGACGGCCGAGCCGTCGGCGTGGGCCGCCGTGACGCGCACCGAGGCGGGGGGCTCCGAGGCGGTCAGGAGGGCGTCGAGGGTCTCGCCCGGGGCCGTGAGAACCTCGCCCAGCGGGCGCCCGATCGCCTCGGAGACGGCGCGCCCGGTCCGGCGCTCCCACGCTTCGTTGAGGAAGATCAGCCGCCCCGAGGCGTCGGTCCGGAAGACGGTGTCGCTCAGGCCGCCGAGCACGCCGCGCAGCTCCCGCTCGGTCCGCTCCCGCTCGGCGACCTCCTGCCGCAGGGCGATCTCGGCCTCGACGCTCGCGACGAGGGCCTCGATGGCGGCGACCTCTTCCTGGGTCCACGCCCGCGGCGTGTTGTCGATCGAGCAGAGCGAGCCCAGCACCTCGCCGTCGGGGGCGTGGATGGGCACGCCGAGGTAGGCCTCCACCCCCAGGTCGGGGATCGCAAGGTTGTCGCAGACGACCGGGTGCGCCCGCGCGTCGTCGACGACGAGCGCGTCGTCGGTGGCAACCACGTGCTGGCAGAACGAGTGCGAGAGCGGCGTCTCGCGGGCGTCGGCAACCGAACCGCCAAGGCCCTGCTGGCTCAGGAAGAACTGCCGCTGCTCGTCGACGAGGGACACCAGCGCGATCGGTGCCCCGATCACCTGCTTGGCGAGGCGGGTCAGGCGGTCGAACGTCTCGCTCGCCTCGGCGTCGAGCAGGCCCGTCCGGCGCAGCGCGGCCAGGCGTGCAGGGTCGTGCACGCGGGCTGCCGCCGCCGGATGGGGAGGATAGGTCATTACGGCTCGGGTATCGAGCCGCCGGACAGGGCCTTAAGGGGCGACGCGCCGTTTTTCATCGGTGCCCAGGGCGGCGCTCGTCCCGCCTCGGGGCCAGCGGCTTCTGTCCGTGGACCCCCGTCGTTTGCTCGTGCGTGTAGGCTCGGATCCCGTCCCCGTCTTCCGCCCTCTCCGTGTCTCGGTCAGCGATCCTCGCCGTCGGTGTCTTGGCCCTCGCGACCGCAGGCTGCGCCACCACGACCAACCCCCAGCCGCCACGCCTCGGCACCGAGGCGCCGCCGGGGCAGGACCTCAAGCTGGCCGCCTACAACGTGGCCTTCGGCGCCCTGGTGGGAGGCGTGGGGGCGGTCGTCAACGGCGAGGACGGCCCGCCGCTGCAACGATTCGCGGAGGGGGCCGGCTGGGGCGCCGCTGGCGGAACCGTCGCGTATGCGGGCAAGTGGGCCGCCGGCGAGATCGCGACGCGCGAACGCCTGGCGTACGGGCTGCCGGCGCGCCTCGTGCACGATGTCGGTGTGTCGGTGGTCGAGAACGCGGCGCACGGGCGGCCACCGCTCGACCGGCTCGCCGCGCACGTCGGGTTCGTCCGCCTCGACGTGCGGCCGGGCACGGGGGCCGTGCAGGCGCGGCTGCTGCCGCTCAACACGGTCGCGTTCGGGCTCATGCTGGCCGAGAACGACCTCGCCGTCGGGCGGTCGCTGGTCTACGGGACGCCGCTGTTCACGGACGAGGGGCGTGGCCGCTCACCGATCTTCGACATCACGGCCAACGGGTTCGCCGTCCTCGGCTCGATCTACGTCAACCGCGACGACGACGACTTCCACGACACGGCCGCCCACGAGCTGGTCCACGCGCTCCAGAGCCACGAGTTCGTCCGCGCTGAGGCGGCCCTGCTGTGGTCCCCCCTGGACGAGGCGTTCCAGGAGTCGGACACGTACCGGGCGCTCTCGCGGTGGATCTACCTCGACGTCCCAGCGCTCTTCGCGGCGGCCTACTTCGTGGTCGAGGGCGGCGACATCGACGCGCCGTGCAAGTACGACAACTGGCTCGAGCGCGAGGCGGAGGCCTTCGGGAGCCGGCGGGCTGTCGGCGTCTGCCCGTAGGCACCGGGCCACCGCCTCGGGGCGGCGCGACCCCGGGACGACGCTGCGCCGAGGCGGCTTTAGGTCGAGGCCGACGTGGCGATACCCCGGGGAGTTTCTGCCCGCCATGCTCATCCAGCTCGTCTACGCCTCCTCGGCCGCGCGTCCCCTCAACGAGGACGACCTCGCGGACATCCTCCGGGCCAGCCGCCGCAACAACGAGGCGGCGGGCCTGACGGGCGTTCTGCTCTTCAGCGGGAGCAACTTCATGCAGGTGCTCGAAGGCCCCGCCGAGCGGGTGGACGAGACGTTCCGCCGCGTCGAGCGCGACCCGCGCCACCGAGGCGTGATGGTGATGATGCGCCACGAGATCACCGAGCGGGCCTTCCCCGACTGGGCGATGGGCTGCCGGGTCGTGCCGCCCGGGTTGGGGGTCCGGAGCCTGTTCGACCTCACCTCTCCGGGGCCGCTCGCCCGGCCGACGCGGGCGCACCGGATGCTGGCCTCGTTCCGACGCACGATGGGCTCGGTCGCGTAGCGCGCCCGCCTCGCGGGCGAGCGCCGTCTCCGAGGCGGGCCGGCTCCTACGGTCGCCAGGACACCCCGACCCCGAGGCGGAGCGTCGTCGCCGAGATGTCGTCCGGGCGCGCGTCTGTGCCGAGCGACGTGAACGCGGCGGATACGCCCGCGTCGAGGGCCAGCGCCGGCGAGACGAAGTAGAGGACGCCGCCCTCGACCTCGCCGCCCGGCCCGCTGTAGTCGACATCGCCCAGACCGTCGAACTCGAACGTGGCCGACTGGAACGACGCCGCGGCGCCGACGAACGGGACGACCTTCGCCCGCCCGCCGTTGATGTGGAACCGCCCGCCGAGGCCGACCCCGCCGAGCGCCACCGAGGCCCCGCCGTCGCCATCGCCCGCCGAGCCGCTGAGCTGGGCGTAGAGGGAGACGGCCGGCGAGAACGCATAGCCGAGCGTGACGTCGCCGCCGGCTCCGGTGAACGAGTCGTCGTCGGAGTCGGAGTAGCCCATGCCGTGTGCGCGGAAGGAGGCGTTGAACCCGGCGTCCGTCGAGGCGACGCGGGCCGCGCCGGGCCTGGACGTGCGGGGCCGGGCGCGGCGGACCTCGGAGACGAGCCGGACGAACGGGGGCGGGTCGAGGGCCGGATCCGGCTCGTAGTTCGGGGCCACCTCCAGGAGCGCGGCCACGGCCTCGCGGGCGTCGGCCTCGCGGTCCTTGCCGATATAGCTCAGCCCGACAAGGCGGTGGGCCTGCCGGCGCTCCTCGGCCGAGAAGCGGCCGGCATCGAGGCACGCCGTCAGTCGCTCGATGGTGGCGTCGAAGTCGCCCGCCTGGTAGCTCCTTTCGGCGCGGTCGAGCGCGTTCGTGCAGTTTTGGGCGGCGGCGGGGAGAGCGAGGGCGGTCAGCAGCAAGGCCGCGACGAGGGAGCGGAACGGGACGGTGGACGCAGTCGACATGGGGCTAGGGAGCTTCGGTGAGGGTGAACTGGACGCGGGTCGGCGACTGGCCCACGTCGATCGTGAGCGGCCGGGAGGACGGTGCGTAGCCGTCGCGCTCGACGCCGACCGTGTGCCGGCCTGGCGGCACCGAGATCGTGGCCGGCGTGTAGCGCCCCGTCCGACGGCCGTCGAGGAGGATCTCGGCGTTGAGCGGCGTCGAGGTGACCGTCACCTCGACGGGCGTGGCGAACTGGAGCCGGACCTCGGCCGTCTCGCCGGCCACGACGCGGACCGTCCGGGTGAGGGCGCCGAACGTGGGGTGCGTCGCGCGCACGGTGTAGGTGCCGGGCGCCAGCTCGGCCGTGACCGGCGCGTTCGTCTCGCGGGCTAGGCGCCGCCCGTCCACGAACACGTCGCCGAACGGGCGGACGAGGACGCGGGCGATCCCGGTCGGCGGGGCGGCGACCGGCTCGGGCGTCGGCGCGCGCCGCGGCTCGGGCGCCTCGTCGCGCGTCCGGTCGGCCGGTGCCGTGCGCTCCGTCGG
>JBCCQJ010000084.1:0-15545 GCA_039024395.1 Bacteroidota bacterium | reverse complement strand
GTGGCGGGCCGCTACGCCCTCGTCGAGCGCGGCGAGGGGCTCCCGCCGCGCCCGATGACGTTCGCCGAGGCCCGGCCCCAGATTCGCGAAGCGCTGGACCTTCCGTTCGCGCAGCGCCGCCTCGAGGCGGCCGTCGCCCGCCTCCGGGCGCGCTACCCCGTCGAGATCGACCACGCTGCGCTCGACCGCTTCTTCAACGCGCTGGTGGCGACCTCTGCCCGCAGGGCGCCGCCCCCCGCTCCCGACCGCTCGTAAGCCCGCCCCCTCATGCGCGCCTGCTTCGCGACCGTCCTCGGTCTTCTTCTTGCCGCCCCCGTCGTTGCCCAGACCACGGGGCAGCTCTCCGGCGTCGTCCGCGACGCGCAGTCTGGGGAGACCATCCCCGGCGCGAACGTCCGCATCGACGGCACCACGCAGGGCGCCTCAACCGGCGTCGACGGCGAGTTCCGGATCATCGGCGTTCGCCCTGGTACCTACACGCTCATCGCCTCCTTCGTCGGCTACACGCCGACGCGCGTCGAGGGCGTGCGGGTCAACGTCGACCTGACGACGACGGTCGACTTCGACCTGCGTCTCGAGTCGGTCGAGACCGAGGAGGTGGTGGTCACGGCCAGCGCCGACCTCGTCCGGCGCGACCTGACGTCGTCCGAGTTCCGCGTGACCTCCGAGTCGATCGAGTCGCTGCCCGTCCAGGAGGTCGGCGACATCCTTCAGACCCAGGCTGGCATCACCACGTCTGGCGGCGGCATCCACATCCGAGGCGGGCGCTCGAAGGAGGTCGCCTACTTCGTCGACGGCGTGCGCGTGACCGATGCCTACGACGGGTCGGTGGCGGTCCAGATCGAGAACGAGGGCATCGAGGAGCTGCAGATCATCGCCGGCACCTACAACGCCGAGTACGGGCAGGCCAACTCGGGCATCATCAACGTGGTCACGAAGGACCCTGGGACGCGCGTCGAGGGCAACGTCGAGCTGTTCTCGGGCACCTACGCCGTCACCGGCAGCGGCGGGGCCGACGCGCTGCGCGGCTCCAACGTGGGCGCCTACCCGATCCTCGACCAGCTGCCCTACCTCGACGTCGACCCGTACTCGTACCTCGAGTTCAACCCGGCCCAGTACTACAACCTCCAGGGCTCGCTCTCGGCACCGATCATTCCGAACCGCCTCGGGGCATTCGGGCTCGTCCGCTACTTCCAGAACGACGGCTGGCTCTACGGCGCACGCGTGTTCAACGTCGACGGGACGCCAGGCGACTCAGCGCTCGTGCCGATGAACGGCTTCGAGAAGATCAGCGGCCAGGCCACGGTCAAGTTCCGCGTCAACGGATCCACCAACCTCACGTTCACCAGCCTTGGCTCCATCACCGAGGGGGATGTCGGGGACGGATACTTCTTCTTCCGTCAGAACCCCGACGGCAACAGTCGCTACCGGGACGAGGGCCTCTCGGCGACGCTCCAGCTCTCGCAGACGCTCTCCAACACGGCGTTCTACACGATCAACGCGAGCACCTTCTACAAGCGAAACGAGACGGCCGCCCGCGACGAGATCGCAGACTACGGCGACAACACGTTCCTCCTCGACACGCCCGAGTTCGTCTCGTTCACGAACGCCGCCGGCGAGCCCGACTCGCTCGCCGTTCTCGTGGGGCCGGGCCGGTTCGGGCGCGGCGGCATCAACCCGTTCCGCTCGCAGCGCCAGACGCAGAGCTACGCCCTCAAGGGCGACTTCACGTGGCAGGCCCTCGACGAGCACCTCATCAAGACGGGCGTGGAGATTCGGGTGGACGACATCTTCGCCGAGAGCTTCGCGCTCACGCAGGACCCCCTCGACCCGAGCCGCCTCGCGGTCCCGGCGCCGACCACGAACGCCTTCCAGCAGATCGACGGCGTCCGCCCGCTCACCGTCAGCGCCTACATCCAGGACAAGGCCGAGTACGACCAGTTCGTCATCAACGCCGGCCTGCGGTTCGACTACTTCGACTCGAACGGCGAGATCCCCGTCGACTCCGAAGACCCCAATGTGTTCAATCCGCAGAAGCTCATCAATCGCTACCGCGACCTGAACGGGAACGGGGCCATCGACCCCGAGGAGATCGACGACGCCAACCTGACCACCCTCGACGAGCGCCTCGCGTACTGGTACACCGACGCCAGCCCCAAGGTGCAGATCTCGCCCCGCCTCGGGGTGGCCTACCCGATCACGGCCGACGGCGTGATCCACTTCTCGTACGGCTACTTCTTCCAGATCCCGACCTACGAGTTCCTCTTCGGCAACCCGGGCTTCCGCGTCGGCACGCTCTCGGGCAGCTACGGGCCGTTCGGCAACCCCGACCTCGAGCCGCAGCGGACGATCATGTACGAGATCGGCTTCAAGCAGGGCTTCGGGAACGACTACCTGCTCGACGTGACGGGCTTCTACCGCGACATCTCGGACTGGGTGAGCGTCAGCTTCCCGTTCGACGCGGCGCTCCCGGGCGTGAGCTACCAGACCTTCACCAACCTCGACTTCTCGAACGTGCGCGGCATCACGGCCACGTTCTCGAAGCGGTTCAACGGCCGGTTCTCGTTCGACGCCGACTACACCTACCAGATCGCCGACGGCTCCAACTCGGACCCCAGCGACGCCATCACGGCCCGACAGGGCGGCGACGCCCCGCGCCTGCAGCTCATCCCGCTCAACTGGGACCAGCGCCACACCTTCAACGCCAGCCTGTTCGTCGGCGGCAGCGGATGGGGCGGCTCGCTCCTCGGCCGCTTCGGAGCCGGCTACCCCTACACGCCCGCCCGCGACGCCGAGGCGGACCGGATCGGGACGCTCCCGGCGGTCCCTAACAACGCCTTCCGGCGGCCGGCCACGGCCACGCTCGACCTCTACGCCTTCCGCGAGTTCGGGGTCGGCCCGGTCCGCCCCCGCGTCTTCCTCCAGGCCTTCAACCTCCTCGACGCGCGCAACGCGGGCGGCGTCTTCGGCGACACCGGCCTCCCGGACGTCACGTTCCTGAACACCTCGATCCAGGACGACCCCGGCTTCTACGTCCGCCCCGATTTCTACGCTGAGCCCCGCCGCATCCAGCTCGGCCTCTCCGTCGGCTTTTAGCCCCGGCCCCCATGACCCTCCGCTTCTTTAGCACCCTCGCCCTCGGCGCCCTGCTCGCCGCCCCCGCCTCGGGGCAGGGCCAGATCGACCGCGACCACGTGCCGTCGACCGAGCGCGTGAACCTGTTCGAGCGCCGCCAGACCGACCTCGACGCCAACGACCTCCGGACGAGCGTCTTCAACTTCGGCCAGACGGGCCGCACGGGCGCGGTGCCCGGCGAGATCCCCTACGAGTGGCCCAAGAACACGCGGCGCCACTACATCGCGCTCACCGGCCTCTTCACCGGCGCCGAGGTGACCAACGCGAGCGGCGGCCAGAGCTACATCGTCAACGTTCCCAACTACCGCCAGAACAACGACAACCCCAACCAGGCCTGGACCTGGGCGCCCATCAGCGGCTACGTCAACCCGGCCGACGAAGACCTCGGGATCGCCCGCAGCGACCGCCCCGAGACCTGGCCGCCCTTCTGGCCCGACAAGCTCGACGACCTCTCCGACCCGGGATGGCCGGGCTCCTGGAGCGGCCTCTTCGGCAAGAGCGTCTTCAACGCCGACCTCGAGATCTACTACAAGATGGGCGACGACGAGTACACCCGGAACCGCCTCGGCGACGGGATGCCCAACGCCTACTACCCGGACGCGACCGACCTCTCGCGCGGCGGCCTCGGCCTGATCGCCGACACCCGGGTGCTCGCCTGGAGCCAGATCCTGATCGACGACGTCGCCTTCATCCTCCACAGCGTCCGGAACGACGGCACCGAAGACCTCACCTCGGTCGGCGTCACGCTCTGGCTGGCCGACCTCGTCGGCGGCGACCCCGACGCCTCCGACGACCAGCCGTTCTTCGACCTCCTGCTCGACACGGCCTTCCTGGCCGACGCCGACGGGCGCTCGTCGGCCCCCGAGTTCGAGGGCGCCGAGGTCGAGGGCGCCATCGCCTTCTTCCTCGAGAGCCCCGGCAACGCCACCGACCGCATCGACAACGACGGCGACGGGACGACGGCCGCCGAGGCGAGCGAGCTGAACGAGCTGGGCCTGACCGTCGGCGAGCCGGGCGGGCCGGTCATCACGCTCGACCTGCTGGCCGGCGAGGGCGACCAGAGCGGATCGGCCGGCCAGCGCCTCCGCTTCGACGGCATCGACAACAACGGCAACGGGCTCGTCGACGAGGACTCGTCGCGGGCGGCGTTCGGCTTCCAGGTCGGCGTCGGCTTCGCCGACTTCGTCGACAACGACGGCGACGGCGAGTCGGGCAGCCCCGTCGTGACGCAGGCCATGATCGACCTCGCCGCGGGAGACCGCTACGGCCGCTGGCCCGCCAACCCCGACACCGAGGCGGGCGAGCCGGTCCACCTCGTCGGCATTGGCATCCCCTACGGGGCCACCGACACGCCGGACCTCGGCAAGGCCTTCCGCGACAACATCGACAACGACGGCGACGCCCTCGGCGGGGCGCCCCCGTTCGACTACCTGTGGGAGCCCGACAGCCCCGTCGTGACGCAGGCCATGATCGACGCGGCCGCCGCCGACGCGCCGTACTACCGCTGGCCGGTGCCCGGCACCGACATCGTGCTCTACGACGTCAAGGCCGAAGACCTCGGCGCCCCCTATGCCGACGGCGTCGACAACGACGGCGACGGGGCCATCGACGAGGGGATCGACGAGAACATCGACGAGATGATCGACGAGCGCCGCGACGACGGGATCGACAACGACGGCGACTGGCGGCCCGCCCTCGACGACGTCGGCCTCGACGGGGCCGATCTGACGGTCGACCTCGGCGAGAACGACGGGGTGCCCACCTCAGGGGCCGGCCTCGGCTTCCCCGGGGAGCCGAACGTGGACGTGACCGACATCTCGGAGTCCGACCAGATCGGCATCACGAACGTCCAGTACCGGCCGGCGGGCGGCATCAACTACCAGTCGATCGCCGACCGGCAGCTCTTCTTCAACTTCCTCGTGCCCGGCCAATTCTCGCTGCTCGAGCCTGGCGTGACGCCCGAGAACCGAGACACCGACCTCTACGTGTCGTCGGGCCTGTTCCCGCTGGCCGCCGGCCAGACCGAGTCGGTCTCGTTCGCCGTCATCATGGGCGACGTCGACTACGGCCGCCCCGCGACGGACGTGGCGGGCCGCTACCGCGACCTGCTCATCAAGCGCCAGAACGCGCTCGAGGCCTACGAGGCGGACTACCGGTTCGCGCAGGCGCCCATCTGCCCGACCGTCCGCGCGGTCGAAGGCGACGGGGCGATCACGCTCTACTGGGACGACGCGGCCGAGCGCTCGTTCGACTCGTTCATCGCCGATCTCGCGGTGCCGGGTCTCAACCCGAACGACTTCGAGGGCTACCGGGTCTATCGGTCCACCGACCCTGGCTTCCTCGACGCCCGGCAGATCACCGACGGGTTCGGGAACGTGAGCTTCCTTCGTCCGGTCGCTCAGTTCGACCTCATCAACGGCAACAGCGGCTTCCACCCGGTCGCCGTCAACGGGACGCAGTACTTCCTCGGAACCGACGTGCGCGATCCCGGCGAGGCGGCCAACGGCCTCTCGAACGTCTACGTTGACTCGTCGGCGGTGAACGGCGTGACCTACTACTACGCCGTCACGAGCTACGACTTCGGCGCGGTGCCGGTTAACATCCCGCCGTCCGAGTGCTCGGTCTCGATCACGATCGGGCCGGATGGGAGCGTGACGCGCACCGGCCCCAACGTCGTCGTGGCAACCGCTTCGCAGGCGGCCGCCGGCTACGTCGAGGCCGGTACCGAGATCGAGCGCGTCCGCGGCTTTGCCGACGGGACAGTCGGGTACCGGATCGTCGACCCGACGGAGCTCCAGGACGGACACCGCTACCGGGTCACATTCCGAGACACACTCGTCCTGGGGCAGACGGTCAGCGGAGGGGTCCAGATCACCGCCGACACGTTGCGCACGCAATCGGTGTCGTTGTTCGACCTCACGGACAACCAGCCGCTGTTCACGGACGCCTCGGTGTGGCAGCCCGACAAAGACGCTCCGATCACCGAGGGTTTCCAACTCGCTTTCGATCCGGTCAACCTGACGACGGTCGTTCAGGACGAGACGGGCTGGGGCGACGACGCCATCCGCCCCATCGAGGTGGCGCCGTTCGACCTGACCGGCAACCCGCCGGGAACGCGCTTCCCGGCCGACTACCGCGTCGTGGTGGGGGCGCCCGGATCGGGGACGTCGACCGAGTACACGATCCGGGCAGGAGGGGAGCGGACGATCCCCGCCAAGCCCACCAACGTGCAGGTGTTCAAGAGCGTCGTCAGCGCGAGCGGCGAGGTGACCGAGGTCCCGGCCGCCTTCGCGTTCCTCGACGTGACCGGGCCGAGCCCCGACCCGTTCGGGCCGGGCACGGCGGAGACCAACCTGTTCAGCGCCGACCCGAACGTGAACGGCTCGGGCGTGGCCAACTCGGACCGGATCTACCTCCTCGAGTCGATCGACGGCGACCGCCGCCCGGGCCTGACGCCGACGTGGGAGATCCGCATCGACCTGACGAACCCGGCCCTCCGCGACCCCGAGGCGGGTGACGAGGCCCGGATCGTGACGCGGACGCCCTGGCTGTCGAGCGACGTCTACGAGTTCACGGTGCAGGGCGCCACGTTCGACGCCGAGGCGGCGCGCGCGGCGCTGGACCAGGTGCGCGTGGTGCCGAACCCGTACCGCGGGGCGAGCGCCTTCGAAATCGCCAACCCCTTCCCGACCGGCCGCGGCGAGCGGCAGGTTCGGTTCGTCAACCTCCCGCCCCAGGCCACCGTCCGCATCTTCACCGCCTCGGGGCGGCTCGTGCGGACGCTCGAGCGGAACGAGGGCGCCAACGACGGCATCACGGCCGACATGCTCCTCAACGGGTCGCTCCCGTGGGACCTCCTCAACGAGAACCGCCTCGAGGTGGCGTACGGCATCTACCTCTTCCACGTCGACGCGCCGGGCGTCGGCGAGACGACCGGGACGTTCGCCCTCATCAAGTAGCACGCGCCATGACACGACTCTCGATCCTCGGGGCGGCTCTCGCCTTCCTGCTCGCCGCGCCGGCGGGCGCGCAGTCGGGCACGGCTGCGGCCGAGTTCCTCAACGTGCCCGTCGGGGCGCGCGCGACGGCGATGGGCGGGGCCTTCGGGGCGACGGCCTCCGACGGCACGGCGCTCTACTGGAACCCGGCCGGGCTGGGGACGCTCACCGACGCCACGGCGACGTTCGAGTACGCCCAGTGGTACGTCGGGTCGGACTTCAACTTCGCATCCGTCGCGGCGCCGACGCCGATGGGCACCGTCGCGGTCGGCATCACGGCGGTGACCTACCCCGAGATGGACGTCATCGGCGAGGAGGTGAACAACCAGCAGCCGACCGGCGAGACGTTCACGGCCGGCTCGTACGCGATCTCGCTCGCCTACGCGCGCACGCTCACCGACCGCTTCACGCTCGGCGGCACCGTCAAGGTCGTCCGCGAGCAGATCGCCAACTCGTCGGCGACGGGCGTGGCGTTCGACGTCGGGACGCTGTTCCGGACGCCGTTCGAGGGGGTCCGCCTCGGAGCCTCGATCTCCAACTTCGGCTCGCAGATGTCGATCGACGGCTCGGACCTGAACATCCCGTTCGACCCCGACCCGGGCCAGAACGGCGGCAACAACGCCGTGCCGGGCCGGATCCAGACCGACGCCTTCGACCTGCCGCTGACGATGCGCGTCGGGCTGGCGACCGAGGTCTACGAGCGCGCCGGCACGCGCGTGACCGTCGCCGTCGACGCGCTCTCGCCCTCGACGGCGGGCCAGCACGTCAACGTGGGCACCGAGGTGGGGCTGTTGGGCGGCCTCGTTCAGCTCCGCGGCGGCCTGCAGGAGCTGTTCATGGACGAGAGCACGCGCTCGTTCACGGCCGGCGGCGGGCTGCGCTACGCCTTCGGCTCGCTCGACCTCTCGGCCGACTACTCGTACGAGGCCTCGGAGTTCTTCGACGGCGTCAACCGGATCGCCGTCGGGCTCCGCTTCTAACCGTTCTCCCACCGTCTGACTGTGGCCGCCCCCGAGGCGGCCCCTCCTCCGAGCGAGGGTGCTGTCGTGCGCCTGCGCTCGCGCCGGCCCTGGCCCGGCACCCCGGGCTTCGGCCCCCGGCCCCGGCCGGCACCTCCACTCACCAACCACCGGACGCACCATGCGACCCTTCTCTACACACACCGGGCGATGGCTCGGCGTGGCGGCCCTGACGGTCGCTCTCGCCGCACCTGCGCTCGCCCAGCGGAACGTCACGCTCCGCATGAACTCGGCCACGATGCCGGACACCGTCGCCGCCAGCGCCGCGGCCGGCGTGCAGGTCCGCGGCTGCCTCGACGGTTGCGAAGGCGACCAGAGCGCCCTACCGGGCGACCAGGTCATCGCCTGGAACGACAACACGACTCTCGTGCCGACCAACGTCGCCGGCGACTACTGGGAGATCGACTTCCAGATCCCCGAAGACGAGAAGCTGAACTTCAAGTTCTACATCGACCAGTCGGAGGGTGAGAACCTGCCCGGTGGCTGGGAGGATGGGGCCAACCACGAGATCGCGGCCGGCACGGGCGACGTGACGCTCGACCTCCACTACTTCGAGAAGGGAGCCGACCAGGCCTACGACTGGCGCCCGTTCTCCACCTCGGGCGACTCGGTCGCCGTGTGGTTCCGCGTGTTCATGAACACCGACCAGGCCGGCATCAAGGGCCTCGACCTCGCCGACGGCGACCTCGTGGTCGGCGTTCGCGGGAACAGCGAGACGAACGGGAGCCAGGACGGTGGCACGACGACCATCGACTTCGGCGCGACGAACGTCGTCCTCAACCGCGAGAGCACCGACGCGGCCCAGCCCGGCTACGCCCTCTTCTCGGGGCGCGTCGCCTACCCAGCCGCCTCGGTGGGCGAGACGCAGGAGTACAAGTTCTTCTTCTCCGACGGCAACACCGACAACGGGTGGGAAGACGTGACCGGCGGTGGCAACCGCACGATCACAATTCCGGCCCAGGACTCGACCCTCCACTGGAAGTTCTTCGGCGACAGCCCGGCGCTCAGCGCGCCGCTCGTGACGGCGAACGTCACGTTCACGGTCGACATCTCGCCGCTCTCGTCGATCGGTCTCTTCCAGACCACCAACGACGAGGTCGAGATGCGCGGCGGGTTCAACGGCTGGGACTGCCCGGTGGACAACCAGGACGACTGCGGCCTCGCGCAGGACGTGATCGTGCCGCAGACCTACGCGAATGAGATCCCGGTCCGCTCGGCGGTCGGGAGCGAGCTGCAGTACAAGTTCTACGTGCAGTTCAAGGAGGACGACGATTCGTTCACCTACCCCGACCCGAACAACTCCGAGCAGTCGCTCTTCGGCTTCGAGGAGCCGCTCGACTTCGGCGGTGGCAACCGGACGTTCGACTTTGCGGGCGCGGCCCAGGACCTCGGGACGCAGTTCTTCAACTCCGCCCGGCCGGGCAACGTGATCCCCGAGGGGACCACCGTCGACGTGACGTTCCAGGTCGACATGGTCGCGGCCGAGTCGTTCGCCGACAGCCAGGGCCGCCCCTTCAACCCGGCGCAGGACACCGTGACCGTCCAGTTCGAGGACAACTTCTGGCTGCTCACGCAGGGCTTCGAGCCCGGCATCGGCAGCGAGGACCTCATCGACACCGGCTCGGGCGGCAACCTCATCCGAGGCTTCAAGCTCACCGACGACGACGGCGACGGGATCTACACGGGCACCCTGACCGTGTCCGGCCCGACGTACAACGGGATCGGCTACCGCTACGCGTTCGGCAACGACACCGACGGCCTCCAGATCGAGGGGTCGGGCGGTTTCGACGAAGGCCGCCGGCGGTACCGCTACGTCACCGACACCTCGACGGGTGCCTTCACGCTTCCGGGCGACGGCTTCCGGGCCATCGGGCCGGGCACCGTTGGCGTCCCCTGGGAGATCAACCCGACGGGTACGCTGACGGTTGCCGACTTCAGCAACGCCATCGAGACGGGCGCGACCGACCCGGGCTTCGTGACCGTCGCCAACGAGGCGGGTCCGGGCCGTGAGGGCGACCTCGTGCTGAGCGCGGTCTACCCGAACCCGACGACGGGCCTCGCTCGCATCGACGTGACCGCCGCCGCTGGCGAGACGGTCTCGGTGGACGTCTACGACGTCACGGGCCGCCGCGTGATCTCGGTTCTCGATGGCGCCCCAGTGGCGGGCCGCCGCGCGGTGACGATCGACACGCAGGCCCTCTCGGCCGGCGTCTACGTCGTCCGCGCCGAGTCCGGCCGCGACGTGGCGACGCGCCGCCTGACGGTCGTCCGCTAGCGCTCCGCCGGCTGGAGGCGCCCTGCGAGGGGCCGCCTCCGGCTCCGACTCTGCGCCGGCCGCTGTAGCAGGCGGCCGGCGTTTTTCATCCCCTCCGATTCATGCTCCGCACCGCCCTCCTCGCCGTCGCCCTCCTCGGGGCCGTGCCCGCCTCGGCGCAGGCCGACTCGGTCGACGTCACGTTCCGGTTCCTCCCCGACCTCGAGGCGCCGGCGATCTCGCCGGTCGTCCGCGCGTTCGTGCCGGGCTCGTTCAACGACTGGGGGCCGAACAGCAGCGGCCGCATCGCCGACGGCGCGCCCAGCGAGGCCGACTTTGTGCCTTCGCTCAACGAGTACCGCTACACGCAGCGGCTCGAGGTCGGCGGGCGCGGCAACGCGAGCGACCCCGCGGGCGGCTACACCTACAAGGTCCACTACCACGAGAACGCCTCGGGGAGCGCGTTCACGTGGTTGACCGACCCGCTCGGGGGCGAGACCTTCGGGAACAACAGCGACTCGGTGGTGCGCGTGGCCGACCCGATGGTGTTCCAGATTGCCCGTGAGGAGGACGCCTCGGGGCAGGTCGTGGCCGTCTCGGCCGGCGTGTTCGGCTCGGCCGCGGTCGCCTCGGTGACGGTCACCGTCAACGACGACGTCTACACGACGGGCATCGACGACACCGGCGACGGCGTCTACCGGCTGGTCCTCCCCGAGGCGGTCGCCGCCGGCTCGTTCGTCCGCGTCGAGGCGACGATGGCGGGCGGCGCGACGGCGAGCGCCGAGGTGGGCACCATCCCGCCGACGGTCACCGACGCGCCTGTGCCGGACGGCCTCGCCGACGGTATCAATTACGACCCCGACGACGCCTCGCGGGCCTGGCTCGTGCTCCGCGCGCCGGGCAAGAGCTACGTCTACGCCCTCGGCAGCTTCAACGGCTGGACGGTGGACGAGGACGCGCTCATGTTCCGCGACGCGGCCGACCCGCTCGGCACGCGCTGGTGGATCGAGCTGACCGGCCTCACGCCGGGCACCGAGTACACCTTCCAGTACCTCGTCGACGGCCTGCTGCGCGTCGCCGACCCGTACACGACCCTCGTCTACTACCCCGGCGAGGCGGGCTACCCGAGCGGGGCGGTCCCGAGCAGCGGCCCCGCCGAGGCGGTCGGCGTGCTCACGCCCGGCGCGACGCCGTTCGCGTGGACCGACGGCGACTTCGAGCCGCCGGCCCCGAAGGACCTCGTGATCTACGAGCTGCTCATCCGCGACTTCCTGCGCGAGCACAGCTTCACCGCCCTCACCGACACGCTCGACTACCTGGAGCGCCTCGGGGTGAACGCGATCGAGCTGATGCCGGTCTCGGAGTTCGACGGCGACGAGAGCTGGGGCTACAACCCGGCCTTCCACTTCGCCCTCGACAAGCATTACGGGACGCCCGACGCGTTCAAGGCGTTCGTCGACGCGGCGCACGCGCGCGGGATGGCTGTGATCCTGGACGTGGTCTACAACCACGCGACGGGCCAGAGCCCGCTCGTCCGCCTCGACAACCAGGGCCGGTTCGGGGCGCCGAACGCGACCAACCCGTGGGCCAACCCGACCGCGCGGCACCCCTTCAACGTGTTCAACGACCTCAACCACGAGAGCCCGCTGACGCAGATCTGGCTCGACGCGGCCAACCGGTTTTGGATGGACGAGTACCACGTCGACGGCTACCGCTTCGACCTCTCGAAAGGGTTCACGCAGCGCCAGACGACCGACGTGGGCGTGTGGAGCGCCTACGACGCCAGCCGCGTCGCCCTCCTCAAGCGCATGGCCGACTCGCTCTGGGCCGCCCACCCCGAGGCGTACGTCATCATGGAGCACTTCGGCTCGGCGCAGGAGGAGCAGGAGCTGGCCGCCTACGGCCGCGACCGCGGCCTGCCAGGCATGATGTTCTGGTCGAACCTCAACGACGCCTCGGCGCAGGCGGCCATGGGCTACATGGACCGCTCGAGCCTCACGCGATCCTACCCGCCGAACAACGGCTTCCCGCTCGACGGCCAGATCACGTTCATGGAGAGCCACGACGAGCAGTGGATGATGTTCAAGAACCGCTCGTTCGGCAACGCCAGCGGCAGCTACAACGTCCGCAACCTCCACACGGCCCTCGACCGCCAGAAGCTGCTGGGGACGTTCTTCTTCCTCACGCCCGGCCCCCGCATGCTGTGGCAGTTCGGCGAGATCGGCTACGGCGGCGGCCCCGGCGAGTGCCTCAAGAACAACGGCGACGGCGACTGCGCCCCGTCGGACCCTGGCCGCGTCGGCAACAAGCCGATCCGCTGGGACTACGTCGCCGACGTGCCGGCGTTCAGCAACAACTCGGGCGTGAGCGTCTCGACCGCGAGCGCCGACGAGCGGCGGCTCCGCCAGCGGCTCTACGACACGTGGGCCGCGCTGCTCGATCTCCGGAACGGCCACGAGATCTTCCGCAGCGCCGACACCGAGTTCGCCTCCCGCCTCGGGGCCACGCCTGCGCGGTGGATGACGCTCGCGCTTCCGGACGCGCCGGACGGAGAGCCGACGCGGGCGGTCGTGTTCGGCAACGTCGGCGTCGACTCGACCGACGTCACGGTGCCACTGGGGGATGCCGGCACGTGGTATAGCTACTTCGACGACACCGAGGCGGAGCTGCCCGCGGGCGACTACACGGTCCGCCTCGGGCCGGGCGAGTTCTTCGTCTGGACCGACGTCGACGTGCCCTCGCCGCCGGGCAACCTCGGCGCCGTGGCCGACGAGGCCGCCCCCGAGGCGGCTGCCGGTCTCCAGGCCGTCTTCCCCAACCCGGCCGCCTCGGGGGCGCGCGTCCGCTTCGCCCTCGCCGCGCCCGGCGCCGTCCGCCTCGACGTGCTCGACGCCCTCGGCCGCCAGGTCCTCACGGTCGCCGACCGCACGTTTGCCGCGGGCGACCACGAGGCGGCGGTCGACGTGTCGAGCCTGCCGGCGGGCGTCTACGTCGTCCGGCTCGCCACCGAGGCGGGCGCGGAGACCGCGCGGCTGACGGTCGTGCGATGAGGGGGAGAGGGGGCCAGCGGGACGGGGCCAGCAGCGCCGCTTCCAACGACATCGAACGTCTCGAGGAGGTCTACCGCCTCGGGGCGGGGCACGGCGTTGTGGCCGAGAGGCGCATCGAGAGCTACCGCGACCTCCGGGTGTGGCAGGAGGCGATGGACCTCGTCGAGGCGGTGTACACGGCCTCTGGCCGGTTCCCGTCCGACGAGCGGTTCGGCCTGACCGCGCAGGTCCGACGGGCCGCCGTGTCGGTGCCGTCGAACATCGCAGAGGGATGGGGGCGCGGGAAGACGGGTGAATACCGACAGTTCCTCCGTTACGCACGGGCGTCGCTCAAGGAGGTTGAGACCCAGATTCTCGTGGCGGAGCGTCTCGGGTACCTCGCCTCCGAGGCGGTCGCCCCTCTTGACGCGCACGCTCAGCGGCTGAGCCGTCCACTCCTCTCGTTGCTCCGAGCCCTGTCGTGACCCGCGTCCTTTCGATCACGATCCTGCTGGCCGCCTCCTGCTGGCCCCTGTCCCCGCACGCCCAGCCGGCGCCCCCCGCGTGGGCCGCCGACGCCGTCTGGTACCAGATCTTCCCCGAGCGCTTCGCCAACGGCGACCCGTCGAACGACCCGACGCGCGAGACGCTCGAGTCCCCCGAGGCGGTCGGGGCCGACTGGGCCGTCACGCCGTGGACCGCCGACTGGTACCGCCGCGCGCCCTGGGAGGAGGCCCGAGGGCCAGACTTCTACGACGACGGCGTGTTCGACCGCCGCCTCGGGGGCGACCTCCAGGGCATCCTCGACCGCGTGCCGTACCTCGACTCGCTCGGCGTCACCGCGGTGTACCTCAACCCGGTCTTCTGGGCCGCCTCGCTGCACAAGTACGACGCGACGAGCTACCACCACATCGACCCGCACTTCGGGCCGGACCCCGAGGGCGACAAGGCCCTCATCGCGACCGAGACGGCCGACCCGGCGACGTGGGTCTGGACCAGCGCCGACCGCCTGTTCCTCGACCTGATCCAGGCGTTCCACGCGCGCGGCATCCGCGTCGTGGTCGACGGCGTGTTCAACCACACCGGCACGCGGTTCTGGGCCTTCGAGGACGTCCGCCGGAACCAGCAGGCCAGCCCCTACGCCGGCTGGTACGAGGTCACGGCCTGGGACGACCCGGCCACCGAGGCGGACGAGTTCGACTGGACCGGATGGTGGGGCTACAAGCCGCTGGCCGTCCTCGCCAACACCGCCGACGGCACGGACCTCCATCCCGAGGTGAAGGCGCACGTGTTCGACGCCACGCGCCGCTGGATGGACCCGAACGGCGACGGCGACCCCTCGGACGGCATCGACGGGTGGCGCCTCGACGTGGCCAACGAGGTGCCCGACGGGTTCTGGCGCGACTGGACGGCGCTCGTGGCCGAGATCAACCCCGAGGCGGTGACCGTCGCCGAGGAGTGGGGCGACGCCGCCGACTACCTCGCGCGGACCGGGTTCTCGTCCACGATGAACTACCACGCCGTCGCGATCCCGCTCGACGCGTTCGCCTTCGACGGGCGCATTCCGGCCGAAACGTTCGCCGCCGAGGTGTCCGCGCGCTTCGACGCCTTCCCCGAGGCGACGCGGCCGGCCCTCATGAACGTGCTCGCGAGCCACGACACCGACCGCCTCGCGTCGATGATCGTCAACGGCCGCCTCGGGGGCGGCTACGACCGCCTCGCCGGTCCGCGCGACACGACGGCCTACCTCGTCCGCGCGCCACACAAGGAGGAGCGCGACCTCCAGCGGGCCGTCGTCCTGCTCCAGATGGGTCTTCCCGGCGCGCCGCACGTCTACTACGGCGACGAGGCCGGCATGTGGGGCGCCGACGACCCCGACGACCGCAAGCCGATGGTCTGGCCGGACCTGGCGTACGAGACCGAGAGCCGTGCGCCTCGGGGGCTCGTGCGCGACCCCGACCCGGTCGCCTTCGACGCGACGCTGTTCGGGTTCTACCAGCGCGCGATCGCCCTCCGCCACG
This sequence comes from Bacteroidota bacterium, assembly GCA_039024395.1. Lineage (GTDB taxonomy): Bacteria > Bacteroidota > Rhodothermia > Rhodothermales > Rubricoccaceae > Rubrivirga. Next base: position 89 of record JBCCQJ010000084.1, on the reverse strand, counting down.
CCGACCCTGTCCTGCGCCGAGGTGGGCTGTCGGTGCTGGCTGCCTCGGGGGACGCGGTCGCGTTCGAGCGCCGCCTCGGGGCCGAGCGC
>JBCCQJ010000083.1:0-15734 GCA_039024395.1 Bacteroidota bacterium | reverse complement strand
TCGATGGAATGGGGGGAATGGGAGGAGTGGAGGGCGGACCGCCTCGGGACGTGCGCTGCGCGTCTGGCCCCGAGGCGGCGCCTTTCACCGATCCTCCCGCCCCGGCCGGTTGACGCTGGCCGGGGCGGGTCGGTATTCTGGCGGTCCGTCGCCCCCGAGGCGGCGCGCCGGGGCTATAGCTCAGTTGGTAGAGCGCTGCAATCGCACTGCAGAGGTCAGCGGTTCGAATCCGCTTAGCTCCACGTCGAAGAAGCGGCCTCCACGGTAGCGCGGAGGCCGCTTCTCATGTCTTGACAAGGCTCAGCCGGCACAGCCTGAAATCGACCGAACATGACATGGGTCCCGAGGCGGACAGAGAGGGGCCAAACGGACAGCCAAGTCACGAGAGGTCGAGGACACAGGGCACCGAGGCGGCACCGCCTCGGGGGCGCGAGCGCCCCGGCATACTCCGTTTGCAGAGCGGATTCGCTATGTTGGTCAACTGATGTAGTCAACAACGCCATGTCTGCAACCGTCGGCGTCCACGAAGCCAAGACCCACCTCTCGGACCTCCTGCGCCGCGTTGAGGCGGGGGAAACCGTGACCATCACGCGTCGCGGCGAGCCCGTCGCCGAGCTTCGCCCGCCTGCCGCTTCGAGCCCCCGCCCTGTGGGTGTACTCCGTGGCACGTGGGGTATCACGCCAGAGGAGATCGAGCGCGTCTTCATCGGATCCGACGAGGAGATCGAGCGCGACTTCTACGGCGACGCCTACGACGACGTGGTGGCCGAGAGCGAGCGGTTCAACCGAGAGAAGGGCGTGGAGAGGAAGGCGTGAGGCTGCTCCTCGACACGAACGCGCTGATCTACCTCGTCGGCGAGCCTGACGTGATGCGCGCCGCCGCACGCGACGCCGTGCGCGACCCGGCCAACGCCGTGTTCTTCTCGGCCGTGAACGTATGGGAGATCGAGATCAAGGTCAAACGCGGCAAGCTCTCCCGCCCAGCCCCCGACGTGATCGCAGCGGCAGCACGCCAGGGCTACGCTGAGTTGGCGATCTCGGCCCGTCATGGCGAGGCGTCGGGACGGCTCCCGCTCCACCATCGCGACCCGTTCGACCGCGTGCTCATCGCGCAGGCTCAGGTCGAAGGGCTGACGCTCGTCACGCGAGACCGCGCCTTCGCGCCCTACGATGTCCCCGTGCTGCCCTGCTGACCACCCGGACCGCCTCGGGGCCACCGAGGCGGCACAGGAGACAGCCGCCTTGGTAGCTGTCACCCCAGGGCCGCAGCCAGGGCGTACACGCCCGCCAGGAGGCCCGCCACGATGACCCACGCCACGGCGAACCCCCGCAGGTCGGTCTGGTAGCGCGCGACCGAGAACGGGCGCCACCGCCCGACGTGCGTGAGCAGCAGCGACGCTCCGCGCGCCGCCGCCGGCGCGTCGTCGAGGAGCGGGACCGTCTCCACACGCCCAGCGATGGCGGGTGCGACCGCGCTCTCGCGGCCCGGCACGTTCGCCTCGGGGGCGTCCGCCTCGGGGGCGTCCGACGCGCCCGCCTCGTGGACCACCTCGATGCCCGCCTCGGCGAGCCGCGCCTCCTCGCCCACGGGCGTGTTGAGGAGCGAGTGGAAGCGGTTGAGGAGGGCCTCCGCCTCGGGGCGCGTGGCGAGGCTGACGGCCACGAGCGTCGCGATGCCGACCGGCAGGTAGAGCGCCACCTGCGCCGGGAACGTCCACGCCTCGCCGACCACGCCGCCGGTGAACACGAAGCAGAGGGCCGTCGCGGCCAGCGAGGCCCACGCGCCCCAGCGGTTGGCGCGGCGCCAGAAGAGCGCCGCCCAGAACGGGATGCCGAGGAAGGCCATCAGCTTCCACAGGAACTCGAGCCCGCCGATCACGCTCTCGAGCGTGAGCGCGGCGCCCACGCCCAGCGCCACGACCGCCACCGAGGCGGCCCGCCCGACGGCCAGCGTCTGCGCCTCGGTGGCGGCGGGGCGGAAGCGGCCCCACACGTTGCGCGTGAACAGCGCCGACCCGTTGACCATGAACGCCGAGGCGCCGGCGACGACGGCCGCCGCGACGGCCGCCACCAGGAGCCCCACCAAGCCCGCCGGCAGCAGCTCGCGCGCGGCCAGCCCGAACGCCGCCTCGCGCGTGCCGCGGTCGCCCAGCTCCGGCGCCACGGCCGGGAGCGCCGCCACGAGCAGCACGCCCGAGAGCGCCCACCCCACGGTCGCGAAGCGCTTGAGGAAGTTGCCGTAGGTCCAGCCCGTCCGGCACGCGACCTCGTCCTTGCCGGCCCCGTTGATGGCCATGTGGTGCGGCTGCACGGTCGCGCCCACGAGCGCGTTCACGACGCCCATCACGATGTAGAAGAGCGTGATCTCCTCGCTCGCGACGAGGCCGAACCAGGCCGTCCCCTCGGGCAGCGCCGCGCGCGCGCCGGCGATGCCGCCCGCCTCAGCGAGGGCGAACGGGATCAGGAGGAAGCTCAGCGCGAGGATGAACAGCCCCTGCACGGCCTGCGTGGTCACGGCCGCCACGAGGCCCCCGAAGAGGCTGTAGGCCACGAAGAAGGCCACCATCGCGAAGACGGCCGCCTCGGTGCTGACCGCCCCGCCGGTCGCGGCCGAGATCGTCACGCCCGCGCCGCGCAGCATCACGCCCGTCGTGACGGCGAAGTAGAGGAGCCCGACGACGGCGTAGGCCGCCCCCAGCCCCGGCCCGTAGCGGCGGTCGAAGAAGTCGCCGATCGTGATGTAGCGGAGCCGCCGGTAGACCGGCGCCAGGAGCCAGTAGAAGGGCGTCGAGAAGAGGTAGACCCACTGGAACCAGATCGCCGCGAGCCCCTGCTGCGCCGCCCCGCCCGAGACGGCGACCACCTGCGAGGTGCGCGTGCCGGTCCCGAACGCCTGCGCGATCATGAGCAGCTTCCCGAAGCGCCGCCCGCCCATGAAGTAGTCGCCCGAGGTGGTGACGCCGCGGCTCATGCGGAGCCCGAGCGCCGTCACGCCGGCCACGTAGACGGCGACGACGGTCCAGTCGAGGAGGGTGAGGCCGAGCATGGGGCGAGCGTGGGGAGAATGGGGGGAGTGGAGGGCGGGGGCGCATGGGGCCGTCCCTGCGTTCGCCCTCGTGGCGAGCGGTCTTACTCTCGCTCGGCGAGGTGGGCGCGGAGCATCCGCGAGAGGCGCGCGGCGGCGTCCGGCTGCTCGGCCATCACGTTGCGCGACTCGGCGGGGTCGGTGCGGTGGTCGAAGAGCATCGAGTCGGCGAACGGCCCGCCGGGGGCGTCGGCGAAGAGGGTGAGCGCGTGCGTGGGCGTCGTCACGGTCTCCATCGCGCGGAACCGCGAGAACACCGCCGGCTTGCCCGGCGCCGACGGGTCGCGGAGGAGCGGGAGCACGCTCTGCCCCTGCGCGTGGTCGGGAGCCGGCAGCCCGGCGAGCGCGGCCAGCGTCGGGTACACGTCGACCGTCTCGACCAGCCCCGAGGCGGCGCCGCGCGCGACGCCCGGCCCGCGCACGATCAGCGGGCTCCGCAGCGCGAGGTCCAGCGTGACGTGCTTGGCCCACAGCCCGTGCTCGCCGAGCAGGAACCCGTGGTCGCCCCAGAGCACCACCACCGTGTCGTCGGCCTGCCCACTGGCCTCCAGCGCCGCCAGCACGCGCCCGACCTGGGCGTCGACGTAGCGCACCGAGGCGCGGTAGCCGCGCCGCAGCCGGCGCACGATGCCCTCGTCGAACGGCGTCGCCTCGGGGAGGCCGGCGTACTTGAGCAGCTCGCCCGTCCCGTAGCGTCCATCGCGCGGAGCATCGCGCGGCCAGGCGCGGTCGGCCGGCAGGTCGCCCTCCGGGGTCTCGTTCCAGTAGCGCTGCGGCACCGCGAACGGCAGGTGGGGCCGCAGGAAGCCGACGGCCAGCAGGAACGGCCGGCCATCCTGCCCGAGCGTGTCGAGGACCGCCTCGGCGCGAGCTGCGATCATGCCGTCGACGTAGGCGTCGTCTGGGACGGCGGCCGCCTCGGTGGCGGGGCCGGTGACGCCCTCGCGGGCCTGCATCGCGCGGTTCCGAGGGACGACGTAGTTCTTCGACAGGTGGGGCACATCGGGCTGCCAGGGCGGCGCGCTCCACGCCGCGGCGTGGTCGGCGGGATCGTGGAGCACCTTGCCGAGCGAGTAGGCGGCGTAGCCGTGGCGGCGGAAGAAGGCCGGCAGCGGCTCGGCGAGGGGCGCCTGCGCGTCGGCCCGGGCGTCGAAGCGGAGGAAGCGGCCCTCGGTCCCGCGGACGCCTGCCAGCAGCGTCGCCCGCGACGGCCCGCACACGGGCACGTTGACGCGGTGCTGGTCGAAGCGGACGCCCGCTTCGGCCAGCGCGTCGATGTGCGGCGTCTCGATGTCGGCCCCGTAGATCCCCACCTCGGGGCGGAGGTCGTCGACGATCAAGAGGAGCACGTTCGGGCGAACCGCCGCCTCGGAGGCGCCCGCGCGCTCGGCCTCGTCCCCGAGGCGGGCGCACCCGGCCCCGAGGAGGGCGAGGGCGGCGAGGAGAGCGGCCCGCACGGTCATCGCCCGCCGTCGGTCGGCTCGACCCCGAACGCGGCGTCGGCGTCGAACGCCTCGCCGCCGGTGTCGCCCGCCGGCCGGAACGGCGCGCCGTTGATCGTCACGCCGTCGGCGAGCACGGCGTCGGTGTTGTCGAGAACCGGCGAGGCGAGCGCCTCGGGGCCGCGGATCGTGAGGTCGCGCATCCACACGCGGCGGACGTGCGCGTCGGGGTGCCCGACGAGCTGCATCGAGGCCTCGTCGGCGTTCCAGATCCGGACGTCGCTCACGAAGATGTCGTGCACGTCGGTCGGGAAGACCGTCCCCCGCCACGAGTGGTAGTCGTTCGTGATGCCGAAGCCGATCACCGAGTCGGTCAGGTCGAGGTCGCGCACGTAGACGTGGCGCATGAACCCGCCGCGGTCGAGGTTCGACTTGAGGTAGAGCCCGCGGCCGCGCTCGTTGGTGCCCACGTTGCCCTCGATGAACACCCACTCGACGCCGCCCGACATCTCGCTGCCGATCGACATCGCGCCCCCGAGGCGGGACTGGAGCCGGTTGTCGCGGATGACGACGAACGCCGTCGAGGGCCGCCGCCGGCCGTCGGCGTCGCGGCCGGCCTTGAGGGCGATCGGGTCGTCGTCGGTCGCGATGTCGTTGCCCTCGATGAGCACGTAGCGGCTGTTCTCAGGGTCGATGCCGTCGTCGTTGGTCGTCCCGTGCTGGATGGTCGTCCCGCGCACCGTGACGTGCTCGCACAGGACCGGGTGGACCGTCCAGAAGGGGCTGTTGCGCAGCGTGACGCCCTCGATCAGGATCCGCTCGGACTCGATGAACTGGACGAGGCTCGGGCGGAGGTACCGCTGCTGGCCGTCGCCGTCGTTGGCGCCGTCGCCGTCGAGGTCGAACGTGCCGCCGCCGAAGATGCGCTCCGCGACCGGCACCTGGTCGTTGCCCATCTGGCGGATGAGCGGCTTGTTGCCGGGCGTCTCCTGGAGCCGCTCGCGGCGCGGCCGGTCGAGGTCCTTCCACTGCCACCAGAACTGGTCGGCCTGCCCGTCGATGGTGCCGGCGCCGGTGATCGCGATGTCCTGGAGGCCGTCGGCGTAGAGGAGCGGCGAGTAGTTGTAGAGCTCGACGCCCTCGAAGAAGCCCCGCACGAGCGGCTCGTACATCTCTGGGTCGTAGCCGAAGTGGAGCAGCGCGCCCGCCTCGAGGTGGAGCGCGATCCGGTCGCGGAAGTGGATCGGGCCGTTCGAGAGGTAGTCGCCCGGCGGGAGCACCACGCGCCCGCCGCCCTGCTCGGCGCAGTCGGCGAGGGCGGCGAGGATGCCGGGCCGGTCGTCGGCGCCGGTCGAGTCGGCCGTGGCGCCGTAGTCGGTCACCACGCACTCGCGGTCGGGGATGCGCGGCGCCTCGATGCGCGAGACGATCGCGGGCACCATCGCCCAGGCAGCGGCCTCCTGCGCCGCGGCCGCCTCGGGGGTCCACGCCTCGGCCACGAACGCGGGCGTCGGCACGGGCGCGAAGTCCGCCGAGGCGGAGAAGCCGGTCGGCGTGGGCGGGCTCGTGACGTAGGGCGGGTCGGTCGTCTGCGGCGCCTCGGGCTGCGCGCCGGCGGCGGCGGCGAAGAGGACGGCCAGCGCGAGGGGAGCGAGAGGTCTCATGGGAACAGAAGGTGGAAGGAATGGAGGAACGGAAGAATGGATGAGAGGAGGGACAGAGAGGGCTCGGCGTTCTTCCCTTCCATTCGTCCTCTCATCCGCTCGTCCATTCACGGGCCGGAGGCCAAGCGTCGGGCGGCGTCGAGCGCGGCGGTCTGGTAGGCCGGCTCCTCGGCCACGTTGCGCGTCTCGAGCGGGTCGGCGGCGTGGTCGTACAGTTCGCGGGCGACGAGCGCGTCGTCGGCCACGCGGCGCCACTCGGTGTAGCGGAACCGCGGCGTGCGGACGGTCCGCCCCATCGTGTGCCGCGCGGGGTCGCGGGCGTGGCGCGGGTAGACCCAGAACGCAGCGGAACGGCCCGCGCGTGCGGGGTCACGGAGGAGCGGCGCGAGGCTCGTGCCCTGGACCGCCTCGGGGACGCGCAGCCCGGCCAGGCCGGCCAGCGTGGGGTAGACGTCGACCGTCTCGACGAGGCCGTCCGAGCGGGCGCCCGCCGGCGTCAGGCCCGGCGCGCGGACGAGCAGCGGCACCCGGTTGTCGATCTCGAAGTGGGTGTGCTTGGCCCACATGCCGTGCTCGCCCAGCTTGTAGCCGTGGTCGCCCCAGACCACGACCACGGTGGTCTCGGCGAGGCCCTGCGCGTCGAGCGCGTCGAGGATGCGGCCGACCTCCTGGTCGACGAACGTCGTCGCGGCGTAGTATCCCTGGCGGAGCCGCCGCGCGGTCGAGTCGGGCACCGGCCCCGAGGCGGGCGTGCGGGCGTAGCGCCGCAGCTCGCCGTAGTTGGTCGCGGCGACCGCCGGCATTCCCCGAGGCGGGGCGGCGTTGGGCGGCGGTCCCCAGTCGGTGCCGTCGTGCGCGGCCCACGCCCACTCGGGCGCGATGAAGGCCAGGTGCGGCTTGCGGAAGCCGACGGCCAGGAAGAACGGCTCGCCGCTCTCGGCGAACGCCGCGAGCTCTCCGATCGCCGCCTCGGCGACGCGGGCGGTGCGGTAGGCGGCATCGGGCACGTCGGCGCGCTCCCACGCGGGGCCGCGGCCGCCGCGCGCGCTGCCCGGGCGCGCTTCGAGGCGCCGGCCCTCGGCGGTCTGGAAGCCCCGGAGCCCGCCCTCGCGCTCGGTCGGCGTCTGGCGCGTCCACGCGAGCGGGTCGTCGTCGACGTGGTGGAACACCTTGCCGCGGACCTCGACGGTCGTGTAGCCCGCCTCGCGGAAGAGCTGCGGCAGCGTCGTGTGGTCAGGGTGCGTCTCGCGGACCGTCGGGCCGATGCCGTAGTAGCCGAGCGCGTCCGGTCGGAGGCCGGTCAGCAGGTGCGCCCGCGACGGCGCGCAGATGGCCTGGTGGACGTACGCCCGCTCGAAGAGCACGCCCGTCTCGGCGAACGCGTCGAGGTGGGGCGTGACGGCCCGAGGGTCGCCGTAGGCGCCCAGCGCCGGCCGGAGGTCGTCGACGGTGATCAGCAGCACGTTGGGCCGGGCCGGCGGCCCCGAGGCGGCGGACGGCGGCGAGGCGGGGGCGGCGCCGGAGCACGCTCCGAGCGCGACCGCCAGAGCGGCGAGGAGAGGGAGTCGGAGGTTCAGATGGGGCATCGGCAGAGACGCCCCGCGGGGCGTCTTTACGGGTTCAGTCGCCGAGGTGGCCCGTCCGCACGCCGTCGCGGTCGAGCGCGACCGTCCGGGCGTCCAGGTCGAGGTCGATCACGTCCGTCGTCCCGTCCGTGCGGCCGACCGAGACGCGCACGTCGCTGGCCGCGTCGGGCTGGAAGACGACGCTCGGGATCGGTGCGCCGGGCGCCTCGGCGGGCACGAGGAGCCACGCGAAGAGCGCCGTCCCCTCCACGTCGGCCGTGTAGACGGCGGCCGGCGCGGGCGCGATGTGGTTGTACTGGCGGCTCCACCAGCCCTGCGCGGGCGCCGCCTCGGTGGCCTCGCGGCCCTCGACCACCTCGACGCGCCAGTCGGGCGCCCCGAGGGGGAGCACGGTCAGGTTGCCGCGAGCGTTGTCGGTCCGCACAAGCGGCCCGTCGGCGGCGACGGCGTTGTCGGGGTGGAAGTGCCAGAGGGCCGTGATCTCGCGCGGCCGGTCGGTGGCGACGCGGTCGACGACGAGCCAGTAGCCGCCGCGGACGTACATCACCGCCCGCTCGTGCGTGGCCTCGCCCGCGAGCGGGTCGGCCCCGTCGTTGGCGCGGCTGAACGTCTCGCCGGGCCGGTCTCCGAACGACCCGAACGCGACGTCGAACGCCTCGGTGACGGCGTGGCCGTCTGCGATCGCCTCGGGGAACGCCTCCGCCTGCGGCCCCTGGCCGTGGCCGTCGACCAGGACCACGTTGTGGCCGTAGCTGCCGCGGAAGTACGGGATGTAGGGGTCGCCGGCGACGTAGCGCCAGCGGCCCGTGTCGACCAGGAGGTCGCGCCCGAAGGCGCTCACCGAGAGGTGCAGCCGGTCGTTGTGCTGGTGCGCCGAGCCCCACGGGCCGACGTCGAACGCGCTCCAGTGGGCGTCGGCGTCCCAGCCGCTGCGCGAGACGAGGTGGCCGGGCCAGCCGTAGAACCGCGACGGCAGGCCCTCGGGCGCCACGCCCTCGGCGCCGTTCGTGGCGATGTAGCGCCACGCGGGGCGGTCGAACCGCGCGGCGTTCGCGAGCACGTCGTCGAAGAGCTCATCGCGGTCGCCGTTGTTGTTGAGCATCCCGAAGCCGTCCGGGCGGAGCGTCCAGGCCTGGTAGGCCGCCATCGCCTCGAGGCCGTCGGCGTAGGTGGGCGCGAGCGTCCGGCCGGACTCGTCGGCGAAGCGCTTGACCATCGCGAAGTAGCGGAGCGCGTTCGAGTGGTAGTGCATCGAGAGCTCCTTGTGGACGCCGTCGGGGAAGACCTGGTAGGCCAGCTCGCTTTCGAGCATGGCCTCGGCGTAGGCGAACCACCCGTCGGCACGCTTGAACTCGGGGAAGGCGACGGCCGCGAACGCGAGCCCGACCATCTCCTTGGTGCCGTGGTTGTGGAGCGTCCGGTGGTAGGCCAAGAGCTCCGTCACCTGCTCCTGGATGCTCATCAGCATCAGCAGGCGGGCCGCCTCGGTGAAGGCGGGCTCGGCCTGGAGGGCGTAGAACGACTGCGGCCAGACCTCGAGGAGCCGCGACGTGACCGTCATGGGCCACCACGGCCGCGGCAGCGCGCGCTCGCCGGCGGCCGGGCCGGGCACCGGGTTGCCCACCACCCAGTCGGTCACGAACGCGCTGGCCGCCTCGGCGAGGCGGGCGTCGCCGGTCTCGCGGTACGTCCGCGCGAGGACCAGGAACGCATAGTGGCGGTTGAGGAAGAGCTGCCACTGGAAGTCGTCGCGCGGCCCCTTACTGGTCCAGTCGATGCGCCCGTCCCCGAGGCGGGCGATCGGGCCGGTGACGCCCTGCAGCGTGACTGTGTCGCGGAGCACGCCCGGCGCCTCGGGCGCGAGGTCGCGGTCGTAGCCGATGGGCACGTTCAAGAGCGGGTCCTCGCCCACCCACGCCGCCTCGGGGGCGCCGCGGTAGTAGGCCAGCAGCGCCTCGGCGGCCCCGAGGAGGTCGCCTGCGTCCTCGGCCTCGGCGACGGCCGCGAGGCCGGGGCGCGTCAGCTCGAGGTCCTCGATCAGCTTCGCCACGCGGTCGGGGTAGGCGTTGACGACGTCGGCAGCGGTGCGCAGCGCGGCGGGGTCGGGCTGTGCAACGACGCCAGAGGCCGCGAGGAGGAACGGTAGGGCGGCGAGGAAGCGCTTCGTCATGTCGGGAAGAGGTAGGGGCGCAGGCGGCATCGAGCTACTGCCCTTCGGCGCCGAAGAGCCGGTCTTGCTCGCGGCGGAGCTCGCGGTGGCTCCGCGAGTTCAGCCCGGGGTCGTCCGACATGTATGTCCATAGCTGAACCGTCCCGTCCTGGTGCGCCGTCGTGAGGAGCGCGCCCGAGGGGTCGAAGTCCATGAACTCGAGCTGGTCCGAGACGGGGACCCGCAGCGCGAGCGGGACATCGGCGTAGTCGAGGTCGGTGTCGGCGAGGTACTCCGTCGCGTAGAAGTCGATGACGTTCCCCTTGCCGGAGACGAGGACGTACCGGCTGTCGGCCGTCCACTCGACCGTCTCGATCTTCTGCCCGGTGTCGTTCACGCGCCGGATGTAGTCGCCGGTCTCGGCGTCGAAGAGGTAGAGCCACCCCCGGTTCGAGCCGACGGCGAGGTACCGGCCGTCCGGCGACGCCTTGACGGAGATGAACCGGGACGACTCCTTCCGCTCGGTGTCGTAGAACACCTCGTGGTGGGCGATCTGCTCGCCGGTCTCGACGTCCCACAACCGGAAGTTCAGGAATCCGACGACGACCATCCGTCGGCCGTCCGGCGTGAAGTCGATCTCATTGGCCGTCGTGACCTGGTCGACGGTCATCACCGGCTCCCACGTCTCGGTGTCGTAGAGTGTGACGAGCGCGGTCCCGTCGCCCGCGAGCCGACGGCTCTCGCCGCGCATCTCCTCGCCGACGGCCATGAGCCGACCGTCGGGGGAGAGCGCGAGGCCGTCCATGGCGGCGGGGTGCTCGATCTCGCGGACGACCTCGCCGTCCGAGGTCTGGATCACGCGGAGGACGCGGTCCTCGCTGACGGAGACGACATGCTCGCCGTCGGCCGTGAACGCGACGCGCTCGATCTCGGCCGGCAGCTCGGTCCGCCAGAGGAGGTGGCCGTCCTCGGCCCGCCACAGGCGAACGGTGTTGTCGTATTTCGTGCCGGTGACGATGTGGCGGGAGTCGCGCGAGAACTCGGCGGACTCGACGGAGCCGAACTCGCCGGAGAGGTCGGCCATCCGGGACCAGACGTGGTTCAGCCGGTGCTCGGCGTTCTGCGCGGGCGCGGGCGCGGCGAGGAGGACCGTCAGCGCGGCGAGGGGAAGGAATCTCATGGGAATGGAGGGAATGGGAGGAACGGAGGGAATGGAGAGGGCGGGAGGAGAGGAGCTCGCAGAAAGAGAGGGAGGGCTGTTCTCTCCATTCCCCCCTTTCTCCCCACTCCTCCCATTCCCTCCTCCCCTACCACTCCTCGTCGTAGCCGGGCTTGTTGTGGATCTCGGCCCAGTCGCGGTGGCCCTCGGTGAAGCTGCCGAGGCACCACGTGAACATGAAGTCGACCGACGGCGGCGCCATGGTGTCGTGGAACGACGGCGTGACGTTGATCGCCTGCTCGTCGAAGACGTGGACGTAGGTGTTGACCGTCTCGGGCGGGCGGGCCACGTTCTGGAGCACGTAGGCCGTGTCGCCGGGGATGTCGCTCGCGACGCGGAAGTGGTAAATCTCCTCCTTCGCGTTGGCGCCGAGCCCGGCGGGGCCGTCGGGTCCGTGGAAGTGCGGCGGGTAGCTCCCCACGCCGCCGGCCTGCGCCATGTAGGTGTCGCCGAAGAGGAGCCGGCATGCCTGCACGTTCTGGTCGACGAGCTTGAACACGGTCCGCGTCGTCATCGGGCGCTTCGAGCCCACGTTGGCCGCCAGCTCGGTGCCCTCGATGTCCGTATGGCGGACGAGCTGGACGGGGTGCTTCGTCGAGCAGTCGACGGCGCGGAACTCGCTCACATCGGCCTGCGCGCCCGTCGCCACCTCGACCGCCTCGCCGAGCCCGACGTAGAGCACGTCGCCCTTGCCGAGCACGTGCGTCTCGCCGGCGACCCCGAGGCGGGCCTCGCCGCGATTGACGTAGAAGAGCGCCTCCTCGTCGGCCCCGAGGCGAACCATGACGGGGGCGTAGCCGGCCGCCTCGGCGTCGAGCGCGATCCGGGCGAAGCGGAGGAACCGGAGGCTGCCGTTGTCGGCCGTGACGACCTCCTCGCGGGCGTTGAGGGCCGGCGTGGCGTCGAACAGCTCGACCGTGCGGACGGCCTCGTGGCCGGGCACGACCGCGCGGCCGTCGTAGGCCCGCTCGGCGGGGGACTTGGAGCCGGCGACCTTGAGCGTCTCGCCGATCGTTTTGGGGGTGACCATGAGGGGAGGAGTGAGGGAATGGGGAAAGTGGAGGGAATGGGGAGAGCGGAGGGAGTGGGAGGTGAGGGCAGAGTCAGGTCTTTCCATTCTCCCCTCTCCTTCCATTCCTCCCACTCTCGCTAGCGCGCCATCCAGCCGCCGTCGACGGTCAGCACGGTGCCGTGGACGTAGGCGGCGGCGTCGGAGGCGAGGAAGGCGACGGCCCCGCCGAGGTCGGCGGCCTCGCCCCAGCGCCCGGCTGGGATGCGCTCGAGGATCTGGCGGCTGCGCGTCGCGTCGTCCTGGAGCGCGTGCGTGTTGTCGGTCCGGATGTAGCCCGGCGCGACGGCGTTGACGTTGACGCCGCGCCCGGCCCACTCGTTCGCGAGCGCCTTCGTGAGCCCCGCGACGCCGTGCTTCGAGGCGGTGTAGCCGGGCACCGTGACGCCGCCCTGGAAGCTGAGCAGGCTCGCGACCGTGACCACCTTGCCGCGGCCGCGCGCGAGCATCGGCCCACCGAAGCGCTGGCAGAGGTCGAACACGGCCGTCAGGTTGGTCTCGACCACGTGCCGCCAGTCGGCCAGCGGGTGCTCGGCCGCCGGCGCCCGGCGGATGGTGCCGGCGTTGTTGACCAGCACGTCCACCTCGGTGTGGCCGAGGACCTCGTCCCCGAGGCGGGCGCGCGCGTCGGCGTCGGCGAGGTCGGCCTCGGCCTGCCACGCGCGGCGGCCGGTGGCGCGGACCGCCTCGGCGGTGGCGTCGGTGCCGGCGGTGCGGGTCGAGTGGCAGACCACGTCGGCGCCCGCCTCGGCGAGGGCGACCGCGATCGCGCGGCCGATCCCGCGGCTGGCGCCGGTGACGAGGGCCGTGCGGCCGGAAAGGGAGAAGTCGGGCATGTGTTGTGGAATGGAGGGTTGGACGAAAGGATGAATGGAGGACGGGTGGCAGACGCGATCAGTCCTCCATTCGTCCACTCCTCCGTTCCTCCTCTCCGAGCAAGGGTGGCGTGCGGACGTCCCAGAACTTGACGCCGGTCACGCGGTCGAGGGTATCGTCGCGGCGACGCTCGGTCGGGGCGGGGTCGGCGGTCTCGGCGCGCCACGCCTGGAGGCGGTCGTAGAGCACGCGGACGGTGTCGCCGAGGGCGGGGTCGTGCGCGAGGTTGACCAGCTCGTGCGGGTCGGCGAGGAGGTCGTAGAGCTCGACGCGCGGGCGCGGGGCGCGGAAGACGAGCGCCTGCGCGGGCGTGAGCGCCCCGGCGTCGCGGCCCGCGCGGAGGGCCTGCCACGTCGGCGAGCGCGTGATGTCCGACGCCGAGCCGTGCGGGTGCTCGGTGTAGTTGTTCCAGATGAGCTTCCAGCGCTCGGTGCGGACGCTGCGGATGTGCTCGTCGGTGTTGTGCCAGTTGCGGCCGGCGAACACGGCGGCGTCGCCGGGGAGCGACGGGTCGGCGAGGCGGGCGGCGAGGCTCCGGCCGCGCATCGAGGCGGGGGCCTCCACGCCGGCCCACTCGAGGACCGTCGGCGCGAGGTCGAGCACGCTCACCAGGCCCTCGTGGCGGACGCCCGCGGCCACGCCCGGCCCGCGGACGAGGAGCGGCGTGCGGACGCCCGCGTCGTAGAGCGTCCCCTTCGCGCGCGGCATCGGCGCGCCGTTGTCGGAGAGGAACATCACGACCGTGGTCTCCGCGAGTCCGCGGCGCTCCAAGTCGTCCAGCGTCGCGCCCACGACGCCGTCGAGGCGGGCGATCTCGTCGTAGTACTGGACGTAGTCGGCCCGCGTCTCGGGCGTGTCGCGCACGGTCGGTGGGAGGACCACGTCGTCGGGCGCGTGGACGTGCGGCGCCGAGCCGTAGCCGCGGTGGGGGTCCGAGAAGCCGACCCACAGGAAGAACGGCCGGTCGCCCGCCTCGGTGAGGAACGCGGCGATGGCATCGGCGCTCACCTCGGGGCGGTACCACGCGAACTGGGCCTCGCCGGCCGGCCCGAGGTGCATCTTCCGGACGCCGCCGGTGAGGTAGCCCGCCTCGGCGAGGTGGCCCGGGAGGATGCGCACGTCCTCGGGGAGGGGCACGTGGAGGTCCTCGGCGCCGAGCGTGTGGGCCTCCTGCCCGCTCAGCATCGCCACGCGCGACGGGCTGCACTGGGGCGTGGTCACGAACGCGCGCTCGGCCGTCCATCCCTCCGCCGCGAGGCGGTCGAGGTTCGGCGTCTGGACCGACGGGTGCCCGTACGGCCCCGCGTCGCGCCACCCGAGGTCGTCGGCGACGAACACGATCACGTTGGGTCGCTCCGCGCGGACGGTCGGCGAGGCGGGTCGGTCGTCTGGCACGCCGGCCGGCGGGGGGGCAGCGGAGAGGAGGAGGACCAGGAGGGGAAGGAATGGGGGGAGTGGGGGGAATGGGGAGAGTCGAGAGCCCGAATGCCCCCCATTCTCTCCGTTCCTCCCACTCCCCCCCTTTTCATGGAGCGGAGCGCGGCGACCGATCTGAGCACCCGTCCTCATCACGCGAACTGCTGGACGTGGCGGGCGACGACGGCCATTTGCGCCTCGGGGTCCTCGATGTTGCGCGGGTAGTAGTAGTAGAGCAGCTCGTCGAGGCCGAGCGCGAGCAGGCGCGGCATCCCGGCGTCGAACAGGTCGAGGTGGCGCATCGGCAGGTCGTAGTTCTCGGCCAGCACGAGCGTTCGTTTGCCGTGGCGGGCGGCGGCGGCGAGGAACGTGTCGACGTTGGTCGGGAAGAGGCACTTGCGGTTCCAGTTGCGCTCCGTCGTCGCGTCCACATCCCAGGGGCGGCCGTCGGCGCCGAAGGCGTCGAGCGAGGGCATCGCCGCGAGCAGGTCGATCACGTCGTCGTGGTCGCCCGCCTTCGAGGCGTGGACGAACAGGCCGAGCGTGGCGTCGGGCCGGGCCGCCTTCATCGTGCGCCCCATCTCGTCGAAGAAGGCCACCTTCGCCGCGACGTGCTCCAGCCGCGAGGCGTCGGCGCCGACGGCCGCGAGCGCGTGCTCCGAATAATCCTTGCGGTGGATCTTCTTGGGCTCGTCCATCACGATGCCCGCGATGTCGAACCGGGTCACCAGTTCCTCGGTGAGGCCCAGGAGGTAGTCGCGCACGCGCGGGTGGAACACGCTGCAGATCGGGCCCGAGGGGCCGCTGATGAGCGGGTCGCCGGCGCGGTTGCGCGTCGCCCACGTCTCGGGGTACTCGGCGGCGAACTCGCTCGGCACCTTCGGCGCGCCCGCGAACAGGCCGCACCACCGCGACGGCACGGCGAGCACCTTCATGCCGACGCGCGCCGCCTCGGCGCAGACGAGGTCCACGTTGTGGTGCGCTGCGCGGAAGTCCTGCTCCAGCACGGCGATGGTGATGTGCGTGGTGCCCCACGCAGCCATCGTCTCCATGTCGTGGCGGACGTGGGCCGGCACGCACGTGTACATGTGGGCGCGGAAGTAGTAGGCGTTGAGCACCTTGCCGTCGGTCCGCCTCGGGGCGGAGCGCGGCGCCGAGGCGGGCGACGCCGAGGCGGGCGACGCCGAGGCGGGCGACGCCGAGGCGGGCGACGCCGAGGCGGGCGACG
>JBCCQJ010000082.1:0-15862 GCA_039024395.1 Bacteroidota bacterium | reverse complement strand
CTCCTCCCCCCAGCGGGGGGAGGCCGGGAGGGGGGCGACGAATCGACCGCCTCGGGGACCCCAAGGCGGCGAACCTTCGAGGCGGGGATCCCCTCACCCTGTCCCTCTCCCCGAGGGAGAGGGGACCTCGCATTGGACCCTGAGCCGGCCCCGAGGCGGCCGGTCCCGAGGCGCACGTCCCGGATCGCCCGTGGTCTGTGGTCCGTCGTCTGTGGTCTCTGCCTCGCCCTCCCCGCCTCGGGGCAGACCGACTACGCCGTCACCGGCCGCGTGGTCGACGCCGACACCGAGGCGCCGGTCGTCCTGGCGTCGGTCGCCGTCTGGCGCGTCTCGGCGCGCGCGGGCGTCGAGCCGTTCCTCGAAACCGGCGCCGCCACCGAGGCGGACGGCACCTTTCGGGTCGCCGGGCTCTCGCGCGGACGCTACTACGCCGTCGTGAGCTTCCTCGGGTACGAGAGCGCCCGGACCGACACCCTCCGCCTGAATCCGCGCGCGCCCGTCGCCGACCTGGGCACGATCCGCCTCGCGCCCGACGCCCAGGCGCTCGGCGGCGTCGAGGTGGCGGCCGAGCGGGACCGCGTCGAGTTCCAGGTCGACCGCACGGTCTACCGCATCGCCGACGACCCGCTCGCCTCGGGGGGCTCGACGTCCGAGGCGCTCGAGACCATTCCGTCGGTCGAGGTCGACGTCGACGGCAACGTGTCGCTGCGGGGCAACGGCAACGTCGTCGTCCTGATCGACGGCCGGCCGGCGCCGGTCGGGCGCGCGTTCGTGGGCGTCTACCTCCAGAGCCTCCCCGCCGACGCGGTCGAGAGCGTCGAGGTGATCCCCAACCCGAGCGCGCGCTACGAGCCCGAGGGCTCTGGCGGCATCCTCAACATCGTGCTCAAAGACGACACCGAGTTGGGGCTGGGCGGCGCCGTCACGCTCGGCGGCGACAGCCAGGGCGGCTACGCGGCGACGGGCCTGCTCACCTACGGCCGCGGCCCGCTCCGCCTCGGGGCCACCTACGGCCTCCGCCACTCCGACCGCGAGGTCGACGGCGACCGCTTCCGCATCAACCGCTTCCTCGACCCGCAGACGACGCTCGACCAGGAGACGTTCGACGACCGCGGCCGAACCTCGAACATCCTCACCCTCTCGGCCGACCTCGAGGCGACGCCGCGGACGACCTTCACGGCCAACCTCCAGGCGAGCACGCGCGCTGGCGCCGAGACCGAGACCGTCTCGTCCCGGACGCTCGATGGCGACGGCGCGATGCTGAGCGACTACGTCCGCGCGGCCGACGGCGAGAGCGACGGGCTCAACGGGAGCCTCCGCCTCGGGGTGCGGCACGACTTCGAGGGCGTGAGCCAGGAGAACGAGTCCGCCGGCGAGCGTCCCCGAGGCGGCCGGCGCGGCTTCGGCGGCGGGCGCGGACGCCGTGGCGGTGGCGGCTCGCGGGTGGCCCTCGGCACGCACGCCCTCAGCGTCGACCTCACGGTGCGGGCCTCCGAGCGGACGGGCGACGACGCGTTCACCGAGGCGGGCGTCTTCGCGCCGGACCGGACCGCCTTGGAGGAGCAGACGACGCGCGACGACGGCGACCTCCGCGCGACGCTCCAGGCCGACTACGCGCGGCCGATCGGCCAGACACGCCTCGAGCTCGGCCTCCAGGCCGACGCCGAGCAGAACGAGACAACGCTCCTCGTCGAGACTCGCGACCCGTCCACGCCGTTCGGCTTCGCGCGCGACGACGGGCGGACGAGCGCCTACGACTTCGACGAGGCCATCGTGGCCGGCTACCTCCAGCTCGCGCGGGACGTCGGGCCGCTGGCCGTCCAGGCCGGCGTGCGCGGCGAGGTCGTGCGGACCACGTTCGCGGTCGGCGGCGAGGCGTTCGACAACGACTACGAGAGCCTCTTCCCGTCCGCCTCGGTGGCCGTCCCGGTCGGCGACGACTGGCTGCTGCGGACGAGCTACAGCCGCCGCATCAACCGCCCGCGCGGCCGGCAGCTCAACCCGTTCCCGACCTTCGACGACCCGCTCAACGTCCGCGTCGGCAACCCGAACCTGCGGCCCGAATACACCGACGCCGTCGAGGCGAGCCTCGTGCGCACGACCGACTGGGGGATCGTCTCGCTCACGCCGTTCCTGCGCCGCACGACCGACGTGGTGCGCCGCTTCCAGCGCGTCGGCGCCGACGGCGTGACGACGAGCACGTTCGAGAACCTCGACACCGCCACGTCCACCGGCCTCGAGGCGGTGCTGACGTACCAGCCGGGCGGCCCGCTGCGGGGCTTCCTGAGCCTGGAGGGCTTCCGCCAGTCGACCGACGGGTCGAGCGTGCAGGACGGCCTCGGCGCCGAGGCGTTCGGCTGGGGCGGCCGCCTCAACGGCACCTACAGCCTCGGCGACCGCCTCGGGTGGGGCGACCTCGACCTCCAGTCGACCGTGTTCTACCGCGCACCCATCGAGACCGAGCAGGGGCGGGTGGGCGAGCGGCTCTTCTTCGACCTCGCGCTCCGGCAGCGGCTCCTCGACGGCCGCGCGAGCCTCGCGCTGCGCGCGCGCGACCCGTTCGACCTCGCCGGCATCGAGTTCGTGCAGGACGACGCCCTCCTGTACCAGGAGTTCTCGCGGTCGTTCGGGCGCCAGCAGGTCGGCCTCACGTTCACCTACACGTTCGGCAACGCCGACCGCGAGACGCGCCGCCCGCGCCCCGAGGCCGGAGTCGACGACGCGGGCGACGGCGGCCTCGACTTCTAACGATGGGGCGAAATGGAGGGCCTGGGGCACCGCCTCGGGGCGAGGCGCGTTCGTCCGGTCGCCCCGCCTCGGGGCGCCGTCCCACCTCGGGGCGCCGTTGATCCTGAGACCCCACCGCCTGTGCGCTTCGCTCTCCTCGTCCTCCTCCTCGCGTTCGCGGCCGGCTGCGCCGGCACGGCGCCGCGCCTCTACGAATCCGCCCCGCTGACGGCGGCCACCCAGATCGACGGCGACGCCGACGACTGGCGCGGCACGCTCCTGCCGGTCCCCAACGAGACAGGCCTTCAGTTCGGGGTCCGCAACGACGGCGAGACGCTGGCCGTCGTCGTCGTCGCTGGCGCCGAGCGGCAGGCCCGCCGGATCGCGCTCGGCGGCCTCCGCATCTGGCTCGACCCCGCGGCCGGCGCCGACCCGCAGCCCGCGCTCGGCGTCCGCTTCCCGACGCCGGCGCCGCCCGACCCGGCCGACCTCCGGAGCCAGCGCGGCACGCCGCACCCGATCCGGATGCGCGCCCGCTTCGACGACGCCACCGAGGCGGTCGAGATCCAGCGCGGCGGCTCGGTGGTTACCCAGAAGGCCGACGTCGGCTCGGTCCCCGGCCTCGAGACGGCCGCGCAGTGGACCGAGCGCGACGGTATGATCGTCGAACTGCGCGTCCCGCTCGCCGCCACCGACCGCCTGCTGCCGACCGACGCGGGCGACCGCCTCGGGGTCGGGATCGAGCTGGCCGACCTGCCCGGCTTCGACACCCGCATCGGCGGCCAGCGCCGCGCGCCGATGCCCGGCGGCCCGAGCCGCGTCGACGAGGCGCCGACGCTGGAGACGACGGCCCGCTGGTTCGTGGTCGACCTCGCGGAGTAGCGCCCTCTGGGCGGGTTCGGGGTTCACGGTTCGGAGTTCAGAGTTCGCAGGTCCGAGCGCGCGAACTCTGAACCCCGAACTCAGAACTCCGAACCCACAAGGCGGTCCAGCATGGCCGACACGGCGGCGATCTCGTCGTCGTTGACCGTGTGCCCGAACCCGGGGTACACCCGCAGGTCGACCTCGGCCCCGAGGCGGGCGAAGACGTCGGCCGTCGTCCGGACGCGCGCGAGCGGGATGTGCGGATCCACGTCCGAGCAGCCGAGAAAGACGGGTGTGCCGTCGAGCAAGGCGTCGTAGTCGAACGCCTTCTCGGCGTAGCGGCCGCCCATGCCGGCCAAACGGGGCGCGTCGGCCGGGCCGGGGCCGGTCCCGATCAGCCCCCCCGAGAACGCGAACACGCCGCCCCACGGGCCGCCGAGGCGGGCCGCCGCCTCGAGGGCGAGGCAGGCGCCCTGGCTGAAGCCGCCCAGCACGACCCGCTCCCGCGGGATCTCGGCCGCGTCGACGTACCGGACGAGGGACCCGATGGCGTCGACGCCACGGCTCAGGCCGGGCTCGTTGGCCTCGATGGGCGCGAGGAACGAGTGCGGGTACCACGAGCCGCCGCCCGCCTCGGGGGCGAGGTAGGCGACGTCGTCGTGGCCGAAGGCGTCGGCGAGGCCCAGGATGCTCGGCCCCGAGGCGCCGCGCCCATGGACGAGGACGACGACGGCGGCGGCCTCCTGAGGCGACGGGCCGGCCGAGTAGAGGGCGGTGCGGGCGCCGCTCACGAGCCGAGGCCTCGGATCGGGGCGCGGGCGACGAGCGTGCCGCGGTCGGCGAAGTCGAACTCGACCAGCAGCGTGTCGCCCTCGACGAGGTCGCGGTTGAGGTCGAGCAGCATCACGTGGAGGCCGCCCGGCTCGAGGGACACCGTGCCGCCGGCCGGGACGGCGATCGTGCCGATCTCCTGCATGCCGCGCTGGCCGTTGGCCTGGGTCACGGTCTCGTGGATCTGGACGTCGTCCGAGGCGTCGGTGCGAGCCGCGACGAGCGTGTCGGCCGTAGCCGTCGTGTTCTCGATCTGGAGGAAGACCGCGCTCACGCCGCCGGCCGGCGCGGCGCGCGTGTAGGCGTCGGCGACGCCGAAGACGTTCTCCGAGGCGACGGGCGCGTCCGCCTCGGAGGTGGCGTCAGGCGCCGGATCGGCCTCGTCGGAGGCGCAGCCGGCGAACACGAGGAGGGCGAGGACGAGGAGCGAGGAGCGCATGGGACGAAAGGGAGAAGGAAGAGGAGGAGGGTACGGGGTGCGAGGTACGGGGTACACGAGCGCGGAGGTCGCTTCGGGCCGTACCTCGTACCCGGTACCGTGTACCCACCCGAAGGGGGCTCTAGAGGATGGCGCGGACGTCTTCGGCGACCATCTCGGGCGGGGCCGCGCTGCCGCCGTAGGTCTCGACCACGCGGCCGTCGGCGTCGAGCAGGAGCGCCTTGTCAGTGTGCGAGAACGAGTAGTAGATGCGGCCCGAGGCGAGCGTGTCCCGCCGCGACTCCTCAAACCGGACCCCGAGGCGGTCCATCAGCGAGGCGACAGTCGTCGTGTCGCCTGTCGCGAGCCGCCAGTTCGACTCCAGGTCCCACGTCTCGGCGTAGCGCCGGAGCGAGGCCGGCGTGTCGCGGGCGGGGTCGAACGAGACGGCCACGAACTGGATCGCCTCGGCGTCCGGGCCGAGCGCCTCGCGGACGCGCTGCGTCTGGGCCATCGTCATCGGGCAGACGTCGGGGCAGTTGGTGAACACGGCCGTGACGTAGGCCGGGCGCCCGGCGAGATCTTCGGGGAACGCGAACGCGGTCGAGTCCTGGTCGAGGAGCGTCCACGAGGCGTCGGTCAGGTCGTCCTCGACGGTGAGGTGGTCGGGCCGGCTCTCGCACGCGCTCAGGACGAGCACGAGGGCGAGGGCGGCCCCGAGGCGGAGGGCGGTCATGGGTCGGCGCGGGTGAAGGGGAGGGTGACGGCGGTGCGGTCCCACGCGATCCGCAGCCCGAGCGAATCCTCGGTGACGAACGTGTACGTGAGCGCCTCAACCGCCTCGGGGAGGGCGGCCGGCGCGGCCTCGACGACGGCGACGTCCTCCTCGGGGTCGTACTCGTCGGCGAGGTGCATTCCGAGGCGGCGGTTGAGGTGGATCGTCCAGCCGTCTGCGCCAGGCGTCGTGAACAGGCTGTAGCCGCCGGGCTCGATCCGCGTGCTGCCGACCGTGAGCGGGACCGTCGTCCAGAGCTCGGTCGACTGGTGCGCGCCCGTCGCCCAGACGAGGTCGTAGCCTACGAGACCACCGAAGACGGTCCGCCCGCGCTTGTACGGCTTGCCGTAGACGACCGACACGTAGCCGCCGTCGTCGAACCGGAGGCCGGCGCGGCCGACGCCGCTGCCCGGCGGCGGGGCCGCCTCGTCGACGCGGAGGCCGTCGACGACGAACGCCTCGGCGACGCCGGGCGCCGCCTCGGAGTGGCTGCCGCTGTGGCCGCCGTGGTGCTGCCCCGAGGCGGGGAGGGCGAAGGCTGCGAGGGCGGCGAGGAGGGCGAGTCTAGTCATCGGTCTGCTCGGCTTCGAGGCGCTCGATCAGGGGCTGAACGCCCATGTCGTACATCGCTTCCATCATGCGGAACACCTCGGGGTCGGTCGTCTCGGGGCTTCCGCCCTCGATCGGCGGGGCCGGGTCGTACTCCATGTCCAGCATCACGCCCTGCGCGTACGACTCGCTCCAGAGGTCGGCCAGCATCGCGATCGACATGTCCATCCCGGCCGTCACGCCGGCGGAGGTCCAGTACTTGCCGTCCTGCGTGAACCGCTCGTCGGAGAACGTCGCGCCGTACGTGGTCATCATCTCCTCGGCGCGGTACCAGTTGGTCGCGGCGCGGCGGCCGTCGAGGAGCCCCGTCGCACCCAGGATCCAGGTGCCGGTGCAGACGGCGGTCGTGTAGACGGTCGTCTCGTCGATGGCCCGGATCCAGGCGAGGATCTCCTCGTCGTAGGCCGCCTCGATGGTGCCCGTGAAGCCGCCCGGCACGACGAGGATGTCGAGCGCGTCGACGTCGGCCATGAGCGTGTCGGGCACGATCTCGACGCCCATGACCGTCGTGATGGTGCCGGGCTCGGTCGCGATGAGCATCGTCTGGGCGCCCATGAACTGGCCGAGCGTGTAGCGCGGCCCCATCAGGTCGAGCTCGTTGACGCCGTCGTAGACGAGGATGCCGATCGTCTGGACGGGCACGCGCGGCGTCCCGAGCGTTGCCATCAGGTCGGCGTGCGTCGTCTCGGTCATGCCGGGCATCTCGGGGGCCGTCTGGCGGGCCTCGTCGAGCGTCGGCGCGTCCTGCGCGAGGGCCGGGCCGGCGAGGAGGAGAATGGAGGAGAGGAGGAATGGACGAAAGGAAGAGAGAGCCTTCGGCAGGGGCCTTGCGGCTCGCTCAACCGTTCCTCCACTCGTCCGTTCGTCCATTCGTGCAGTCGCAGGGGCGGTTGGTCGGGTCATGGGTTTGAAGGGCATCGACATCGGAAACGGACGAAAGGGGGCTAGTAGCGCGCGCGGACGGTCAGCCCGAACGTGCGCGGCGGGCCGGCGACAGCGCGGCGGTTGAACGACGTGTCGGGCGCGCCGAACGAGAGCGGCCGGGCGTCGGTGAGGTTCTGGACCCACACGGCCGCCTCGACGCGCCCCACCGCGACCCCGAGGCGGGCGTCGACGATCTCGTAAGCATCCTGCCGGAGGTCGTTCTGCACGTCGGTGAAGAAGCCGCCCACCGAGCGGACCGACCCGCGCGCGAACACCGAGGCGGTCGCCGACACCGGCACGCGGTACTCGGCCGCGGCGGAGGCCGTGTGCGCGGGCGCGTTCGCGATCCGGTTGCCCGTGATGTCGATCTCGACCGGCTGGAAGTCGGCGTCGAGACGCTCGAGCACGAACCCCTCGTAGACCGCCGCCTCGGTGTCGAGCACGCTCAGCGCCACGTCGAGGCGGAGCCCGTCGACCGGCACGGCCGACAGCTCGGCCTCGACGCCCTGCGAGCGCGCGTCGCCGATGTTCTCGCGCGCGAACGTGAACGGCGCCGCGACGAGGTTGAAGAACTGGAGGTCGCTCCACCAGATCGAGTAGCCCGTCACCGAGGCGTAGACGCGCGGCCCGAGCTGCGCCCGCACGCCGACCTCGAGGTTGTCAGAGACCTCGGGGTCGAACGTGACGCGCTCGCCGAGGCCGTCGGGCAGGCGCTGCGCGTTGACGCCGCCCGCCCGGAAGCCGCGCGTGTAGCGGACGTACGCGCTCGCGTCGTCGGTGACCGCGTACGAGACGGCTGCCGTCGGCGAGAGGGCCGCGTAGGTGCCGCTGACGGTCGTGTCGGGCCGGAACTCGGTCACGGCGCCGTCCTGGAAGACGGCGTCGCCGAACCCGTTGAACGTCGCCTCGCGGCGCTCGACGTCGTAGCGGAGCCCGAGCGTGAGGGCGAGCCGGTCGGCGACGTCGGCCGTGGCCTGCCCGTAGGCGGCGAAGCCGGCGTTGTCGGCCACGTTTCGATAGAGGTCGGAGGCGCCCTCGACGACGAACGAGGGCGTCGAGATCAGGTTGGTCGTCGGCTCGCGGGCGGTCTGGAGGAAGCCGTAGAGCCCGGCCGTCGCCTGGACCGGCCCGTCGCGCCCGGCCGTCGTCGCGCGCAGCTCCTGGCTGAGGACCGTCTGGACGCCCCGCCCGCCGACCTCGCCGCCGGCGAACGAGTCGAAGACGCCGCCCGAGTCGATGTCCTCGAACGCGAGCCCGATCTGCTGCACGGTTGAGGTCGAGGTCACGTCGACGACGGGCGCGGCGTAGGTGACCGAGAGGGCGCCCTGCGCGATGTCGCGGTCGTGGCGGCCGACGCGGGCCAGGTTGAGGGCGTCCGGCGTCGCGAACGCGACCTCCTCCGAGGCGGCGCCGACGAAGAACCCGCTCTCGTCCGAGGCGTCGAGCTGCGCCTTGGCGTTGAGGGCCACGCTCCACCGCGCCGACGGGAGCCACCGCAGCGAGGCGTTGCCGTAGAACGAGCGCTCGCCGCCCACCGTGGCGCCCGCCGCCTCA
Organism: Bacteroidota bacterium; assembly: GCA_039024395.1. Taxonomy (GTDB): domain Bacteria; phylum Bacteroidota; class Rhodothermia; order Rhodothermales; family Rubricoccaceae; genus Rubrivirga. The sequence goes on along the minus strand of JBCCQJ010000082.1, from coordinate 7,160 downwards.
GGGAGGGGCGCGACCGCTCCGGTGGTGTCGTTGACGAAATAGCCGTCGCGCGTCTCGAAGACCGCCGAGGCGCCCGCGAAGAGGGTCCCCGAGAGCGGCCCGCGGAGGCCGGCCGCGTAGCGCTGCAGCCCGAGGTTGCCTACCGAGGCGTCGGCGTAGCCCTCGACCGCCGCCGTCGGCCGGCGCGTGACGACGTTGATGACGCCGCCGAGCGCGTTCCGCCCGAACAGCGTCGTCTGCGGCCCGCGCAGCACCTCGATCCGCTCGACGTCGGTCAGCGCGAAGCCGCCGGCGAGGATGTCCACGTTCGGCACGCCGTCGACGACGACCGTCACGGCCGGCGTCTCGCTGAACACCTGGAGCCCGCGGATCGACTGGATCGACTGGAAGCCGACGCCGGCCTCCTGGTCGAGGTAGCTCGGCACGCGCCCGACGAGGTCGCCGACCTCCCAGATCTGGGCCGCGTCGGCCTCGCGCCCGTCGATGGCGGTCACCGCCACGGGCGTGTCGAGCAGCCGGGCCTCGTCGCGCTCGGCCGTCACGACGACGTCGCCAAGGGCCGCCTCGGAGGGCGTGAGCACGATGCGGAGGGCCGCCTCGGGGACGGTCACCGCCCGCACGGCTGTGGCGTAGCCGACCGCCGAGACGCGGATCCGGTACGGGCCGGCCGGCAGGTCGACGGCGAACCGCCCGTCGGCGTCGGTGGCGGCCCCGATGGGCGTGTTGAGGACGGCGACGCTGGCGCCCGCGATGGGCGCGCCGTCCGGGGCGGTGACGGTGCCCGCGAGGCGCGGCGACTGGGCCGCCGCCGAGGCGGCGAGGACGAGCGAGAGCAGAAGAACGCGCATGGTCGGGGGGACGATGTCGAGGGGGGCGAGCAGGGGAAAGGGGAGAGCAGGGCGACCGATCCAGTCACCCCGCCTCGGGGCTGGCGATCGCTTCAACCGGGGCGATGGCCGTAGGGGCACGCCGGTGGCGTGCCCGACTCGATCGCCTCGGAGAGGGCACCGAGGCGGTCGGTCCGTCGCTCCCGGCCTCCCCCCGCTGGGGGAAGGGGACTTGGTCGAGGGGTAGATTGGGGAGAGGGCGCGGCATCAGAGGTCAAACCCGAGGGCGACGTAGGCGCTGCGGCCGCGCGCGGCGAGGTCCGAGATCGCGAGGTGCTCCTGGTAGAAGGTGTCGAACACGTTCTCGACGCCGGCCTGGACCCGCAGCCCCGAGGCGAGGCCGGCCGGCCGCCAGCTGCCGCGCACGGCGAAGACGGCGAACCCGTCGGTCGGCCGCTCGGCGAACGTGAACCGCGCCACGCGGTCCTGCCCGAGCGCCCACCGGCTCTCGACCTCCCCGAACCACGCGCCCCGGTCGTAGCGGAGCGCCACCGTGCCGCCCACGGGCGGGATCATCGGCAGCGGCTCGTCGAACGACAGGTTGTGCCCGAACGCGGCCGAGACGCCGGCCACCGCCTCGAGGCCGCCCCCGAGGCGGGCCAGCGCGCTCGCCTCGCCGCCGGCCATCCAGCCGCGGCCGGCGTTGTCGTAGAGCCGGAACCGGTACGTCGAGCCGGCCAGCCCGGCCACCACGTCGCGGTCGGCCAGGCCGACGACGACGTTCGAGAGGGCGTGCACGTAGGCGCCCGCCTCGATGGCGAAGCGCGAGCCCGCGTGCGCGAGGCCCACCTCGATCTGGCGGCTCCGCTCGGGCAGGAGGTCCGGGTCGCCGGTGTAGAAGAAGCCGTCGACGTAGTTGTACACGTAGTGGCCGTACTGCTCGACGACCGTCGGCAGGCGGCCGGCGTCGGCGACGGTCAGGCGGAGCTGCGTCTGCGGCGCCGCGGCGACCGTCAGCGTCGCGCTCGCGCTCGGGACGAGGCGCCGGCGCGCCACGTCGTTGGAGCCCGTCCGCCGGGCGAAGAGCTGGCGCATCTCCTCGCGGCCCACGTCGCGGGCCGTCCCATCGAGGCGGACCGAGCCCGAGAGGGCGACCCGCCCCGAGAGCGCGCGCCGGGCCTGGAGCGACACGCCCGCGTTGAGCGCCTCGACATCGCCCACGTTGAGCAGCACCATGTCGCGGATGCCCGGGAAGACGCTGAACATGGTCATGTCGCCGAACTGGAGGAGCCGGTGTACGTCGGCGGTCAGCGCGACCGTGGTGCCGCCGAGGTCGGTCTCCGCCTCGGTGCGCGCGCCGACCACGTCGGTGTAGCCGCCCATCGGCATGAACATGCCGCGCATCACCTCGCGGGCGAGCACGTTCCGCGAGCGGTCGTCCATGTAGTGGTCGACGCGGTTGCGGTAGAGGCGCGCGTCGAGGCGGGCGAGGCCGGGCGCGCGGCCCTCGTAAGCGAGGCTGCCCAGCCGCGCCTCGGCCAGCACGGCGTCCATCAGGAGCGCCGGATACCCGACCAGCCACGCGTCATCGGCGAGCACCTGCGCCGTCAGCGTGTGGCCCTCCCCGAGGCGGAGGGCGGCGGCGGCGGCCAGGTTCCGCTTCTCGTAGCCCGACGTCTCGATCACCTCGCCCCCACCGGGCGCGTAGTTGCCGGCGCCGCGGTACGACCCGCTCGCGCGCACGGCGAGGCGGCCCGAACTCCAGTTGGCCGCACCCCGCACGCGGCGCGCGAGGCCGTTCGACTCGACGCCCACCTCGCCCTCGGCGGCCAGCGGCACGCCGAACCGCGGCCGCTCGGTCACGAGGTCGACCGCGCCGCCGATCTGGGGGCCGCGCCCGAGGTCGCCGGCGCCCTTCGAGACCTCGACCGCGGCCAGGTTCTCGGGCTCGACGTAGCTCGACGCCGGGTCCATCTTGTCGACGCACGCGCCGTAGACCGGCATCCCGTCGATGGTCAGGCTGATCTGGCCGCCCTGGTAGCCGCGCACGATGGGCTCGGCGGCGAAGTTGGCGCGGTGAACCAGCGACACGCCGGGCAGCCGCGCGAGCAGGTCCTCGGTCGTCGCTGGCGTCCGGGCCGGCGCCGAGGGCGCGCCCGCAACCGGCCGGTCGCCCTCGACGGTCACCGTCGCGAACGCCGTCGCGGCGGGCTCGAGGCGGACCGTCAGGTGCGACACGTCGTGGGCCTGGATCCGCGCCGGCGCGTAGCCGACGGCCGACACCAGCACCCAGTGGTCGCCGGGCTGGAGCGCCAGCCGGAACCGGCCCTCGCCGTCGGCCGACGTGCCGCGCGTGGTGCCGTCGATGCGCACCGTCGCGCCGGCGACCGGCTCTTCGGTCTCGGCGTCGACCACGTGCCCGGCCACCTCGGGGCCGTGCGCGTCGACCCCGGCCACGGCGTGGCCATCCGCCTCGGGGTCGGCGGTCTGCCCCGAGGCGGGCGCGACCAGCAGCGCGAAGGCAATCAGGGGGAGGAGCGTGCGTCTCATGGCTCGTACACGGTGTAGCCGACGAACCGGGCCGTCTCGCGGGCGCCGCCGGGCGGCGTCACGAACACGGTCATCTCCCAGCCGCCGGACATGATGAAGTCGACGTCCCACGCGTAGTGGCCCGGCCGGCCCGCCTCGGCCTCGCGGTACGGCGTCGAGTGGCCGTCGCCGCCGCCCATGTCCATGTACGGATAGAGGTCCGCCTCGGCGCCCTCGACGGGCTCGAACGCGGTCCCGGTCCACCAGTGGACCGCCACGACGTAGCGGTTCTCGCCCACGATCGGCCGCAGCGGGTCGACCCACGTCGCCACGAGGTCGCCCGCGGGCTGCATCCAGAGGTCGTTGCGCGCCTCGACTGGGAAGGCGACCTTGGCCGTCCGCCCGCCGGCCTCGACCGTGGCGCGGACCGTGAACTGGCGGGCCGTCGTGTCGGGCGTGACCAGGAAGACAGCGCCTCGGAGGACGCCCTCGGCATCGGCCGTCGGCGCCTCGACCGGAAGCGCCACGCCGGCCGCGGGACCCGCGTCGGCCGTGGCCGACAGCGTCACGCGGGCGCCCGGAACGGCCGCGCCGCCCTCCGACACGCGCACCCCGAGGCGGACGTAGCCCAGGTGCGCGCCGCCGCGCTCGGCCGAGAGCGCGACCGTGAGGCCCTCCGCCTCGGCGGTCCCGATCTCGACCTCGCCCGTCAGTTCGGCGGGCGGCGGCTCGGGCTGAAGCGCCTGGAAGTCGAAGTCGGTGAGCCCGTCGGGCACGCACCCGCCGACGGCGAGGAGGAGCAGCAGGGGAAGTCGTCTCATGGCATCGGGGACCGGTCGACCGGCGCCGCCTCGTCGTCGAGCGTGGCGAGGAACGCGACGAGGGCGTCGCGCTCGGCGTCGGTCAGGCGCAGCGGGCGGACGCGCGGGCTCTGGCCCGGTGTGCCGTCGCCGCCGCGGTCGTAGTGGTCGACGACCGCCTCGAGGGTGGCGAAGCGGCCGTCGTGGAAGTAGGGGGCCGTCCGCGCGAGGGCGCGGAGGCTGGGCACGCGGAACGTGCCGCGGTCGGCGCCGGAGAACGTGATCCGCTCGCGGCCCGGGTCGTCGTCGGTGACGGCCGCGCCGTTGTTCTCGAAGCCGTCGGTCGTGAGCTGCGGGCCGGCGTGGCAGGCCTGGCAGTGGGTCTCGAACAGGGCGAGGCCGGCGCGCGCCTCGGCGCCGAGCGCGGTGGCGTCGCCGGCGCGGTGGCGGTCGAAGGCCGTCGGGGCGGATACCAGCGTTCGCTGGAAGGCTGCGAGCGCGTAGGCGAGCGTCTGCACGCTCGGCCCCTCGCCGTCGAACGCCTCGGCGAAGAGGGCCGGGTACTCGGGGTGCGCGCGGAGCCGCTCGAGCGCCGCCTCGGGGGCGAGGTCCATCTCGTTGGGGTCTTCGAGTGGGACGAGCGCCTGGCTCTCGAGGAAGAGCGCGCCGCCGTCCCAGAAGAGGCTCTTCCGGTAGGCCACGTTGAGCAGCGTCGGCGCGTTGCGGAGCCCGACCCGTCCGTCGATGCCGACGCTCTTCGCGAGCCCGTCGGTGAACGCCGCCTCGGGGAGGTGGCACGAGCCGCACGAGATCGTCCGGTCGCGCGAGAGGATCGGGTCGAAGAAGAGCCGCTCGCCGAGCGCCGCGCGGTCGGCGCGGAGCGGGTTCTGCGGCGGCACCGGCAGCGGGGCAAACCCCTCGGGCACGCGCACCTCGACGGTCGCCGGCGCCTCAGGGCCGGACCCGTCGCACCCGCTGGCGACCGCGACGAGCGCGGCCGCCAGACAGAGGGTGCAGACCGAAGGGCGCCAGCGCACCGGGCTACATGCTGTGGCCGTGCACGCCGTGCAGCGTGAACGCCGCCTCGACGTTGGCCTTCGCCTGGTCGACGACGTCCTGGCAGCCGCCGGTCATGCACCAGCGCTCGGTCTCGTCGCCGAGGTCGAGGCCCTGGACGAGGCGCGCGAGGTCCACCTGGAGGTGTAGGTCCTGCATCTCGTCGCCCATCAACTCGAAGCTCTGGTCGATCTCTACCGTCTGCGCGTTCGGCGCGCCCCCGAGGTGGAGCCGCCACTGCCCCGAGGTGGCGTCGCGCGGCGTGCCCGTCGACGGGTCGACCGCGCCGTCGCCGTCGATGTCGAGCAGGCCGTCGAGGCGCAGGAAGACGTAGCCGGCGTTCCAGTTCCAGTGCATCGAGCTGGTCTTGGGCGCGAGCGGGTGGTCGGCCGGCGCGTCCTCGGGCGCGATCCGGTTGTCGAGGCCGCCGACCCCGAGGAGGAACCGCGCGCCGGTGTAGCGGCCCGACGGCACCTCGCCGAGCATCACGCGCGTGTTGCCGGCGTCGGCGTCGACGAGCACGTACCGCTCGTCGACGGTGTGCTGGATCTCGTTCTGGTTGTCGTCCTGGGCGCGGACCGTGATCGGCTCGTCGGCCATGAGCATGATCTCGCGGCCGTCCTCGTGGAGAAGCGTGATGCCGGAGAGGTACATCTGGGCGATGTCGAGCTGGCCCGTCACGCCGTTGACGGTGAACGGCTGGCCGGCCTGGAAGGCGTCGGCGCCGACCATCGCCTCGACATCGAGGCGGAGCATGGCGGGCTCGGAAGAGCCGTCGGAGTCGCAGCCGGCGAGCATCGGGACGGCGAGGGCGAGGAGGAGGGCGCCGGACGGCGCGAGGGTTCGGAGGGTCATCGGTCGATGGAGGGCGGGCACGCCGAGGCGGCCCGGAGACGGGGGAGGGCGCCCGGCTGGCGACTCCAGCGGGCGGGGGCGACAGGCCCCAAAGGCGGGCGGTCCAGGCCTCTGCCGGGTCCTCCCGCAGGCCGAGGCCGCCTCGGGGGCAGACGTCGGGGGCGAACGAGAGGGGACGAGGACCGGCCGCCGCCTCGGGGGCGACGGGCGCGCGGGTCCGAAGCGCCCCGCCATCGGCAGGGCCTTCAGGAGCTACGCGGTGGCCCCGAGGCGGGGCGGGTGGAAGACGTCGCGGGAGGCCTCCCTCCCCGTGTCGAAGACGGCCTCCGCCGCCGGACGGCGCGCGTCCGTGGCCGAGGGGCTCGGCGCGTGCGCGCGCTCGGTGACGTGCGCCCGGACCGAGAGGGCTAGCTCCAGAAGCTGGACCGGCGCCTCGTCGTGGCCGTGGCCGGTGTCGTGGCCGCCGTGGTGCATGTGCTCCATCCGGTCGGCCAGCATGCACAGGCCGTCGCAGTCGGTCTCCGGGTTGACGCAGAGCGTCTCGGCGATCCACTCCTGGTTCGTCAGCCACGCCGCCTGGGCCAGCAGGAGCCCCTGCGTGCTGACGGCGAGCGTCAGCACGACGGCGAAGCGAAGCAGGGAGTGGAACCGGGCCACGAAAGGAAACCTACGGTGGAGAAAAACAGGGGCCTGCGAAATCCGCGTGCCCCGAGGCGGGGGCTACAGCGCCGGCCCGAGGCGGACGCGTTCGGCGCCGCGCCACAGGAGCCGGGGTCCGTCCGGCCCGACGGCGAGGTCTGCCTCGGCGCCGTCGACGCGGAGCGTGTCGGTCGCGCCGGCCGCGACGACGCCGATGCGGCCGCGGTCCTCGAAGGCGAAGAGCGCCCGGCCGTCGGCGTTTCGCGCGGTGCGGACCTGCCCGAGCGGGGCGGGCGCCGCGAGCGCCGAGGGCACGCCGAACGTCGCGCCGCGGTCGGCCGAGGCGGCGTGCCAGAGGCCCATCCGGTCGGCGAGGCCCGTCGACCACGCGACGTGGACGGCGCCCTCGGCGTCGGTCGTGACGGCCGGCCCGGCGTGCGGGCACCCGTCGATG
>JBCCQJ010000081.1:0-15867 GCA_039024395.1 Bacteroidota bacterium | reverse complement strand
GCGCCTTCCAGGCCGACCTCGCCGAGGCGGGCGCGGCGACAACGCTCTGGGACGAGGCGCTCGCCGCCTTCAGTCGCCTCGACGTGGTGATCGCGAACGCGGGCGTGTTCGAGGCGGCGCCGCTCGACGTGTCGCTCGATGGCTGGCTGGCGTCGTGGAACCGGACGCTGGCCGTCAACCTGCGGGCGGTGGCCGAGCTGGGGCGTGCCGCCTCGGGGCACGCGCAGGTGTGCCGCGAGGCAGGGGAGGAGGGCGTCGTGGTGCGCCTCGTGACGGTTTCCAGCCGCGCCGCCTTCCGGGGCGACGACCCCGAGTACCTCGCCTACGCCGCCTCGAAGGGCGGCGTGGTGGCGCTCACGAAGTCGCTCGCGCGGGCCGGCGGTGGGCTCGCCGCGTTCGGTGTGGCGCCCGGCTTCACGCGCACCGACATGGCCGCGCCCTACATCGCGGCGCACGGCGAGGCGGCGGCCGCACGCGGCATCGCCCTCGACCGGATGGCCGAGCCCGACGACGTGGCCCCGACGGTCGTCTTCCTCGCCTCGGGGCTGGCCGACCACGCGACCGGCACGACGGTCGACGTCAACGGCGCCAGCTACGTGCGGTAACGGCGGATTGCAATACGCCTGTACGGTCAGGCAGAGCGTGTCCGGCTTTATCCCGTGACAGGCCCGCGTGCATCCGTGCCGCCTCGAGGGCGTAGGTTGGCCTCGACCCGCCCGCTGCCATGACCCGTCGCTACTCCGAGGAGGACGCCCAGCGCATCTTCGCGCTCGTCGCCGAGCGGCAGCGGGCGGCCCAGGGGGCCGAGGGCGGGCTGACGCTCTCCGAGCTGGAGGAAGCCGCGCGGGCTGCCGGCCTGGATCCCCGCCTCGTCGCCGGCGCGGCGGCCGAGGTCGACGCCCTCCCCGACGCCCAAGACCGCACGTTTGCCGGCGCGCCCGTCGAGGTGGTCCGCCAGCGCCTCGTGCCGGGAGCGGTGGACGACGACACGTGGGCGCAGATGGTGGCCGCCGCGCGCGCCGAGTTCGGCGACGCCGGCATGGCCGGTCAGATCGGCCGGCTCCGCGAGTGGACCCTCATCAGCGGCGGCACCAAGAACGGGACCATCACGCGCCTCGCCCTCGAACCCACGGCCGACGGGACGCGCATCACGCTCTCCCGTACGATCCGGGAGCAGGTCAAGGCGCTCTCGATCGCGACCGTGATCCAGTCTGGCATGGCGGCCCTGTTCGGCGTTCTGGCCGCCGTCGGCGTCGACCCCGAGCTGTGGATCCCCTTCGGCCTCCTGCTGATCCTGGGCCTCGGCTTCGCGGTCGGGACGCAGATCGGGACCCGGATCTGGCACCGGCACCACTCGGCCCGCTTCGAGGCGTTCCTGGACCGCCTCGAGCTGGTCTCGCGCGCTGCGACGCCCGCCGCGCCGCGCGTCGAAGAGTCCACCTCGGTGGAGCCCGCCTCGGTGGAGCCGGTCTCTGAGGTGCCCGCCGGCCGCATCGACCCCGGCCTCCTCGACCTGGACGTGCCCTCCGCCGAGGCGGCGGCCCCGAGGCGGCGCACGCGGAGCTGATGGCGCGGCAGTTCACCGAGGAGGAAGCCCAGCGCATCTTCGCCCGCGCCGCCGAGCGCCAGCACCAGGCGCCGACGCCGGCGGGCGGCCTGACGCTCGACGAGCTGCAGGAGATCGGCGCGGCGGCCGGGCTCGACCCCGAGCACGTCGCGGCGGCCGTCGCCGAGGCGCAGGTCCGCCCTTCGCCGGTCCCGACGTGGCAGGGCGTCCCGCTCCGCTCGAATGCGAGCCGCGTGGTCGCCGGCGAGGTCTCCGAGGCGGCCTGGATGCGCATGGTCGACCAGATGCGGGCGACGCACCAGACGCCGGGCGTGATCGAGCGGGCCGAGGGGCGGCGGGTGTGGCGCCAGTACGAGGGCAGCCTCCACGGCGCCTCGCTCATGGTCACGCCCGATCCGGCCGGCGCGCTCCTCCAGGTCGAGTCGGTGCGGGGCGGAGAGGACGCGGTGACGTATGTGCTCAGCGGGCTCGCAGGTATGATGGGCGGAATCGGGCTCATCGCGTACGTGGTCAAGGACAAGCCGGACGGGCTGGTTCTGATGATGCTGATGGCGGTGTTCGCGCTGGCCGTGGCGGCAGCGGCCAGCGTCAGCGTGCGCCGCCGTGCGCGCGTCACGCCGGGGCGGATGGAGGCCCTCCTCGACCGGCTGGAGGGCGAGGTGCTCCACACCGCTCCGATGGCTGCGAGCCCCGAGGCGGAGGCTCGCGCCGCGACCCCCGAGGCCTCGACTCGGCTGGACCTCGACGCGCTCGACGACGAGGTCGAGCTCGCCTCGAGGACGGAATCCGTGCGCCGCCGCGCCCGCTCGTAGTCGCCTCGGGGACGGGCTGTAGTGGGACAGTACGAGGTACAAGACGCGAGGCGTCAGGGGGAGCCGTACCGAGTACCCCGTACCCACCTGGAGGGCGCTCTGGAGACCCTTTCGCGTCGGTCCGGCGTAAGACGCCCCGATTCTCGCCTTCCTGTGCGTACGCATGCCCGACCGTTTCACCGAGGAGGAGGCCCGCCGCGTGTTCGCCCGCGCGGCCGAGCGCCAGCACGCCGCCGAGGCGGCGCCGGCCGGCCTCTCGCGCGACGAGCTGGAGGAGATCGGGCAGGCCTCCGGCCTCGACCCGGCCCACGTCGCCGCGGCCATCGCCGAGATTCGCGCCGGCATCCCCGATCACGCCCCCAGGGTGTTGTGGGGCATCGACCTCGAGCCTCGCGCCACGCGCGTGCTGCCGGGCGAGATCACCGAGGAGGCGTGGGGGCAGATGGTCACCCGCTTCCGCGAGACGTTCAAGACACGTGGGACGCCGACTCAGGTCGGCCGCGTCCGCGAGTGGACAGGCAGCAACAGCCAGGGCGGGCTGACCAACCTCCACGCGACCGTCGAGCCGGTCGAGGGCGGCACGCGCGTGACGCTGGCCACGTCGAAGGCGCGGGAAGCCTTCGGGCTCTCGGCGATGCCGTGGATCGCGGGCGTCTCCGCTCTCGTGGCTGCGGTGATGGCGGCGCTGGGCAACGTCGGCGAGGCCCTCGTTCTGCCGGCCCTCATCGCAGTCCCGTTCGCCGTGATGGCCGCCGCGTTCGGGTGGTACTTCCGCCGGTGGTCCGAGACGCGCCAGGGCCAGTTCGACGCGCTCCTGGACCAGGTGGAGTTGATCGCCCGGTCCGCCCCGGTGCCGGACGCCGCCTCGGTGCCCGACGCCGCCTCGGAGACTGAGGCGTTGACCCCCGAGGGCGCCCTCCCCGAGGCGGCTCGGCTCGACCTCGACGCCCTCCCGGACGAGGCGCCCGCCGCCTCGGAGCCCGAATCCCCGAGGCGGCTGCGCTCGTAGGCGCCCCGACACACACGCGGGCGCGATGCGCGCCCCCCGCGATGCGCACCTACTCCGAGAAGCAAGTCGCCGACATCATCGAGCGCGCGGTCGAGCGCCAGAAGGCCGCCGACGAGGGCGACGCCTCGCCGGGCCTCACGCTCGACGAGATCGAGCGGCTCGGCCGCGAGGCCGGCATCGACCCGGCGCACCTCCGCGCCGCCGCCGAGGAGGTCGACGCGGCCGGCCGCACGCTCACCCGGCAGCGCAGCCAGACGCGCACCCAGGTCGTCGTCGAGCGCTGGATCGACGCGCCGCTCACGTCGGCCGGTTGGGAGGACGTGGTCGCCCGCCTCCGCGAGTTCGCCGGGCCGGGCATGGGCGCGGCGCTGGGGCAGGACGCCGGCGGGAGCGTCCAGCAGGTCGGCGAGACCTACGAGTGGTCGCACACGAGCGGCCTCGGCGTGCAGACGCGCGTCTCGGTCAGCCCCCGCGGCGGGCGGACGCGGCTCCGCATGACGCAGCTCGTCGGCCTCTCGAGCCCGACCGTCGAAGGCATCGGGTACGGCGGCCTGATCGCGACCCTCGTGGCCGTGATCGGGGGCGGGACCACGGTGGCCTTCGCGGGCCTGGAGGGCGCCTTCGCCGCGCTCGCGATGGCTGCGATGTTCCTCGTGTCCTGGATCGTCGCCGCCCCCCTCGTGACCGTCGCCGACCGCCGGTGGCGCGCACGCAAGCTGAACGAGCTGGACGCCCTCGCTGACGACCTCGCGCCGATGCTCGCCCAGGCCGCCTCGGAGCAGGCCGCCTCGGAGCAGGCCGCCTCGGAGCAGGCCGCCTCGGAGCAGGCCGCCTTGGAGCCGGCCGTCGCCGACGCGGAGGCGTCCGCCTCGGTGCCCGCCCCCGAGGCGGCGCGCCTCGACCTCGACGCCCTCGGCGACGCCCCCGAGGCGGAGAGCCAGAGCAACGGCCGCCAGCGGACCCGATGAGCGACCGCCGCGTCTCCGAGGGCGAGATCTGCGACGCGCGGGCCGAGATGCAGGACGTGGCCGCCTCGGGGCGGATCGACCCAGCCGTCCTCGACCTCGACGTCCCCGAGGCGGAGGGAGCGGCCCGCGCCGGGTCGCGCACCCGCTGATGCGCGTCGGGATCGTCTACGACCGCTTCGGAGATGCGGAGCCTCCGCCTGGCGCGCCGCCGGACTGGGACGCCGAGTACGAGCCCGAGGCCACCATCGCGGCCATCGAGGCGGCCCTGCGGCGCCTCGGCCACGAGGCGGTCCGCATCGGCAACGTGCCCGCCCTCCTCGACGCCGTCCGGCGGGGGCCGCTCGACCTCGACGCGGCCGTCAACATCGCCGAGAGCGACGGGAGCCGCAACCGCGAGGCCCACGCGCCGGTGCTGCTGGAGCTGGCCGGCGTGCCGACGCTCGGCAGCGACGCGCTCGCCCTCTCGCTCTCGCTCGACAAGCACCTCACCAAGACCGTCGCCGCCTCGGTGGGCGTGGCCGTGCCCGAGGGCGCCGTCGTCCGCACGGAGGCCGAGGCCGCCTCGGTGGCGGTCGCGCTGCCGGCGTTCGTCAAGCCCCGCTACGAGGGAACTGCCAAGGGCATCGGCCCGCAGAGCCGGTGCGACACGCGCGCGGCCCTCGCGGCCGAGGCGGGCCGCCAGCTCGCGCTCTACCGCCAGGACGTGGTCGTCGAGGCGTTCGTGCCGGGCGCCGAGTTCACGGTCGGTGTCGTCGGCACCGGCCCCGAGGCGGAGGCGCTGCCGGTGCTCCAGCGGGCCGTCGAGCGCGAGACCGGCATCGGGCTCCACGCCCTCGAGCGCCACGAAGACCCGGCGCGGCCGTTCGCCTACGACGTGCCGGGCGTCCTCACGCCGGAGCTGGAAGCCCGCCTCCAGGCCGACGCCCTGGCCGTCCACCGCGCCCTGGAGTGCCGCGACTTCAGCCGGTCCGACTTCCGGGTCCCCGAGGCGGGGCCGCCCGTCTTCATCGAGATCAACCCCCTGCCGACGTTCGCGCTCGACGGGACGTTCGCCATCCTGGCCGAGCTGGTCGGCGAGCCGTACGAGGCGTTCCTGGCCGGCGTGCTGAAGCGCGGCCTGGACCGCCTCGGGGCCGAATCCACCGTACGTGCGCAAACCGACCGCGCCGCCTCGGGGTAGGCGGGGCATGGACCGTCGCCCCGTCTGCTCCTGCGGCCACGACCGCTACCACCACACCGTGCGCCCCGACCTCACGCACGGCGGGGGCGGGTGGTTCGCGCTGCTCAACGGCATGTCGAGCACGCCCAAGCGCATCGTGTTCTCGTGCGCGGCCTGCGGCGAGCGCTTCGAGGAGACGACCGATCCGGTCGTGCTGGAGCAGTACCGGCGCTACCCCTACGTGACCAAGCCGGTGGACGCGTAGAATCCATCGGGGAATGGGGCCGTCGTTGTGGGAACGCTGGCCCAACAGCGTATCCTGAGGGTTGACACCGGCCGACCCCGTGCCCCACTCCATCCGCGAATACGACTGCGTTGCGCTCTGGCGTGACCTGCCAGAGCATGGGCTCCGGGCGGATGACGTGGGCACAGTCGTCTTCGTTCACGGCCAGGGCGAAGCGTTTGAGGTCGAGTTCGTCGCACAGTCGGGCCGGACCCTCGCGCTCCTCACGCTCCGCCGCTCTGACGTCCGGCGGGTCGAGAACACCGAAGAGACGGTCCCGAGGACCCTCCACCGTCCACGCGTCGCCTGACCCCCGAGGGGGTCTCTGCTCATGACCACCTGGCCCCTGCACAACGCCTCCGAGGCGGAGTGGAACGACTGGCGCTGGCAGATGCGCCACCGCGTCTCCGACGTCGAGACGCTCGAGCGCTACATCCGCCCGACCGCCTCGGAGCGCGAAGCCATCGAGGCGACGGCGGGCGTCTTCCGGTGGACCATCACGCCGTACTACGCGAGCCTGATGGACGCGTACGACCCGGCGTGCCCCGTCCGGCAGCACGTGGTTCCGCAGCGCGCCGAGGTCGAGCCCGACATCGTGGGCGTGGTCGACCCGCTCGACGAGGTCGGCCACAGCCCGGTCAAGAACCTCGTCCACAACTACCCGGACAAGGTGGCCTTCTGCGTCACGTCCGAGTGCGCCGTCTACTGCCGCTACTGCCTCCGTAAGCGGATGGTCGGCGACGCCGACTTCATGATGCGCAAGGACGAGCTGCGCGAGGGGCTGGCCTACCTCCGCCAGACGCCGGCCATCCGCGACGTCCTCCTCACCGGCGGCGACCCGCTCGTGTTCTCCGACGCCAACCTCGACTGGCTCCTCTCCGAGCTGCGCGCGATCCCCCACGTTGAGGTGGTCCGCCTCGGGAGCCGGCTCCCGGTCGTCAACCCGATGCGGATCACCGACGACCTGTGCGCGGTCCTGAAGGCGCACCACCCGGTCTGGCTCAACACCCACTTCAACCACCCGAAGGAGCTGACCCCCGAGGCGGCCGCGGCCTGCGCCCGCCTCGCCGACGCCGGCGTGCCGGTCGGCAACCAGTCGGTCCTTCTGGCCGGCATCAACGACGACGCCGAGACGATGCGCGCGCTCTGCGAGGGCCTCGTCGCGATGCGCGTGCGGCCGTACTACGTCTACCAGGCGCAGCTCATCGGCGGCACGCCGCACCTGCGGACGCCCATCGAGGCGGGGATGCACCTCATGCGGCAGCTCCGGGGGCACACCTCGGGGTTCGCGGTGCCGGCCTACGTCCTCGACACGCCCGACGGCAAGGTGCCGCTCACGCGCGACTACGTGCGCGGCCGCGCCGGCGACCACGTGGTGATGGAGACGACGCGCGGAACGCTCTGGGCCGAGCCGAACCCGCTGCCCACAGGCTACGACCCGCCCGTCCACCTGCCGGAGATCGCCCTCCCCGAGGCGGCGCGGACCGTCCCGACCGGCGCGCCGCGGTTCGTCTACGCCGAGGCGGTGTGAATCTGAAGGCCCTCAGCAATCGGAGCAAGGTGCGAGGGTGGCCACGTCGACTCCGCCAGTTGGAAGCCTACCAGCAGCGACACCGCCGCCTCGGGGACGCTGCCCTCGCTGAGGGGCGCGGATGGGTCAAGCTGTGGTTCGACCCGTGGTACCGCCTCGTCCGGCGCGAACCGCCGACGTGGCTCCGACGCCGGATGCTTGCCGCCCTCCTCGACATCCACCGCGCGTGGCACGAGCGGCTCGCCGAGCACGAGCGCGAGACCGGCGAGCCGTTCGACTGCCAGCTCTGGCTGTTCGACCCCCACTTCATGGGGTCGCAGGTCGTGTTCTCCGTCGGCGAGTGGCGGGCGGGGTACCGAGACACGTTCCCGCCGCCTCGGGGCGATGCGCCGCCGCGCCCACCGGCGATCTACGACGACCCGGCGTACCGCCTCGGGGCACTGGACTGGACGCCCGGCACCGAGGCGGGCTACGTCTGGCAGGAGGATCTCGACGACGATCCCGAGTGGGCAGCGTGGTTCGAGCGAGGCCCACGGAGTCGTGTGATCGACACAGTCGACGCTCATGACGGCCCCGCCTCGGGGACGTGTGGGTGGGGCGGCTTCCGGGCAGCACACCGGCCTGACTCTGCCTCGGGGCCGGACGTTGAACGGGACCGAGCGCAGGGCTAGACTTGCGCCTCACCCACCGACCTCCTCGTGACCACGATCCTCCGCCGCATCGAGCCCGTCTCTCTCGCCAAGGTCTACGCCGTCGTGACCGGCTCGCTGATGCTCGTCTTCGCGCTTCCCGCCGGTTGCGGCCTGGCCCTCTTCGGCAGCATGAGCGGTGAGATGGGCGGCGTCGGCGCGGGCTTCGGTGCGGGCATCGGGCTCGTGGTCGCCCTGCTCTACCCCATCTTCGGCGCCGTCTTCGGGTTCATCGCCGGCTGGCTCTACGGGTTCGTCTACAACCTCGTCGCCGACCGCGTGGGCGGCGTCGAGCTGGAGCTGGACACCCTGGGCGAGGTCGACATTCTGTAGCCGCGCGCAGGCAGATTGGCCTTGCGGCACGCTGCCGTCGACGGTCGCGCCCCGCCCCGGGGTCACCGAGGCGGGGTGCACACGTGCGGAGCCAGGCCGGTGCGCTACGGCAGGCGCGTGATCCGCTGCACGAGGGCGTCACGGCCCGCCCGCAGGCGGACGAGGTACGTCCCCGAGGCGAGGCTGCGCGGCAGGTCGAGGCTGTGCGGGCCGGCCGAGAACGGGCGGTCGGCGAGCGTCGCCACGCGCCGGCCGAGCAGGTCGACCACCTCGACCGTCACGTCGCCCGCCTCGGGGAGGGCGAACTGCACGCGGGCGGCGTCGCGCGACGGGTTCGGCGCGACGAGCAGCGCGAAGGCCGTCTCTGCCTCGGGGGCCGTCGACACGCTGCGCGCGTTGAGGAAGCGCACGTCGCGGACGTCCATCTCGAACGGGGCAGGCGCGCCGCCCTCGTTGTAGGTGTAGAACGCCAGCAGCGTCACGTCCTCGGCCGAGAACGCCGCCGCGCCGTCGCCGCGGCGGAGGTCGGCGAACGGGATCTCGAACGTCTGCGCCTCGTCGGTCAGGTCGATCCAGGCGTGGAACGGCTCGAGCCCATTCGTCGAGGTCTTCTCGATCACCACCTGGACGCGGCCCTCGCCGCGCGCCTCGAAGGCGAGCGCGTCGTAGGCCGTCAGGTCGACCGGCCGCGAGCCGGGCTGGATGCCGCGGAAGAGGCCCGCCCACGAGGCGGCGGTGCCGGCGAGGCGGGCGTTCCGCTCGACCGGACGCACGTAGAAGCTGGGCTCAGCGCCCCCGGCCTCGACCGCGTAGTCGAGCGCGTCGGCGACGTCGCCCGACGTGTACGTCCACACGCCGTCGGCGAGGTAGACGTAGTCGGCCACGGCGCCCGCCTCGGGGACGACCGAGAAGCCGACGTCGAACAGCGAGCCGAGCGAGAGCGTGGTCTCGAGGCCGCTGGCCGGAACCGTGACGGTGCGCTCGAAGGGCGTCCGCTCACCCTCCTCGACGGGGGCCGTCGAGCCCGAGAAGGTGATGGTCTGCGCCGTGCCGGTCGTGTTGGCCACGTCGAGGCGGAGCGCGCCTGAGGCGTACTCGCCGCCGCGGACGAAGACGGCCGGGAGGGCCGGCGCCGTCAGGCCCCAGTTGCGGGGCGCGAGGTCGACCTGGTCGCCGAGGGCGCCGAGGATCTCGGCGACGACGGCGGCGGCCGCGTCGGGCGACGCGCCCCAGGCCTGCACGTTGAGCACGCCGTCGGCCTGGCCGGGCGTGATGGCGTACTCCTCGGCCCGGAAGCGGCTGTCGAGGGCGTAGCCGCCACCCACCTCGGGGTAGGCGACGAAGCTGATCGCGTAGTCGACGCGGCCATCCGGGCGGGTCACGTGGAGGAGCACGAACTCGGCGCCGTCAACCTCGACGAGGCGCACCGACTCGAGGCGCGAGCCCATCACGCGGTCGCAGATGGCCTTCGTGTGGTCGTACGTCTCGCCGGCCGGTGTGAGGGCGGCGAAGGCGACGGCCACGCGGTCGCCGTCGGGCTGGAGATAGTCGGCCGCGAGCAGCGCCGTGGCGTTGGTGATCTGGAGCAGGTCCTCGGGCGTGGTCTGGAAGCCCGTCGCGCCGGCCGGGCCGTCGGCGGGCAGGAGCGTCTGGAGGTCGAGCGCGCGGCCGCGCATCGTCCGCGCGGCGGGCAGGTCGGCGAGGCGGACGAGCGGCGCGGGCGCGACCCCGAGGCGGGCCGCCTCGGAGCGCGCGAGCATCCGGTCGACGGTGCGGCGGCCGAGGAGCGTCGCCAGCGAGCCGTCGGACTCGAGGCCGCCGTCGTTGCCACCGCTCGACGCGGCGGGCGTGACGGCCGCCGTGGCCTGATCGTCCTCGCCGTCGGCCCCGTTGCCGGGCGTCGAGTCGGGGTCGGAGGCGCTGGACGCGGTCACCTCGAAGGCGACCGCCGCGGCGTCCTCGGCGTCGATGCGGACGTCCACCCAGAGGGTGTCCGAGGCGCCGGCCGCCAGCGTGCCAACGGTCCAGGTGGTGCCCGAGACGCTGCCGCGCGTCGACGAGCCGCCCACGATGGTCACCGAGGCGGGGACGTCGCTCGCGCTCACGACGACGCCCGAGGCCTCGCCCGGGCCGTCATTGCGGACCACGACCATCGCCTGGACCGTCTCCCCCACCTCGGGGGCGGGGTCGCTGACCGAGGCCGTCATCGAGAGGTCGGCGCCGGAGCGGTCGTAGATGCAGTTCGGCGAGGCGTTGGTGCCGGCGGTGGCCGTCGCCTGGCGGTTGCTGCCCTGGGCCTTGAGGATCCACGTGTTGCCGTGCGAGCCGGGCGCGGCGTTGTACTCGATCCGGAAGACGTGGCGCTGGCGGCCGGGCAGGAACTCGGTCGGCTGGCCGAGGTCGGCGCCGCCCTTGAACGTGTTGGCGTAGCCCGGCCCCGAGCCGGTCGGGGTGCTCACCGTGACGCTGTTGCGGTTGTAGTAGCCGTACCAGGCGAAGTACGTCCCGTCGGGCTGCTGGCCGATGCACTCGACGACAGGGCTGATCTTCTTGACCGTCTCGGCACCATCGGCGGCGAGGGCAGCCGGAGCAAAAAGGCCGAGCAGGAGGAGAGAAACGAAACGCATGGGGAGGTGTGGGTGGGATCGTGTCGCGCGCACGAACAACAGGCAAACACCCCGCCGCATCGGCCCCGAGGCGGTCGGCCGGGGGGCCTCCGGGTTCGAACGTCGAGAAGGGGACGCCCGCGTTCCGCCCAGGCCGGTCAGACGCCGCCTCGGAGGCCGGCGTCCGCACGCGCCAGGGGCGACGGTGCTCTTCTGGCAGGTCGTTGTTGCACCACGCGACTCGAACCGACACGCCCCGAGGCGGGGCCGGATGGCGTCCGCCTCGGAGCCGGGTTGGCGGACGAAAGGAGGTCAGCGCCCTGCGCGCTCGTGCCGATCCACGTCAGCCCCCTCAGGTACGTGGCCGGTCCGCGTGAGAAGGACACCTCGCTCGGGAGCCGCGCCAGCGTTCGTCTCTCCACTCTCCCCGTTCCGCCGCGCGCGGAGCGCGCCCCTCCACTCCGTTCAGCGGCCCGAAGGGACGCCCTACGCCGTCGCCCCGCCGCACGACGAGCCCGCGCCGGCCGTGCACCCGTAGCAGTGCCGCGCCGTCCGCACGGTCCGTGCCTGCCACGCGTCGAGGTCGAAGTCGGCCACGTGGCCGAACGGGACGGCCGCATCCATCTCGAGCTGCTGGTTGAAGTCGCAGTCGTAGACCTTGCCGTCCCACCCGATCGAGATCGTGTTGCGGCACATGAGCCCGTCGATCGTGGACGGGTTGAAGGCCCCGAGGAGGCGCTCCATGTAGGCCTCCAACTGGCCCTTCTCGAGCAGCCACTCGAGGTAGCGGCTCATGGGCATGTTGTTGAGCGCGAACAGCCGGTCGAAGGCGACGCCGTGGTTTCGCTTCAGGGCGGCCTTCCACTCGGCCTCGAGCGACGCCTGGTTGCCGGCGAGGAAGCTGCCGACGGGGTTGGTGACGAGCGTGAGCACGCGCCGCGGGTCGCCCTGCCCGTAGCCCGCCTTGTTGAGCGCGCCGAGCGCGCGGATCGACTTCTCGTAGGTGCCGTCGCCGCGCTGGGCGTCGGTGCCGAGCTTGCGGTAGTGGGGCAGCGAGCAGGCCACCTCGACGCCCCGCTCGGCAAACCAGCCGGGGAGGTGCTGGTAACGCCGCACGGTGAGGATGGTCAGGTTGCAGCGGTCGATCACGTGGAGCCCGCGCGCGACGGCTTCGTCGACGAGGTACTCGAAGTGGGGGTTCAGCTCCGGCGCGCCGCCGGTGAGGTCGACCGTGTGGAGCGCGCCGCCTCGGGGGTGCGCCTGGATGTGGTCGATGGCTGCGAGGCAGGCGTCGACCGCCGCACGGTCCATGTTCTCCTTCGTCCGGTCCGGCCCCGAGTCGACGTGGCAGTGCCGGCACGTCATGTTGCACAGCTTGCCGACGTTGATCTGGACGATCTCGAGCGGCGCCGGCGTGATGCCGGCGGCCCACCCGCTCGCGACGAGGTCGGCGTGGAAGCGCCCCGAGGCGGACGGGCCGCCGGTGAGCGGCACCGCGTCGAGCGCCGCGAACTGGACGGCGGGGGACGCGAGCGGCGTGCGCCGGCCGTAGAGGCTCGTCGTCCGCTTGGGGCCGTCGGCGGCCGCGGCGATCAGCTCGGCGGAGAGGACGGGGAGCGAGAAGGCGCCGTCGCCAGGGGGCTGGGACATGGAAGGGGAGTGGACCGCCTCGGGGCAGGAGGAGAGAACGAGGTGGGGCGGCTGTGCGAAGAGAGGACGGCGTGACCCGTCTGCGGAGCGTCACGCATCACTCGTCACGCATCAGGCCCTACATCGTCTGTTCCTTGACGCCGTCGAGCATCTGGAGGCCGTGGACCAGCGAGGCGCCGCCCCGGATGGCCGTCGCCACGTGGACGGCCTCGGTCATCTGCTCCAGATCCGAGCCCTTGGCGAGCGACTCCTGGGTGTAGGCGTCGATGCAGTAGGGGCACTGGACGGTGTGCGCCACCGCGAGCGCGATCAGCGCCTTCTCGCGTGCGGTCAGGGCGCCGTCTTCGAAGACCTGGCCGTAGTAGCTGAAGAAGGCGTCGGCGAGGGGCTTCGAGCCCTCGGCGATCTCGCCGAAGCGGGGCAGGTGGTCGGGCTTGTAGTAGGTCTCCACGAGGCGGGGGGATGGGGGGAAGAGGGCGGAAGCTAGAGGGAGGCCGTGCGCGGCATCAACCGAGACGCGCCCCATTTGGGCGCGGGTTGTGGAGGGCGTGTCGGACGAATACCTTACCGGATCCGCCGTCCCCCATTTCCGCGGGCTCGCCGCACGCTCGGTGCTCCTCTCCGGCTGGCTTCTCTCCGTGACCCTCGTCACCGCGCTCGGTGCGGCCTTCTGGCGGCGCTCCGAGCCTCCGCGGACGCCCCCGCCGCCGCTCGACGATCTCTCCAGCCTCGGGCTCTCCGAGGTCCGCGTGGCCTCGCCGGCCTCCGACGGTGACCCCGAGGCGGAGCCCGACACGTCTCCAGAGCCGGCCCCCGAGGCGGGCGCCCCCGAGGCAGAGACGACCCCCGACCCAGAGCCCGCCGCTGCCGAGGCGGTGCCGTCGTCCGAGGCCATGACGGCGCGCCCGGTGACCGCGCCCCGCTCGCGCCCCCGCCCGTCGCGCTCGCGGATGAACGCGCCGTACGTGGCTCCGGACTCCGACCTGTGGGACGGCGACGGCCTCGCGGCCGGCCTCCTCCTGGCGTCGCTCGCCGAGCACCTCACCGGACCGGCCGCCGTCCTCCACCACGACCCCGAGGCGGGCGTGTACACCGTCGACGCGTTCGGCGGCGACGGCGACGTCCCCGAGGCGGTCGAGGCCGAGGGCACGTTGCTTCACAGCACCCCGCAGGACCTCGTGGTGACGCACCTCGACGCCGACCACCTCGGCGGGCTCGAGGCGTTCGGCGCGGGGGCCTGCGTTCGCGCGCTCGACGCGCCGCCCTCGCGCCGTGCCCTCCTCGTGGTCGGCGTGGGCGAGCACGCGCCCGACGAGGCGACGACCGCGCTCATCGGCCGCTACGCCGACCTCCTGGCCGAGATCACGGACCTCGACGAGCCGGAGCCTGCCGAGCCGGCGGCACCGGTCCCGCGCGCCGTCCTCATCGAGGAGGAGCAGGCGGCCTGCGCCGAGGCCGGCGACCCGCTCGCGTTCGCCCTCGTCACGCTCGCCGACGCCGAGGCGCTGCTGACGCAAGACACGCCGGAGACGGTCGCCGCCGCCGAGGCGGCCCTGCGCGACCGCCTCGGGGAGGCGCCGAGCGTCCGCCGCGTCGAGCCGTTCGGGGACCTCCTCTTCGGGGTGTTCCTCGACCTCGACCGCGAGGGTGCCGCCGCGTGGTGCCGCGACCTCGCCCAGGCCGACCCGCCGCTCTTCATCGGCGCCGTGGCGCCGGCCGACGGCGACCCGCAGGCCGTCCGCGAGGCGGCCACCGAGGCGCTCCGCGACGCCTACGACCAGCAGCGCGCCCAGGTGGTGGGGGTGGAGTAGGGCAAGGGGCAGGAGGGAAGTGGCAAGAGGCGGGAACCACCGCACGGCTTTCGGCCTCTTCCCCCTTGCCCCATCCCTCTTCCCCTCCTGTGACCATCCTCGTCCTCAACGCCGGCTCGTCGTCGCTCAAGGTCGACCTCATCGACGCCGCCGCGCGCCAGACCCTCGCCTCGGGGCAGGTCGAGCGGATCGGCGCCGTCTCGTCGCTGGCCTCGTTCCGCCTCGGGGGCGCCAAGCCGGCGCGGATCTCGCTCGCCGCGCCCGACCACGCGACCGCCCTCGCCCACCTCATGGACCGGATGCGTGAGGCCGACGGCCCCGAGGGCGACGTGCTGCCCGACATCGAGGCGGTCGGCCACCGGGTGGTCCACGGCAGCGAGCGGTTCGCCGAGTCGGCGCTGGTCGACGGCGAGGTGGTCGACGCCATCCGCGACGCCTTCGACCTCGCGCCGCTCCACAACCCGGCCAACCTCCAGGGCATCCGCGCGGCGCAGAAGCGGTTCCCTGACCTCCCGCACGTCGCCGTCTTCGACACGGCGTTCCACCAGACGATCCCGCCCAAGGCGTACCTCTACGCCCTCCCGAGCCGCCTCTACCGGCGCCACAAGATCCGCCGCTACGGGTTCCACGGGACGAGCCACTACTACGTCAGCCGCCGCCTCTACGAGCTGGCCGGCCTCGCGCCGACCGACAGCCGGGTCGTCGTCTTCCACCTCGGCAACGGGTGCTCGGCGTGCGCCATCCGCGACGGCCAGAGCGTCGACACGTCGATGGGCATGACGCCGCTCGAGGGCCTCGTGATGGGCACGCGCTCGGGCGACCTCGACCCGTCGATCGTGTTCGAGGTGATGGAGAAGGAGGACATGCCCCTGAACGAGGTCCACACGCTCCTCAACCGCTACTCGGGGCTCCTCGGGCTCAGCGGCTACGCGGCCGACATGCGCGACCTCCTCGCCGAGGCGGCCGACGGCGACGTGCGCGCGCAGCAGGCGATCGACGTGTTCTGCTACCGCGCCACGAGCTACCTCGGCCGCTACCTCGCCGTCCTCGGGCGGATCGACGCGGTCGCCTTCACGGCCGGCATCGGCACGTTCGCCGCGCCCGTGCGCGCCCAGATCCTCGCCGGGCTGGACGAGATCGGGATCACCGTCGACGCGGAGGCCAACGAGGCCGCCTCGGGGCGCGAGGCGCGCATCACGACCGACGACAGCCAGATCCCGGTGTGGGTCGTCCCGACGAACGAAGAGCTGGTGATTGCCCTCGACACGATGAAGCTGGCGACGACGGCCCGGCAAACGCCGTTCGTGTGAGGCGGGAAAGTGGAAAGTGGAAAGTGGAAAGTGGAAAGTGGAAAGTGGAAAGTGGAAAGTGGAAAGTGGAAAGTGGGGGCGGCCGTGGAAAAGTTCCGGGCATCCGAGTCGCACACCGCCTCGGAGCCGGGGCAGCTTT
>JBCCQJ010000080.1:0-15985 GCA_039024395.1 Bacteroidota bacterium | reverse complement strand
TTGGTGCAGAAGACGAGGTGGACCTGGAGGAGGTAGACGGTGTGGCTGCCACGACGCTGCTTCATCGGGCCAAGCTAGCGGTGGTGCTCAAAGCCTCGTGCTAAAGCACGTAGTTCCGACCTAGCGGGCTGAGACAATGGAAGGACGACCGCTGACAAACTCTCGGAGCGAGGAGCCAATCTCGTGTCAACCAGCTGAGCCCAAACCGAAACGCCCTCGCTCATCGCGCGGCAGCCCGGTTCTGCGATCACGACGAAAGGGGACGCCCCTCTCTCCATTCCCCCCTCTCCCCCCGTTCCGGAAGCACCGGATGCAGAGACCGCCAGCGATGGAGGACGGCGGCCACCACCGACCGAGCCGGACCCTACGCGCCGTCGCCGGTCGGGCCGCCGACCTGCCGGTCGGTCTCGCCGGGCCGCAGGTCGCGACCGGTGAGGTTGGCAAGGGCCGGGCCGAGGGCGGCGCGGAAGTCGCGCGCGCGCATCCGCTCGAGCACGTCGCCGCGGCCGGCGCAGTAGCCGAGGAGCGCGTGCGGCCGCTGGAGGTTCTTGAGCCCCTCGCGGATGACCCACATGTGCCACGAGCGGAAGTCGCTGTCGAACGGCCCGATCAGGCGGGCGTAGAGCCGGTTCGCCGCGCGCTCGACGTCGTCCTCCGACGGCAGCTCGCCGAGTTCGAGGAGCCGCTGGAGCCCGCCCCAGATGTAGCCGGCCAGGAAGTCGTGCTGGCCGTCGGTCAGCTCCAGCCCCGCCTCGGGGCCGGTGTATCCGAGGTCGGCCAGCGGCGCCTTGATGCAGGCCTCGACGTGCGTCACCGCCTCGCGGATCATCGCCTCGACGTAGGCGGCGGACTTGGGCGCATTCGGCTTGGACATGAAGGCAGGGTACGGCAGCGGTGGTGGGAGGTTCACCGCCTTGCAGCCGGGTTTCCAGTCTCTCCCGGCCTCCTCCAATGGCGCTCCTTGTCACGCCTCCGCACCCCGACGCGCGCCTGTTCAGGCGCCGCGCGCCCCGAGGCGGAGGGCGTTTCGGGGTGAGACGCGCCCGCCTCGGGGTCGGGCTGAGGGGCCACAGACAGGATGGTCGGTCCCCATCGGGGGCGTGGGGCGTTGGTCGTGGGGGTGTATGCGGGGCGGCGTGCCGTGGCGGGGCTTCCATCCCACGCCCGACAAACCACGCACTGGCCACCCCGTCTAGTTGCCGCGCCCGAGGAGGCGGCCGAGCCGGCGGCGTCCCTCCTGGACCGCCCCGTCGACCGCGCCGCGCGTCTCCTGCTCCGCCTCCTGCGTGGCGCGGCCCACGGCGCCCGGGCACATGGCCGCCGGGTCGTCGAACGACCGCACCCACGCCTCGTCGTCGGCGTCGTCGCTCACGTAGACGTCGATGCTGCCGATCACGAACCGGCCCGGGAGCGGCTGTCCGTTCCGGTACCCGCCCGGGGCCTCCTCGAACGCCACCTCGAGGGCGACCGCCGACCCCGAGCCCCGAGGCGGGGCCGTCAGCGCGCTGTGGTAATAGACGCGGGTCGGGCTGCGGCGCGTCCGCTCCTCGTGGAGCACCGGCGTCGCGCAGGCGACGTCGGCGAACGTGAGGCGCCCGGCGAAGGCCTGCGCCAGCAGCGGGTCGACCATCTCCATCTTGGCGCGCACCCCGAGGGCCGTCTCGGAGCCCTCGACGATGTGGCGCGGGGCCAAGACCGCGCGGAGGTACGCCTCGAACGTAGCCGCATCGCTCTCGCGGAGCATCCGGTAGGTGTAGTCGGCCAGCTCGCGCCCCGAGGCGAACGCCGGCACCGTCACCTCGGGGAGCGCGGCCGCCTCGGCCTCGAGGCCGGCCACGGCGGCGGCGTCTTTGAGCGTCCGCATCGCGGCCACCTCCGAGGCGGGCAGCGTCTCGCGCCCGACCTCGGTCTCGTCACGCGTGACGACCGTGAACCGGCTCCACGCCGCCTCGGGGGCGTCGCGGTAGAGGCGGACGGCGAACACGCCCTCGTTGTCGCTCACCTCGGTGGTGCTGACCATCGCCCGATACGACGCCTCGACCTGGACCGTCACCGAGGTGGGGTCGTGCCAGTAGGGATCGTCGCCGGCGCGGACGGCGAGCGAGCGGTCCATGTCGAGGGTCCGGTGCGGGTAGAACGCCGGGCCGTCCGCCTCGATGACGGCCGCGACCGCCTCGGGGTCCGGGTCGGGGAGCCCGAAGTAGCGCCAGTCGCCGACGCGGTAGTCGTGGTAGGCGTAACTCGACCCGTGCGACTGGTAGACGATGTCGCCGTAGGCCTCGATCTCGACGCCGGCCATCTCGGGGTACGGCCGCCGCGCGGTGACGGAGCGGTAGTACTCGTAGACGGTGCCGGTCCACTCGCGCGTCCCGTCGCCGCGGATCTCGACCGACGTGGCGGTCGGGAAGGCGTGCTCGACGAGGTCGGCGCGGATGCGGGCCTCGGAGGGCGGGGCCTGCGCCTCCGAGGCGGACGCGAGGAGCAGGACGGCAAGGGCGAAGGAAGCGCGGCGCATGGCGGAGGCGAGAGGGTTCGCCCTCCATGCGTCAGATCGCCCCGAGGCGGACCACGCGCGTCTACGCTCCCGGCCAGGTGAAGAGCCCGTCCGCCTCAACGGCGAGGCCCGGCATCAGGACCGACTCGACTGCGCCCCGTCCGACGACGCGCCCAGCGAGCCGGAAGTCGTCGTCGTCGAGGACGAGCAGGTCCACGGTGTGCTCGCCAGGGTCGAGCAGCCACAGCTCGCGGACGCCCGCCTCGGCATAGGCGAGGCGCTTGGCCGTGGCGTCGTAGTAGCCGGTCGACGGCGAGAGCACCTCGGCGACAAGGTCCGGGGCGCCCTCCACCTCCTGCTCGCCCAAGATCCCGAGGCGGTCGGCGGCGATGAACACGACGTCCGGCTGGAACGCCCGGGTGTCGGTCAGCTTCACGTCGAGCGGCGACAGGAGCACGAGCCCCAGGTCGTGCGCCCGGACGTGCTCGCTCAGCAGGTCGTAGAACCGGGCGACGACGACCTGGTGGAGGACGCGGGGGGCTGGCGACATGACGATCGTTCCGTTGATCAGCTCGGCCCGCGTGCCCTCGGGCAGCGCCCGCCAGTCCTCGATCGTCTGGTTGGGGAGCACGGTCACGTTCTCCTCCCACCACTCGAGAAAGCCGGGAGGCGGGATCGTCGGCGAGGAGGGCATGGTGGCGCGGGGCGGGCTACATGTTACGCCGGTACTGCCCGCCGACCTCGAAGAGGGCGCCCGTGATCTGGCCGAGCGACGCCACGCGGACCGTCTCCAGCAGCTCCGCGAACACGTTGCCGCCCTCGCGGGCGACCTGCTGGAGCCGCGCGAGCGCCTCGGGGGCCTCCGCCTCGTGGCGGCGGTGGAAGCCGGCGACGCCGTCGAGCTGCTGCTGCTTCTCCGCCTCGGTGCCGCGCATCAGCTCCACCTCGGTGGACGATTCCTCGCCCTCGGGCGGCAGGAACGTGTTGACGCCGACGACCGGCAGCTCGCCGGTGTGCTTGCGGTGCTCGTAGAGCATCGACTCCTCCTGAATCATGCCGCGCTGGTACATCGACTCCATCGCGCCGAGGACGCCGCCGCGGTCCGAGATCCGCTCGAACTCCATCAGCACGGCCTCCTCGACGAGGTCCGTCAGCGCGTCGATGATGTAGGCGCCCTGGATCGGGTTCTCGTTCTGGGCCAGCCCCAGCTCGCGGTTGATGATGAGCTGGATCGCCATCGCGCGGCGGACGCTCTCCTCGGTCGGCGTCGTGATGGCCTCGTCGTAGGCGTTGGTGTGGAGGCTGTTGCAGTTGTCGTAGATCGCGAGCAGCGCCTGAAGGGTCGTCCGGATGTCGTTGAACTGGATCTCCTGCGCGTGGAGGCTCCGGCCCGACGTCTGGACGTGATACTTGAGCTTCTGGCTCCGCTCCGAGGCGCCGTACATCTCGCGCATGGCGACCGACCAGATCCGCCGCGCGACGCGGCCGATGACGGCGTACTCGGCGTCCATCCCGTTCGAGAAGAAGAACGAGAGGTTGGGCGCGAACGCGTCGACCTCCATCCCGCGCGCGCGGTAGGCCTCGACGTAGGTGAAGCCGTTCGAGAGCGTGAACGCGAGCTGCGAGATCGGGTTGGCGCCCGCCTCGGCGATGTGGTAGCCCGAGATCGAGACCGAGTAGAAGTTGCGGACGCCCTCGTCGATGAACGTCTGCTGCATGTCGGCCATGCAGCGGAGCGAGAACTCGGTCGAGAAGATGCAGGTGTTCTGCGCCTGGTCCTCCTTGAGGATGTCGGCCTGGACGGTCCCGCGGACCGACCGGAGCGCCCGCTGCCGGATCTCGGCGTAGTCCGCCTCGGGGAGCAGGCCCCACGCGACCAGCTCGGCGCCGGACGCCCCGAGGAGGCCGAGGCCCGAGCCGTCGTGTCCTTCGGGGAGGTCGGAAGGTTGGAAGGTCGAAAGGTTGGAAGGTCGGGGGGCTTCGTCATCAGACCTTCTGACCTTCTGACTTTCAACCTGTGACCCCCCGAAGGGGATGTACCGCGGCCGGTCGTCGCCGAGCTTTTCGGCGATGCGCGCGTCCACCTCCTCCCAGCGGCCCTCGGCCTTCAGGTAGGCCTCGACCTGCTGGTCGACGGCGGTGTTCATGAACATGGCCAGGATGGCCGGCGCCGGGCCGTTGATCGTCATCGACACCGAGGTGGTCGGCGCGCAGAGGTCGAAGCCCGAGTAGAGCTTCTTCATGTCGTCGAGCGTCGCGATCGACACGCCGCTCGTGCCGACCTTGCCGTAGATGTCGGGCCGGCGGTCGGGGTCGCGGCCGTAGAGGGTTACGCTGTCGAAGGCCGTCGAGAGCCGCTTGGCGGGCATCCCGAGGCTGACGAGGTGGAACCGCTTGTTGGTCCGCTCGGGCGTGCCCTCGCCGGCGAACATCCGCGTCGGGTCCTCGCCCTCGCGCTTGAGCGGGAAGACGCCGGCCGTGAAGGGGAAGTGGCCGGGGAGGTTCTCGAGGAGCGCGTACCGCAGCCGCTCGCCGGGGTCCTCGGTCCGGGGCAGCGCCACGCGCGGCACCTTCGTCCCGCTCAGCGTCTCGCGCGTGAGCGGCTGGCGGATGTCGCGGCCCCGGACGGTGTAGACCAGCTCGTCGCCGCCGTACTGCGCGGCGACGGCGTCCCAGTTTTCGAGGATCGACCGGCTGCGCGCATCGAGGCGGCTCCACCAGTGATCCGCCATCGCCCCGAGGCGGTCCTCCAGGGCCTCGCGGTCGTCGGGCGCCCAGCTCTCGACCTGCGCCTGCGCGCCCACGGCCTGCCCCCACTTGCGGGCGATCTCGACCTGGCCCTCGGCCCACGACCGGTAGGTGCGGCAGGTGCCGGCGATCTCGGCGAGGTAGCGCTGGCGGCTCGGCGGCACGACGGCCAGCTCCGAGGGGTCCACCTCGGGGAGGGCGTCGGCATCGAAGAGGGTCGAGGTGCGGTCGAAGCCGTGGTCCCCGAGGCGGTCGACGAGGGCGAGGTAGAGCCGGCTCACACCGGGGTCGTTGAAGTGGGCCGCCATCGTCGGGTAGACGGGCATCTCGGCCGGCGGCGTCGAGAAGGCGCCGCGGTTGCGCTGGACCTGCTTGCGGACGTCGCGCAGGGCGTCCTCGGCGCCGCGCTTCTCGAACTTGTTGAGCGCCACGAGATCGGCCACGTCCAGCATCCCGATCTTCTCGAGCTGCGTCGGCGCGCCGAAGTCGGAGGTCATGACGTAGAGGCTCACGTCGACCAGCTCGGCCACCTCGGTGTCGGACTGCCCGATGCCGGCCGTCTCGACGACGACCAGGTCGAAGCCGGCCGCCTGGCACACATCGACCGCCTCGGCGAGGGCCTGGCTCGTCGCCCGGTGCGCGCGGCGGGTGGCGAAGGAGCGCATGTAGACGCGGTCGGCGTGCTCGCCGTAGAGACTGTTCATCCGGATCCGGTCGCCGAGCAGCGCCCCGCCCGTGCGCCGCCGCGTGGGGTCGACCGAGAGGACGGCCAGGCTGAGGTCGGGGAAGTCGTTCAGGAAGCGCCGCACCAGCTCGTCGGTCAGCGTCGACTTGCCCGCCCCGCCGGTGCCGGTGATGCCGAGGACGGGGGTTTGGGTGTTGGGGATTGGGGATTGGGGGCTCAGAGTCGGAGCGCCATCGCCCGACGGCGAGGCGGCGCGCTGCTCGACGGCTGTCAGAGAGCGGGCAACCGCCTGCTTGTCCCGCACCGAGGCGGACGCGGCAAGCGCGACATCCAAGTCTGCATCCCCAACCCCCAACCCCTCATCCCTACCCCCCAGCGGGTCGAAATCGCACGCCCGGATCATCGACTCGATCATGCCCTCGAGGCCCATCCGCATGCCATCTTCGGGCGAGAAGATCTTGGCGACGCCGTACGCCTCCAGCTCGGCGATCTCTTCGGGGACGATCACGCCGCCGCCGCCGCCGTACACCCGGATGTGCGCGGCGCCGCGCTCGCGGAGCAGGTCGACCATGTACCGGAAGTACTCGACGTGGCCGCCCTGGTACGACGAGATGGCGATGCCCTGGGCGTCCTCCTCGATGGCCGTCCGCACGACGTCGTCGACCGAGCGGTCGTGGCCGAGGTGGATCACCTCGGCGCCCTGCGCCTGGAGGATCCGCCGCATGATGTTGATCGCCGCGTCGTGGCCGTCGAACAGCGAGGCGGCGGTGACGAAGCGGACGGGGTGGGTGGGCGTGTAGGCCATCGAACGGAAGGGCTTCCAGAGGTCGGATCCAAGCTAGGCCCTGTCTGGGCACTCACTCATGGCCTGCGAACGGTTCCAGAATCCTTCTCCGGCGTCGCGCTCCATCGCCGTAGCGAACCCGGCCGAGGTTCGGCCGGCTACGGCTGCTTCGTGCTTCTTGGAGGAGGCTCCTGGCTCTCGTTCTCGGCCGCATGCTGAGTTCCCAGACAGAGCCCCATCAACCCCGAGGCGGCCCGAGAGGGTCCCGAGGAGACCGCCTCGGGGCCGGCCGGGCGGCGCGACGTGCTGGCCGCCGAAAGGGATGACGGTGCGGCCGCGTCTGTGACGGAGCGCCGTATCGTGCGAACCCTGTCCTCCCCCCCTCTCATGCCCCGCCTCCCTCTCGCTCTCCTCGTCGCACTCATGGCCGTCTCTGGCTCGGCCGTGTCTGGCTGCGCCGACGCGGCTCTCGACGCCGACTCCGACACGGCGCTCGAGCCCGCCCCCGAGGCGGTCACGCCCACGCCGGCCGCTCCGGACGCCGAGACGGCCGCCTCGACCGCCCTGCAGGTCGGCGCCGAGGCGCCCGACTTCGCGCTGCCCGGCGCCAGTGGCGAGACGGTCCGCCTCGGAGACGCCCTTGCCCAGGGGCCGGTCGTGCTCACGTTCTACCGGGGCGCGTGGTGCCCGTACTGCAACACCAGCCTCCGCCAGTTCCAGGAGGCGCTCTCCGACATCGAGGCGGCCGGCGCGACGCTCGTGGCGATCTCCCCGAACACACCCGAGGGCGCCCTCGAGATGGAGCAGGCCCAGACGCTCACCTTCCCCGTCCTCTCAGACGTCGGGAACGCGGTCTCGCGCGACTTCGGGCTCGTGTTCGAGGTCGACGAGGACGTCCGCGACCGCTACCGCGCGAGCGGCGTCGACCTGGCCGAGGCCAACGGCGTCGACGCGTGGGAGCTGCCCGTGCCGGCGACCTACGTGATCGACACCGACGGCACGATCCGGTTCGCCTTCGTCGAGGCGGACTACACGCTGCGGGCCTCTCCGCGCGACGTCATCGAGGCGTTGCAGTCGCTGTCGTGACGCGCCTCGCGGCGTTCGGCGTCGCCCTCCTGCTCGCCGGCTGCGGGTCCGACCTCGCGCGTCCGGCCGACCGCGACGTCGACGCCCGCGTCGCCGAGGCCACCGACCGCCTCGGGGGCTCCGAGGCGGGGCAGCGCGTGCTCGCGGCCATCGATGCGCACGGCGGGCTGGCGGCGTGGTACGGCGGCGGGCCGCTCCGCTTCCGCTACACCTACACGCGGCTCGACAGCCTGGGCCAGCCGACATCGGCCATCGACACGCGGCAGCTCGTCGACCCGTGGGCCTCGCGCGCCGTCCACACGCTCGCCGACGACGAGGCGGTGTCGTTCGGGTGGACCGGCACCGAGGCGTGGGTGAAACCCGAGGGCGCCGAGTTGCCCACGAACGCGCGGTTCTGGTCCCTCACGCCATACTACTTCGTCGGCATCCCGTTCGTGCTGGCCGACCCCGGCGTGCAGCACGCGATGGCGTCGGCAGACTCGGTCGAGGGCCAGCCCGTCGACGTCGTCCGCATCACGTTCGAGCCCGGCACAGGCGACGCGCCCGACGACTATTACGACCTCCTGCTCGACCCCGAGACCGACCGCGTCCGAGGCGTCCGCTACGTCGTCTCGTACGCCGCGTTCAACCCCGACGGCGGCCACACGCCCGAGACGCGGATGCTCTACGACGGCGCGCAGACGGTCGGCGCGATGACGCTCCAGGAGGGCTTCCGCTCGTTCGACTCCGCCTCGGGGCGGCCGAAGGCGCGCGGGACGGTCACCGAGGCGGCGTTCGCGCCCGAGACGCCCGCCTCGGCGTTCGGGGTGCCCGAGGGCGCAGCCGTACTCGATGGGCTGTAGCCCCCGAGGCGGGTCGGCGCGCTAGAGCCCCCTTCGGGTGGGTACGAGGTACCAGGTACGGGGTACGGCTCTCCCCTGTCGCTTCGCGTACGTACCCCGTACCGAGTACCCTGTACCTACCGGAGATTTGCTCTAGAGAAAGAACAGGTAGCCCGACGAGATCTTGATGCCCGCCGAGACGCTGACGGTCGAGAACGTCTCGTCCGGGGCGCCCTCGGCCTGGCTCTGCGGGAACGTCCAGTTCCGGTGGAAGACGCCGCCGTAGATCGCGAACGACTCGCTGAGCGGCCACGTCGCCTGCACGTCGACCTCGATCAGGCGGTTGCCCCACCCGTTGGCGGCGCCGTTCCCCAGCGAGTACATGACGTTGTACGACGCGTGCCCCACGAGGTGGAGGTTCTCGACCGGCCGCGCCGTGAACAGCACGTTCGGACCGGTGTAGACGACCAGATCGAGGTCGGTCCCGCTGTTCGGGGTCGTCATGCCGGCGCCGCCGACGTCGAGGCCCAGGCCGGCCTCGCCGACGGGCGTGGGAACGAACGTGCGGCCCGTCGAGGCGTCCCCGAGGAGGGTCACAAACGTGTCGGAGGTGCGCTCTCGAGCCTCGGTGTCGCCCGACACCGCGAGGTAGACGAGGCCGCCGAGGAGGGTCGGCAGCGGCGAGTCGAACACGAGGACGCCCGCCCCGCCGTCGTCGTAGGAGATCCCCGTGAACCGGTCGAACACGGCCGGCAGGTTGTTCGTGTCGAGGTGGAGCCCCCAGTACCGGACGTCGTCGGTCTCGCCGGAGGAAACGAACTGGGCCTCGGCCGGGAGAGTGGCGAAGACGAGGGTCGCGAGCAGGAAGAGGGTGCGCATGGAGAGCCGGAGGGGGAACG
The DNA here is from genome assembly GCA_039024395.1 of Bacteroidota bacterium. Lineage (GTDB taxonomy): Bacteria > Bacteroidota > Rhodothermia > Rhodothermales > Rubricoccaceae > Rubrivirga. Next base: position 6,468 of record JBCCQJ010000080.1, on the reverse strand, counting down.
GCCTGAGGCTATCCCTCTTCGGAAACGTCCTCGCCCCCACGTCTTTGGGGGTCTGTGCCTCGTCCTGAGCGACCGCCTCGGGGAGGTCAGACTCCTACCGATGCTCTGCTGGCCCCGAGGCGGTCAGAGCTTCCGGTCAGCCGTCACCCGCTCGCGGACCGTCCCGCCGACCACCAGCCCGGCCGCGATCAAGACCAGGTTCTTGACGATGTACTGGCCCTCCATCGTGAGCGCGAACAGGTCGAGCGGCGACTGCATCGGCCACACCGAGAAGCACACCTCGGGGAGGACGACGAACGGTAGGAACGTGCCCGGCATCTGGAGCGCGAGCAGGAACAGCGCCCCGCGGACGGTCGGCCGAAACAGGAGCAGCACGCCGATCAGGACCTCCCACACGGCCAGGACCGGATAGAACAGGTCGGCGTCGACGAAGTAGACGGTCGCCTTGACGAGGTCCTCGGCCGGGCTCAGGCCGGGCACCAGCTTGAGCGCCCCGAACCACACGAACACCGCCCCGATGGCGTAGCGCAGCAGCCGCACCCCGTGGCGGTTCATCCAGGCCGCGATCCGGGCGTCGAGGCGGTCGAGGCGGGAGTTCGGCAGGCGCGTGAGGTCCATCATGTTGTGGGCAGAACCACGGTGTAGACGCACCGCCTCGGGGAGAGTCGCGAACGGCCCGTCAAGACGGCACCGAAGCCGTGTGAACCCCGCCGTTTGCCGCAGGTGTGGGCAGAGCAAAACGGAGGTAGCCTCCGTCTCTCATCCGTCGACCCGATGGTCTTCCGACTCGTCCTCGTTTGGCTTCTCGCCCTTGGCGCGACGGCCCTGGCCCAGCCAGCACCCAGCAGCCCAGCGGCGCCCGTGGCTCAGGAGCTGCGGATCGACGGCTCGGCGCTCCCCGCGGCGGTCCGCACCGCTGCGCGGCCTGTCTCCCCCGAGGTGGCGGCTGTCCTCTCGGCCGCGGCGACGGGTGGGACGGTCGGCGTAGGCTACCTCCTCGACCGGCGAGCGAGCGGCGGCGGATTCGGCGCCGTCGTCATTCTCGGCGGGCTCCTCGTCGCGCCTTCGGTCGGCAACCTCGTCCAGCGGAACGACCGCGACGCGCTCATCGGCTTCGGCGTGCGGACGCTCGGCCTGAGTCTCTCAGTGGGCGGTGTGGTAGCGAGCTTGATGAACGAATCCGCCGACACCGTCCATGCTGTCGCCATCGTAGGAGGCTTGGTCGTGGGAGCCAGCGGCATCATCTACGATATCGTCTCGGCAGGCCGGTACGATGGCCGGGTGGTCGCTGCGCCCGTGATCGATCGCCAGACGGGAGCCCTGCTGGCGGGCGTGCGCGTCAGCCTGTAGACCGCCTCGGATCTGCAGAGCGAGACGGTCGGCCCCGAGGCGGTCAGCCGGCGTACTCGCCCCAGACCTGGCGCAGCCGCCCGGCGATCTCCCCGACGGTCGCCTCCGCCTCGACGGCGGCGAGCACGCGCGGCATCAGGTTCTCGTCGCCCTGCGCGGCCGCCTCGACGGCGTCCATCGCGGACGCCCACGCCTCGGGGTCGCGCGCCGCGCGGAGGGCGCGGACCCGTTCGGTCTGTTGCTCGCGCACGGCGTCGGACACCTTCAGCAGATCGACCGGCGCCTCGTCGCCGGTGCTCTGGAACGTGTTGACGCCCACGACCACCTGCTCGCCGCTCTCGACGTCGAGCTGCGCCTGGTAGGCCGAGCGCGCGATGCGGTCCTGGATGTAGCCCTCCTCGAGAGCCGCGACCGCCCCGCCGAGGGCGTCGATCTCCTCGATGAGCCGCGTCGCCTCCGCCTCGAGGTCCGCCGTCAGGCGCTCGACCACGTACGAGCCCGCGAGCGGGTCGACGGTCTTGGCGACGCCGCTCTCGAATCCGATCACCTGCTGGGTGCGGAGGGCAAGCGTGGCCGCCGCCTCGGTGGGGAGCGCGAGCGCCTCGTCGAAGCCGTTGGTGTGGAGCGACTGCGTGCCCCCGAGGACGGCCGCGAGCGCCTGGACGGTCGTCCGGGCGACGTTGTTCATCGGCTGCTGCGCCGTCAGCGTCGAGCCCGCCGTCTGGGTGTGGAAGCGGAGCATCTGCGCCTTCGGCTCGGTCGCCCCGAAGCGGTCGCGCATGATGTGCGCCCACATCCGCCGCGCGGCCCGGAACTTGGCCACCTCCTCGAGGAAGTCGTTGTGCGCGTTGAAGAAAAAGCTGAGCCGCTTCCCGAACGTGTCCACGTCGAGGCCCGCCGCGAGCGCCGCCTCGACGTAGGCGATCCCGTCGGCGAGGGTGAAGGCCAACTCCTCGGCGGCCGTCGCGCCGGCCTCGCGGATGTGGTAGCCCGAGATCGAGATCGTGTTCCACCGCGGCAGCTCGCGCGAGCACCACGCGAACACGTCGGTGATGAACCGCATCGACGAGCGCGGCGGGTAGATGTAGGTCCCCCGCGCAGCGTACTCCTTGAGGATGTCGTTCTGGATCGTGCCCCCGAGGCGGTCGAGGTCGGCGCCCTGCTCCTTCGCCACGGCCACGTAGAGCGCGAGCAGGATCGGCGCGGTCGCGTTGATCGTCATCGACGTCGTGACGTCGCCGAGGGGGATGCCGTCGAAGAGCCGCCGCATGTCTTCGATCGACGCGATCGACACGCCCACCTTGCCCACCTCGCCCTCGGCCATCGGGTCGTCGGGGTCGTAGCCGATCTGCGTGGGCAGGTCGAAGGCCACGCTCAGGCCGCGCGCGCCGGCGGCGAGGAGCGCCCGGTAGCGCTCGTTCGACGCCTCGGCGGTCGAGAAGCCGGCGTACTGGCGCATCGTCCACAGCCGCGTCCGGTACATCTCGGGGTAGACGCCGCGCGTGAACGGGAACTGGCCCGGCGCCCCGAGGCGGTCGGCGAGGTCGGCGGGCAGGTCCGCCTCGGTGGCGACGGCGGGCGCGGCGGGCTCGGGGGCGAGGGCGGTGTCGGTCGAAGGCATGGGGCGTGGGACGTAGGGCGTGGAGCGTGGGACGTGGGAGGCGGGTGGAGGGTCCCGACCCACGCCCCACGGCCGACGTCCTAGAAGACGGCCGACACCTGCACCCGCACCGTCTGGATCACCGGCGCCGAGGCGGGCGCGCGGGCGTCGTAGGCGACGGTCGCCCGGAGCTGGTCCGTCAGCCCGACCTGCCCGTTGAGGCCCCACAGGTATGAGACGCCGGCACCGCGCCCCTCCGTCAGCTCGAACAGCGCGAGGCCCCCGCCGGCACCGCCTCGGAGGCGGACATCCGAGCGCTCGACGCGGGCCGTGAGCGAGAGGCGCCCGGCCTGCGCCCAGTGCGCCTCGACGGGCACGCGCAGCACGAACGCCCCCGACGGCCGGGTCTCCGGCGCAAGGGCGTCTGTGCGGTCGGCCACGAGCGGCGCGGCCGTCAGCGAGAACGACGCTGATGGCGCCCACGTCAGGGCCGGCTCGAAGCTGAGGCCGCGGAGGTCGTAGGTCCGGCTCGCGAACGCCTCGCTCTCGGTCCGCCGCCGGTCGACGACCGCTTCGAGGCGGAGGTCGAGAGCCGCGCCGAGCGGCGCGCGCACCTCGGCGCGGAGCGCCTGCGTCAGCCGCTCCTCCAGCCCGGCTGCCAGCCGGGACGTCGACTGCAGGTGCTCGGCCCCGAGGCGGACGCCCGTCCGCAGCCGCTCGGGGAACAGCACCACCTCCTGCTCGACGCGGAACCGCCCCGTGACCGTCCCCGCCTCGGGGTCAGAGCGCTGGAGCACGGCGGGATCGAGGAGGAGCACGCGGAGCACGTCGCGCTCGCGCGTCTGCTCGCGGAGGTCGACGGTCGTGGCCAGGCGCACCTGGCGGAGCGCCCGCGCGACCGTCCCCTCTCCTCCCACGATGCGCCCCGGCTGCACTCCGAGGCGGAGCCGGAGGCCGACGCCCACCGTCGGCACCAGCTCCTGGCTCGGGATGAACGTCCGCAGGTAGGTCCCTTCGAGCGGCGTCGTCTCGGGGAAAAACTCGTCGACCTGGGCCACGCCATCCGGTTCTCCCGCACGGGGTTCGCCCTCGCCGTCGCGCCACACGAACTCGCCCAGGTCCTGCCCGACGAGAACGTAGGTCTCTTGCCGAATCGGCGACCGCTCGGTGAGCGCGTCGTAGACCAGCCGTAGGTCGACCGGCGCCGTCGCGGCGCGCGCCCCGAGGCGGAGCGCGACCGACTCGGCGTCCTCACGGCCGAAGGCGCGGAAGGCGTCGTTGAACTGCCGACGCCGGTAGGCGACGCGGGTGTCGGCGCTGAGGCCGCCTCGGGGACGGAGCCGCCCCGACGCCTCGACGGTCAGCACGCGCGCGGCGCCGGCGAGCGGGGCTTCCTGTCCGCGCGGTCCGAGCGGCTCGTCCTCGCGTCGCCACTCGACGCTCGCGTCGCCGGACAGCGCCCGCGTCTCGACCCCGAGGCGGGTGCGCACGGCCGAGAATGCGTAGGACGCCGTGAGGAGCGTGTCCTGGGGGAGTCCGCCGCCGCGCTGCTCGCGCCGCTCGCGCTCGACCGACACGCCGGGCAGCCACACGCCCACGGAGCGCACCCACGACGCCCGCGCCCGCTCGAACGCGCCCGTCCCGAGGCCGTCGGCCACCGGACCCGCACCGCCGGTCCACGACCCCGCCGCCTCGGCGTCGAGCACGCCCCACCCGCCGAGGCCGGCCGTGCCGGGCGCCCCGAGGCGAAGCGCACCCGCGAGGCGGTCCGACCGGAAGTCGCCCAGCGCCAGCCGTCCGCCGTCGGCGCTCAGGGCGACCCGCTCGTCGAGGGTCCACGCCAACGCCACCTCGGTGACGTCCTCGCCGAGCGAGTCGAGGGCCGAGCCGAACGGCGTGCCCGCGCGGGCGAGGTTCCAGCGGCGGTTGAACTCGACGTCGCGCACCCGGTCGAGCGGACGGAACGCGTCGGCGCGTGCCTGGTGCGTCAGGCGGCCCGAGAGGGTCCCGAGGCGGATCGCGGTCGGGTCGAGGCGAAGCCCCAGGTCGATGGCCCCGGCCCGGTCGTCGGCAGCGTCAAGGGCGGAGAGCGTGTTGGCGTCGTCGACCGACTGCGCCCACTCGGCCCCGAGGCGGAGGCCGGGCACGAGGGTCACCTCGCCGGCCACGTCGACCAGCGACCGCGCGGCCGGGCGCGGCAGGATGCGGAACGGGATGGCGTCGCCCCGCCCCGGCCCGACGAACTCGTAGAGGATGCCGTTGCGGGCCTGCCCGGCGCGGCGGTAGGCGCCCTGCCCCGCCGCGACGCGCGTGAACCGAACGCGGAACACCTCGGGGTCGCCGGGCACGGCCGGGACGAAAAACGGGGTTTGCTGCCCGTCGATCACCGTGTCGCGCCGGGCATAGAGCACGAACGGGCTCTCGGCGTCGAACGGGACCGCCACCGCGCCCGGAATCAGCACGTCGCGGTCGCCGGCGGCGGCGATGGCGTCGAGGTCGGCGGCCGTCAGGCCGAGGTCGCTCGCGAACGAGGCGCCGTCGGCCTCCCGCAGGACGCGCACCCCGAGGCGGGCGCGCGGCACGCCGTCGACGGCCCACAGCCCCGCCTCGGCGCCGCCGGCGAGGAGCGTGCGTGCGAAGCCGCCGGCCGTGAACTCGAAGTCGACCGTGATTCGCCGCTCGGCCGTGATGAGGTTGGCCGGGGTGAAGGTGATCTCGCCGGTCCCGTAGTCGACGGTGTAGTCGGCCGCCTCGCCACGGGTGAGGCGGCGGCCGTCGAGGAAGACGCGCTCGCTGCCGGGCACGACGACCACGAACGCCTCGCCGGCGTCGCCCTCGAGGCGGTACGGTCCCTGCACACCCTCGACGGCCACGAGGTCCTGGCTCCGGAAGCGCCCCTCGGTCGCGCTCGCCGAGCCGAACACGGTCCCGCCCGCGAACGCCCCCGAGGCGGGCACGGCCGCCTCGACGCTCGCGCCCTGGACCTGCCGTGCGAGCGGCGCGAACGCGGTTCCGGGCAGCACGAGGTCGACGTCCCCGAGGCGGGCCGTCACGCCGGGCCCCTCGACCTCGACGAACACCCGGTCGAGGTCGCTGAGCTGCTGCGTCGAGCCCTCGGGCAGGATCGGCGTGTTTTCGTCGGTCAGCGCGGCGCGGAGCGTGACGCCGGGCGCCACCTCGCCCGCGAGCGAGAGCCGCAGGCCCGACGTGACCGACACGTCGCGGTTGTTGCCGGCCACGACGCCGCGCGTGATCGAGCCGGTCGTGGTGATCGCCGGCGGCGCGCGGCCCGGCGCGACGGCGACCGCCTCGGGGCGCCGCTGGGTCGTGTCGGGCGCGAAGGCCGCCCGCACCGAGTCCGCCTCGGGGACGGCGGGGCGGACCGGCGCCGGCAGCGCGAGCGCACGGTACGCGACGACGAGCACGCGGACCGAGTCGGCCGCCGCCGCGCGGCGGAGCCCCCCCCCCGGCTCGAGTCGATAAAAACTCGATTCAAAATAGGCGCACGCGCTGTCGCG
>JBCCQJ010000079.1:0-15991 GCA_039024395.1 Bacteroidota bacterium | reverse complement strand
GTCGCCCCCCTCCCAGCCTCCCCCCGCTGGGGGGAGGAGACTCCCAGACACCGAGGCGGTCGGCCCCGAGGCGGTGCCGTCTGAACCGAGCGCTCAGGCGGCGGTCCGTGGTCCGCGGTCCGTCGTCCTCCCCAAGGCGGTCCGTCGTCCTCTCCCCCCTCAGTCGCAGAAGGCGAGGAGCGCCGTCGCCACCTCGCGCTCGACGTCGTAGCCCGTCGGCAGGTTGAGGCGCACGGGCGAGCCGCCTCGGGGACGGACGACGAGCGCCGACGACCCGCCGCCGTCCAGGTTCAGGGCATCCTCCGCCCCGAGGCGGTGCATCAGATCGGCCAGCTCTTCCAGCGTCACGCCGCGGCTCGCCGGCTGCCGGCCGTCCACGACGACGAGCCACACCACGCCGTCGCCCGTCACGCCCACGGCGGATCGCGGGTGCCGGGCCGGGATCGAGGTCCCGAAGAACACCTCCGCCTCGGTGGCAACCGCCACACGGCCGTCGCGCACCAGCACGGGGCCCGCGCCGACCGCCTCGGGGAGGTCCCATGTCTCGCATGCCGGCACCGAGGCGGGCGCGCCCTCGCGGTTGCCGACCGGCCTCTCGACCCGGCAGGCCTGCGCGCCGTCATCCCGCGCCGACGCGATCTCGACGCCATCTGGCCCGATGCCGACGGCACCCCGCGCGACCGGGTAGGCAACGCCGTCGCGCTCAATCCGGTCGAAGGCCGGCGACCGGAGCCGCCCGCCGTCCACGACGAGCCCGACCGGCCCGCCAGTCTGCATGTCGAAGTAGCCCGCGTTGAGGGCCACGCACGCGCCGGTCCGCTCGGCAAACATCGTCGGCGCCTCGCGGCCGTCGCTCGTGTCGGCGGCCACGGACACGTCGAGGCGGGCGCCGTCGAGGCGGACCGCCCACGCGCGGAGTGTGTCGGCCTCGCTCACGCCCGCGAACACGCGCACCGAGGCGGGGAGCCGCGCGTCGAGCGAGTCGACGGGCGTCCAGGCGAGGTCGGCACCGCCTCGGGGCGCGCTGCCGGCGCAGCCTGCGAGGATGACCGCCCCGAGGAGGAGCCGCCTCACCCGTAGCGCTGGAGGTACGCCAGGCTCTCGGCGTCGAAGCGCGGCGTCTCGACCCCGAAGTCGTCGAAGAAGGCCGACGGGTCGCACGTGTTGCCCTCGACCAGCATCTCGAACTGGGCCGGCGAGATCGGCAACAGCCCGGCCTTGCCGAGCGTGTTCACCCCGAGGCGGGCGGCGAAGATGGGGACCGGGGCGGTCGGCTTGGGCTCGATGCCGCCGCCCATCGCGAGGCGTTTGAGGACCTCCTTGTAGGCGATCCGCTCCGGCCCGGCGACGCAGTACGACCGGCCGTGCAGCTCGTCGCGGTCGACGGCCTGCGCGAACGCCTCGGCGCAGGCGGCGACGTGGACCGGCTGCAGCTCGTAGCGCCCGTCGCCGAAGACGGGCAGGACGGGGAACGGCTTGACGAGCGTCTCCCAGAGGCGCTTGGCGAACTCGGGGTTTTCCGGCCCGGGGTCGCCGAAGAGGGTCGACGGGCGGAAGATCACCCAGTGGTCGAAGCCGGCGGCGCGGACGATCTCCTCGGCCGCCCACTTGGTCGTCTGGTACGCGCTCACGCCGTCGGCCCGGGCGCCGTTGGCACTCATGTGGATGAACCGCCCGACGCCGGCCGCCCGCGCCGCCTCGACGACGTGCCGCGTGCCGTCGACGTGGATCCGCTCGAACGTGACGCCCGTCGACGGGTGCTCGTCGATGATGCCGACGAGGTGGACGACCGCCTCGGTGCCGTCGAACGCGCCCTGCAACGAGGCGGGGTCGGTGACGTCGCCTTGCACCGCCTCGACGCCCTCGCGGTCGGCGAGGTCGCGCTCCGCGGCGTCGCGGACGAGCGCGCGGACGGTGTGGCCGCGCGCGAGGAGCGCGTCGAGAACGTGGGAGCCGACGTAGCCGGAGGCGCCGGTGAGGAGGACGTGCATGGGCGGAGCAGAGGGGCGGGCCGGCTACGCCCCGAGGCGGGGGCGGGGTCCGCCTCGGGGAGAGCGGAGGACCTGTACCGGACCGCAACTCCCTGAGGCGGACCCCGTACTTTCAATCCTTACTGAAAGTCCGTCGTCATGACGCCGACCACGCTCCGCCGCGCCGCCCGCCTCTCCCTCGCGCTGGTCTGGCTGGGCGAGGGGCTCGGCCTCAAGCTCTGGCTCCGCTCGCCGGCCGAGCTGGCCCTCGTCGCCGACAGCGGGCTGTGGCTGGTCTCCCCCGAGGCGACGCTCGTCGGGATCGGCGTGCTGGAGACGCTCGCCGGCGTCGTCTTGCTCGTCGGCTACCGCGAGCGGCTGGCGGTCGCCGTCACGACCGTCGCGATGGCAGCCATCACGCTCGGCGTCGTGTGGACCGACCCGACGACGCTCCTCGCCCCGCTCACGGGCGTCCTCAAGAACAGCGCGGTCGCCGTCTGCGGCGCCGTCGTCTGGAGCCTCGCCGACCCCGCCTCGGTGCACCTCCGCCGTCCCGCCCTGGCATGATCGCCGCCCGCCTCGGGGCGCTCGACGCCCACCGCCTCGCCTTCACCGACCGCCTCGACGGGCTCCCCTCGGAGATCGTCCACACCGCTCCAGCACCCGGCGCGTGGTCGCTGGCCCAACTCGCCGAGCACCTGTTCATCATTGACCGGGGCCTCGTGCTCGGCGGCCCCGAGGCGGGCGCTCTCGGCACGGTCCGCAGCCGCCTCGGGGCGACGGCGCTACGCGGCATTCTGAGCCTGCCGGTCCGCATTCCGGCGCCGCCGTCGGCGCAGGGCGTGATGCCGTCGGCGTCGCCGCGGTGGCCGGACGTCCGCGACGCCTGGGCGGCGCTCCGGGCCGGCTGGCACGCGGCGCTCCCCGAGGCGGACCCTACTTCGGTGGCCTACCGGCACCCGATCGCCGGGCCGCTGCGCCTCGACGACGCGCTGGCGTTCCTGCTGGCGCACCACCGACACCACGACGCGCAGGTGCGGCGGACGCTCGCGGCGCTGGGCCGGCCCCGCCTCGGGGTGGCGGCGTAGGGCGCCCTGGCGGGCACGTCTGGCCCCGAGGCGGCGTGGGGTGGACATGGCGGTGGCGCACGGTGGAGACGACGGCGGCGCCTGCGGCGAGAGGTGTCGAGGCAGCGGACACGGGGGAGACGCCTCACCGAGGCGTCTCTACAACGCACTCCGGGTGGGCGATGGCGGAACTTTTCCCGGCCGCGCCGTCCTTCTCCCTTCTCCCTACTCCCTTCTCCCTTCTCCCCCGGGCCCGGCTACGACCCTGCCCGTCTCGCTCGCGACCTGAAGGCCGAGGCCCTTCGCGTCGGGTTCGACGGCGTCGGGATCGCGCGGGCGGAGCGGCTCGACGCCGAGGCCCGCCGCCTCGAAGCGTGGCTCGCGCAGGACCGCCACGGCGGCTCCGACGGCGCGATGACGTGGATGGAGCGCAACGTCGAGAAGCGCATCGACCCGACGGTTCTGGTCCCTGGAGCGAAGAGCGTCGTCTCGGTCTTCCAGAGCTACTGGCAGCCGCACCACGCGCCGGGCGGCGGCCGCCCCGAGGCGGGCAAGATCAGCCGCTACGCCTGGGGCGACGACTACCACGACGTCCTCAAGGAGAAGCTGGCCGAGCTGTTCGACTGGCTCGACCGGCGGACGGGCGGCGCGGGCGGACGCGCGTTCGTCGACTCGGCGCCGGTGCTCGACAAGGTGTGGGCGCAGCGGGCCGGGCTCGGGTGGCAGGGCAAGAACACCAACCTCCTCACGACGACCCACGGCTCGTTCGTCTTCCTCGGCGAGCTGATCGTGGACGTCGACCTGGAGCCCGACGCGCCGTTCACGGCCGACCACTGCGGCTCCTGCACGCGCTGCCTCGACGCCTGCCCCACCGGCGCCCTCGACGCGCCCTACCAGATCGACGGCACGCGCTGCATCTCGTACTGGACCATCGAGAGCCGCACCGAGGCGTTCCCCGACGACCTCGCCTCGGCGTTCGGCACGTGGCTCTTCGGGTGCGACATCTGCCAGGACGTGTGCCCCTGGACCAAGTTCTCGAAGCCGACCCGCGAGGCCCGGTTTCTGCCGCGCGACGGCGTCACCGACACGGCGGTCGAGGCGTGGGCCGAGATCGACCTCGAGGCGTTCCGCGAGCGGTTCCGCCGCAGCCCCGTCAAGCGCGCCAAGTGGGAGGGCTTCCTCCGCAACACGGAGGCCGCGCTGAAGAACCTGGAGGACCGCCTCCGGGACTGAGGGAGGGGAAACGGGGGACGAGGAACGGGGAACGAGCAGACGTGACCTGAGGCTGTCGGCTGTCGGCTGTCGGCTGTCGGCTGTCGGCTGTCGGGAAGCTGCTGCCGCCTCGGGGCCGGCGCAAGGCTGAACCGGGGGCGTCCGCCGGGTGCGGTGGACGGTGGACGGAAGGTGCCGCCGCCTCGGGGCACGGCGAGAGCGCTCGCTCTCTCCATTCTCCCCTTTCTCTCCATTCCTCCCACTCCTCCAAGCGGGAAGAGGGCGTGAGCGAAGGCAGCGGGCATCGAGCGCCGCCTACGAACGGGCAAGCCCGCCCCTACCCCGCCTCGGGGAGGGTGAGCGTGAACGTGGAGCCCTCGCCGCGGGCGCTCGCCGCCTCGAGGCGGCCGCCCATCTGCTCGGCGAGGCGGTGGGCGATGGCGAGGCCCAGGCCCGTGCCCTCGAAATCACGGTTGACGCGGATGTCCTCCTGGAGGAAGGGCGAGAACAGCGCCTCGAGCACGTCCTCCGAGATGCCGACGCCGGTGTCCTCGACCGTCAGGCACACCTGCCCGTCCTCGGCCCCGAGGCAGACCGCGACCGCCCCCTCGGGCGTGAACTTGGCCGCGTTCGAGATCAACTGCTCGACGACCTGATCGAGGCGGGCGGGGTCGCCGAGGGCGAGGACCGGGTCGGCCGGCGGCTCGACGCGGAGGTCGACGCCTTTCGCCTCCAGGTCGGCCGCGTAGCGGGCCGCGTGCGTGCGCACGAGCGCGCCCACGTCGACGGCCTCGCGGCGCAGGTCGAGCGCGCCCGTCTCGAGGCGCGAGAGGTCGAGCAGGCCGTCCACGAGGCGGAGCGCGCGCGCGGAGGCGTCGCCGATCGTCGCGGAGAACTCCGCCACCTCGGCCGGCGCGTCGGCCATCTCGCCGACCTCCTCCTGCAGGAGCTGGGCGAAGCCGCGGATGGCGCCGAGGGGCGTCCGCAGCTCGTGGCTCATGATGCGGAGGAAGGCCATGCGCGTGCGCGCCGCGCGCTCGGCCACGCGGCGGGCGCGGTCGAGCTGGGCCTCGGCCTCCTTCTGGGCGGTCACGTCGGCGAGGAGGCCGCCCGCGGCCAGCCGGCCCGCCGCGTCGAAGCTGGGCGTCGCCCGCTCGCGGACCCACACGAGGTCGCCGTCGTCGAGGCGCAGGCGGACGTCGACGCTCGACGGCTCGCCGGCCTGGAGGCGGGCGTCGTGGGCCTCGAACGCCGCGCGGTCCTCGTCGACGACGAGCGTCGTCCAGTCGGCGTCGCGCGCCAGCAGGGCGTCGCAGTCGACGCCGGTGATGGCCTCGACCTGGGACGTCATGAAGACGTACGCCCGCACGCCCGTATCGTAGGTGAGCGTGAAGAGGGCGTCGTCGAGGTCGGCGACGGTCCGCTGGAACCGGTCCTCGGCCTCGGACCACGCCCAGAGCGTACTGAACAGGGCCCCAAGGCGGCCCCCGGCGGCCTGCTCCGCCTCGGCGAAGGGCGTCGTGCGGCCGAGCACGAACGCGCCCTCGACGGCCCCGCTGATCGGGATCAGGAGGGCGTGGTCGAACCCGAGGGTGCTCTGGACGGCCAGCCCGCCCACGGCGACGGGCCGCCCCGTGCGGAGGGCCGGCCACTTGTCGACGGTCAGCGCGACCAGCTCGGGGAGGGCGTCGGGCGGCCAGCCGGCGCACCGGACGTACTCGTTCGAGAGCGAGTCGCCGATGAGGGCCGCCGCGCCCCCGGCGCTGAGCGCCTCGCCGACGCGCGCGATGCCCGCCTCGAGGAGGGCGAGCACGTTCGGGCGCGCGAGGGCCACGTTGCGGATCTCCGCCTCGGCCGCCTGCACGCGCGCGGAGAGCACGCCCTCGTCGGCGGGCGGCGGCAGCGGCGGGGCGAGCGTGAACGAGGCAGACATGGACCCGGTATCGGCCGTCCGCCGAGGCGGGATAAGGGGCAGGTGCCTCCGCCTCGGGGCTAGCGCAGGCCCGCCTCGGGGTACCCGATGGGGAGGGACGAGGGGGAGAATGCAGGGAATGGGAGGAACGGGGGAATGGAGGGCGAGCGCCCTCGGCCAGCCCCGAGGCGGTGTCCGACCGGATGGCCCGGAACTTTTGCCGCGCGCCCATTCCACTCTCTCCACTCTCTCCACTCTCTCCACTCTCTCCACTCTCTCCACTCTCCCCACTCTCTCCACTCTCCCCACTCCATCACCCCACCGCCTCGGGGCCGCGCGCTCGGGCCTCGGCCGGGACGACGGTCAGCAGCCACACGGTCCCGGTCGCCATCTGCACGGTCGCCAGCCCGAGGGCCACCGTCATGAGCCCCACGCCGGCCTCGAGGAGGAGGCTCGTCGCCAGGATCACGACGCTGTCGACGAGGGTCACGAACAGCCAGTCGGTGGCGATCACGCGGCCGATGAAGCGGTCCTCGGCCCGCTGCTGGAGGAGCGTCGTCGAGAGCACCCAGTTGGCCCCGCTCGCCGCGTGCGCGAACACGACGAGCGCCACGACCGCCCACCGCGCGTCGCCGGCGAACGCCACGCCCACGTAGCCGACGCCGCTCGCGATCACGCACGCGCCCAGGACCGCCGGCCACCGTCCCACGTCGGTGAACACGGCCCGCGCCACGATTGGCCCGATGCCCGTCCCCAGCCCGCGCGCCGCGAACAGGAGGCCGATGCCGGTCGTGCCGGCCGACGGGAACAGCTCGTCCCCGAGGAGGGCCAGGACGAGCACGAGCCCGCCGCCGCCGACGCCCCACGACGCCTTGGCGAGCGCGATGCGGCCCACCTCGGGGCGGGCGCGGAGGTAGCGCCACCCGTCGGCGACCTGGCGGAGGCCGGCGCGCACGACGCCGCCCTCGGCCGCCTCGGGAACCCGCTCGGGCAGGCGGATGCGGGCGATGAAGACGGCGCTGACGAGGTAGGTCGCCGCGTCGAGCCAGAACACCACGTCGGTGCCGAAGGCGTCCACGGCCGGCCCGCCCGCCGCCGCGCCGACGGCCAGCATCACCGACCACGTGGCCGAGAGCAGCGCGTTGGCCGTCAGCAGCTCGCCCTTGCGGGTGATGATCGGGAGGACGGCGTTCTTGGCCGGCGTGAACGTCGCGCTGACGGCGATCTGGGCGGCGGCCAGCACGTAGAGCAGCCACAGGTCGCCCGCGTCGTCGATGAACAGGAAGCCGAGCACGATCACGGCGCGCACCACGTCGGCCCCGATCATCAGGCGGCGCCGGTCGAGGCGGTCGGCCAGCACGCCCGCGATGGGCGAGGCCAGCGCGAGCGGCAGCATCTTCGTCAGGAAGACGCCCCCGAGGGCCGTCTCGGAGCCCGTCAGGTCGAGGACGAGCCGGTACAGCGCCAGCGTGTTAAACCAGTCGCCGAAGAGCGAGACGACGGTCCCGCCCCACAGCCGGCGGACGTCGGCGTTGGTGCGGAGGAGGGTTCCGAATCCGACGGTGCGTTCGGCCACGAGGCGGCGTCCGGGGTGCGGGGCGCGCACGCTCGCCGGCCGTGCGGAGTTGCAGGCCGAGCCGACCGATCTTCCGTCTCGATGCGTCGTCTCTGCCTCGCCCTCCTTCTCGTCGCCGGCTGCGGGCCGGCCGCTGGCGACCGCCTCGGGGCAGACCGCCTCGGGGCGGCGCCCGACGTCCGCACGGTCTCGCTGAGCGGTCGGTTCGTGACCGTCGACCGCGACCGGCCGCCGCGGGGCGCCTACGGCCTCCGCGTGCACCTGCTGTTCCGCCGCGCCGACGGGTCGGGCTGGGAGGGCGCCCGCGCACCCGACGGCCCCGCGCGGCGGCACCGGACGTTCGACGTGCTGGGCGAAGACGGCCGGTTCCGGTTCGACCTCGCCACCGCGGCCGACCTCTCGGCCTACGACGAGGTCGCCGTCGTGCCCGCGACCGACACCGAGGCGGTCCGCCTCGTGCCCGCCCCGCGCGGCGCCGGCCGCCTCCGGACGCCCGGCGGCCCCGTGACCGTCCTGCCTCCATCCGCGGCGATCCGGGTCCCGCTCCCCGCCTCGGGGCCGGTCGCGGCGGCAGGGCTCGAGGCCGAGGTCGACCCTGGGGTGGGCGTGGTGGCGCGGTGGGCGGCGCTCTCGCGCGAGTTCGTCGTCGCCCGCTACGGCGGCGACGTCCCGTTCGAGCTGCCGCCGGTGCAGGTCGAGCTGAGCGACGGCGGCGGCTACGTCTTCCAGGCCTTCGACCCCGACGCCCTCGGCGGCCACGAGATCGAGCTCAACGTGGCGCGCGGCGTCACGCCGTCGACGATGGCCCACGAGTACGGGCACTACGTCAACTTCCAGATGTGGGGCGAGAGCGCGTGGCGCTACACGCTCCGCAACCGGGATCTGCGCGAGGGGTGGGCCATCTTCTTCTCGTTCGCCGTGCGCGCCTACGCGGCCCAGGCCTACGGCGACCTCGAGCTGGCGGCCTCGAACCCCGAGCGGGCGCCGTTCACGCACCGCCTCGGGGAGGGCGTGCCGCGCTACGAGGGCATCTCGTACGGCCGCTCGCGCCCGACGCGTTCGGCCATCGCCGCGCTCCTGTGGAGCCTCTACGACGGGCCCGAGCCGTCGCCGTTCGAGTACGACGGCGCCGGACCAGGCTCGCTCCTCGGCGACAACGACGACCTCGCGCTCGGGCTCACCGTGATCGAGGCGGTCCGCCGGACACGCTCGAGCGTGTTCGACGAGGCCGGCGCCGTCGAGGTCGTGCGCGCCATCAAGGCGGAGGCGGACCCCGCCCTGCACGCCTCGATCGACGACGCCGTCGCGTTCTTCCTCTGCCCCGAGGCGCCGGACTGCGACGTCAAGGCGCCGCCCGGCCCCGAGACGGACACCGCGGCGCCCACGCTCCGCCCCGTCTCGCCGGGGTCGCTCCGCGCCGTGCGGACCGCCTCGGGGGTGCGCCTGACGTGGGACCGCCGGCTCTACGCGGCGCCCTGGGCCAACGCCCCCGAGGCGTACCGCGTCTACCGCGACGGCGTGCTGATCGGCACGCGCCTTCCCGCCGAGTCCGACTTTCTCGACCGCGAGGCCACCGGCGCCCACGTCTACGAGGTCCGCGCCGTCGGCGGCGGCGGCGAGGCGGCCGGCGCGCCGTCGGTGCGCGTCGCCCCCGCCAGCGAGCGCTCACCGCCTCGGAGACCGTGAGGGTGCCGCCATCCGCACGTTCGGCACGCCCCCGAGGCGGGTCTACAGAGGAGACATTCTCAGCACACGAGCGGCCATCGGCCCGATGTCTTGCATCGACTGGACCCCCGCGGTGACCGCTGGCGATCCGATGAGGAAGCCGCCCGGCGCGTGGTCGCCCGGCCGGAGGTCGGGACGGTCGGCTTCGACAACGCCGAGGCGGGACGAGGCGACGGCACGCGGGAAGGTGCCCGCCTCGTAGCGGACGAGCAGGTCTGGCAGCGAGACCGCGCGCGGGCCAGCCTCCCGCGTCGATGGACGGTCGATGGCCGCGACGACGGGCCGCCCCGTGTCTACGTCGACCAGGTCGCGCAGGACCGCCTCGATCTCGTCCAGGAGGGCCTCGTTGGGTCGGGTGTAGCCGAACACGGGAAGGGGCGGCGGGCCGACACGCAGCGCGGTGCAGTTCTCGTTGTACGGCAGGATCTCGCACGGCCACCCCGCAGGAAACCGATCCGAGAGCGTCTGAATGCGACGGATCATCCGGGCCATCGTCCCGCCGTCGAGGTGCCGGTTCATGCGGCGGACGATCTCGGGCATCAGGTGAACGAGCGACCCGTTGGGCTCCATCTCCGTCGTCGCAAAGACCACGACCTTTGCGCCATCGCCGGCCGCCTCGACGAGGTCTCCCACCGCCGCGTCGAGATCGCGGTAGATCTGCCGGAGCGGGTGGCCCAGCCGTTCGGCCCGCTCCGCGTCATGCTCCGGATGCGCCGCGTCGGCGAGATCCCAGAGGTGATGCCCCGCGCAGTGCGCCTCCTTGAACCCGATCATGAACAGGTCCCACGGCTCCGAGGCGAGGTAGTGGAGCCCCGCCGTGCGTTTTTGCCCGACCGACGTTCGGAGATGCCCCGTGACCTCTTCCACCTCGGGGTCGCTGAGCGCAGCCACCTCGTAGCCGCACCGGCTGGGCGGCGGCTCCCCGAATCGCTCGACGACCTCCTCCGCAAGCGTTTCCGGCATGCTCAGCGGTCGGCGCGCATAGCGCCCGTGGACGAGCCAGTCGGCGAGGTGAATCCCGTCGAGCGGACGTGGCCGACCGCACTTGGGAATGTCGAGGACGGCGACCCGGTGCCCCTCGCGACGCGACAGCTCATTCCAGAACGATTCGCGGCTGTCCTCGTCGAGGTAGGTCTTCCGCACCGCTCCAAACCGAGAGCGTTGCCGCCAGTGGTACCGACCGTGGTCTCCGAGCCCCGAGGCATACTGGAACGACGCCCAGAGGCCGTCGTCCGTGATTCCCGGCGGCGCCGACAGGCGGGAGCTGGCTCCCCGAGCGCGCAGGGCTGCGAGCGCCGGCAGCGTGCCGTCAGCGCTCCAGCGGTCGACCAGCCCTCCGTCGGCGCCGTCGAGGGCGATCACCACGAGCCGCGCGCTCACCGCCTCTCCTCGGCGAGGGCACCGCAGCCGACTTTAGCAGGAGGGACGGTCATACGCGAACATACCGCCCTGTCCCATCCTCCGAGGCGTCCCCTCAGCGCCCGTCCTCGATCCCGCGCAGCAGCATCGCGCCTTCCGCCTCGGAGACCCAGTCGGCCGCGCTCACGCCGAGCACCCAGAGGAAGCCGACCGAGAACAGGAGCGGCACGCACGCCACCAGATACCCGAGCATCGGCGCGTCGACGGCCCCCGCGAGCCCGAACCCCAGGGCGTTGACGGCGACGAACGTCCCGATCCAGCCCCACTTCTCGAGCCGGGCGAGCGCCCGCGCGACAGCCGGCAGGCGGATGATGACGGCGACCGCCGCGAAGGCCCCCGCGAAGCCGGCGAAGGCGAACGCGTCGCCGTAGCGCTCGTGCTCGCGCAGGCGGAGGGCGTCGCGGATCGCGTAGGCCGCCTCGGCGCGGGCACGCAGGTCGGCGTCGGAGAGGGTCGGCGGGAGCGTCATGCCCAGGCGTACGTCCCCGAGGCGGCGGGTTGCGCACGCACGGTTCAGACCGCCTCGGTGTCCGAGATGGGTTCCGCCTCGGGGTCCGGCTGCGCTTCAGCGAGGTCTCGCCAGGTGAGGTTTGCCGCTTCAACGAGCGACACCTTGCGGGCTCGCGTCCAGCCCTTGATCTGCTTCTCCCGCTGGATCGCGTCCCGCACAGCGGCGTGCTCCTCGGCGTGCACGAGGTGGCGAACCTTGTATCGCTTCGTGAACGCACCGCCGGCCCCGAGGCGGTGCTCGGCCACGCGCCGCGCGAGGTCGTTCGTCACGCCGACGTAGAGCACCCGCGTCCGGCTCGCGAGGATGTACGTCCAGTAGCTCTTGCGCGCCATGCCTCCACGATACGCACCGCCTCACCCCTTGTCATCCTGAGGAGCGGAGCGACGAAGGATCTCAACGCCGAGGCGGGCGGTCGTCGCTGCCGGTGGCGACGGCTGGGACGATGGCGTTGAGATCCTTCACTGCGTTCAGGATGACAGCCTGTGGAGGCGACAGCTTGTGGAGGCGACAGCCTGTGAGGGCTACCCCTCCCCTTCCGCCTCGGTGTCGTCCCCCGAGGCGGTCTCGGGGCGGAGGAGCGGGAACAGGAGCACGTCGCGGATCGACGGCTGGTTGGTCATCACCATCGTGAGGCGGTCGATGCCGACCCCGAGGCCGGCCGCTGGCGGCATCCCGTACTCGAGCGCCCGGAGGTAGTCCTCGTCGACCGTGTTCACCGCCTCGTCGTCGCCGGCGCCCGCGAGGCGGACCTGCTCCTCGAACCGCGCCCGCTGGTCGAGCGGGTCGTTCAGCTCGGAGAAGGCGTTGCACAGCTCCTTGCCGCCCGCGATCAGCTCGAAGCGCTCGGTCAGGCCCGGCTTGTCGCGGTGGCGCTTGGCGAGCGGCGACAGCTCGACCGGGTAGTCGGTGATGAACGTCGGCTGGACGAGGCCCGGCTCGACCGTCGCGCCGAAGATCTCGTCGATCAGCTTGCCGGCGCCCATCGCGTCGTCGACCTCGATGCCGACCGACCGGGCCGCCTCGGCGATCTGGTCGCGGGGCACGAGGCCGCCCGCCTCGGGGTCGTAGAGTTGATGTCCGGTCGCGTCCGCGATGGCGTCGAGGAGGGCGACGCGCGGGAAGGGCGCCGCGAACCGCAGCGTGTGCGTCTCCGCGGAGGTCCCATCCACGCTGCCGATCGTGTACGGCACCTCGGGCGTGCCGTGCAGCTCGCGGGCGACGGCCTCCAGCATCGACTCGACGAGGCGCATCATCCAGTCGTAGTCGCGGAAGGCGACGTAGAGCTCCAGCATCGTGAACTCCGGGTTGTGGAACCGCGAGAGCCCCTCGTTCCGGAAGTCCTTGGCGATCTCGTAGACGCCCTCGAAGCCGCCCACGAGGAGGCGCTTGAGGTAGAGCTCGTCCGCGATCCGCAGGAAGAGCGGCATCTTGAGCGCGTTGTGCTCCGTCGTGAACGGCCGCGCGGCGGCGCCGCCGTAGAGCGGCTGGAGCGCCGGCGTCTCGACCTCGACGTAGCCGCGGTCGTCGAGGAAGCGCTGGAGGGTCCGCACGAGGCGGTGGCGGGCCTTGAACACGTCGCGCACCTCGGGGTGGAGCGCGAGGTCGGCGTAGCGCTGGCGGTAGCGGAATTCGGGGTCCGAGACCTCGTTGAACGTCTTGGTTTCGCCCGTCTCCTCGTCGGTCACCGTCTTCTCGACCGGCAGCGGCCGGAGGCTCTTGGCGAGCAGCACGAGGCGGTGGGCCTCGACGGACACCTCGCCCATGCGCGTCCGGAAGACGGTGCCCTCGATGCCCAGCCAGTCGCCATGATCGAGCAGGCGCTTGAACACGGTGTTGTAGAAGCCCTCCGGGAGGTTGTCGCGCTTGACGTAGATCTGGATCCGCCCGCTCTCGTCGGCGAGGAAGAAGAACGCGGCCTTGCCCATCACGTTCTTCGTCATCATCCGGCCCGCGATGGTCACGCGGATCGGCGCGGTCCCCTCCGCCTCGGGGTCGTGCGCGTCGTCGTCGTACGTGTCGAGGATCTCGGCGGCGTGGTGGGTCACGGCCCACTCGGGCGCCGGGTACGGCTCGACGCCGGCCGCGCGGAGGGCCTCGAGGTGATCGTGGCGGACCTGTTCCTGTTCGTTGCGAGCCATCGGGACGTGCGAGATCGGAGCGGGCGAGATCAGACGGGGGCGGAGTCTACGCGCCGCCTCGGGGCGGGTCTCCCCAACGTCCCATTCCGCGCTGAACCTTCAGCCGCCGCGCCGAGGCGGCCTGCTCACCACGGGGCGATGCTGGACCGGCGCGCGGCGCCGTCCGGGAGGCCGGCCCGCTCGAACCGAGCCACGTGCCGGGCGACCACCCGGTCGATGTCGCGCTGCTCGACGCGACCGTAGCCGGCCGGCTCGCCCATGACGTTCCCCTCCCACCCCGCGTGGGGGCCGTGCGGCCCGTAGCGGTCGTCGAGGCCGAGCAGGTGCCCGAACTCGTGCGCTGCCGGGTTGTCCTGCGCCAGCGTCAGGCCGTTGCGGCCGTTCGACCGCCACGCCCCGTTGTCGCCCATGAAGACCACCGAGCGGTCACGCTCCTCGACGCGGATGAAGTTGTCGCGGTTGAACGGGTTGAACCGCCCCGAGAACAGGCCCGGGCCGCGCGTCGGGTCGGCGGGGTCGTAGAGGCGGACCTCCACCTCGAAGGCGACGCGGTACGACGCGCCCGAGGCGCTCTCGTAGGTCCACGGCTGCCCGTCGGGCCGCTGGTTCCAGGCGTAGTCGATGCCGCGCTCGTAGAGGGCGGCCACCTCGGGCGTCGCGCCGCTCCCGTAGAGGTGGATCGTCGTAGCGACCCGGACGAGGCCGTCGCGGACCTCGACGCGGGCGTCGCGGAGCCCGGCTGGCCCGTCCTGTCCCTCGGCGTCGAGGGCGCGAGCGAGGGCCTCCGAGGCGGGCGACGGGGCGGCGCCCGGGATGAGCCGGTCGGGGGCGCGGAGCGCGGCGACCGCCTCGGCCACCCCGCTGCGGCCGGCGATCGCGGCGACGCGGTCGGCGGCCTCGCGCCAGCGGTCGCCGAAGGCCGCCTCGAAGCCCTGCCGGTAGAGGCGGTCCGCCGACGGCACCTCCGGGGCCGGCGCGCCGGGCGCTTCCGCGTCCAGAGCGGGCGACCGGCCCAGGTCGAGACCGCAGTCAGGGCTCATGAGCATCATCGGGTGTTCACAAGCCTATGTTAGACATGATATCTTTCTCGTGCCACTGCCGCCAGCCCCGAGGCGGGGTGGCGGCCCTGCGGGCCGGACCGCGGACAGAGCCTGCCCCCGCGGAGGCGGGAGGATCGCGGACCGTCGTGTGCCGACGTCCTGGGCAGCATCTGCCCGTTCCCCAGTTCCTCGTTCCCGGTTCCCCCTTCCTCAGTCCACGAGGCGGGCGACGTCGGCGAGCAGCGTGCCGCGGTGGACGCGGAGCCGAGCCGCCACAGCGTCCCCGAGGCGGCGGGCCGACGAGGCGGCCGGCTGGTTCTGCCCCAGCGTGGCGACGTGCTCGGCCGTCTGACCCAGGGCCTCGACGGCGGCGGTCGTCGACGCGATCCAGGGGCGCGACGGCGGCGGCGTGGCAAGGGCCAGCTCGGCCGCCCGCTCGCGCAGGCGCGGCAGCCATCCCGGCGCGGGGCGCAGGACGGCGCGGACCACCTCGGCGGCGGTGCGCCGGCCGGGCGCGAGGCAGCGGGCCTCGTCGGAGACGCCCGCATCGAGCGCCGCGACGACGGCGTCGAGGTCGGCCGCGACGGCGACCACATGCTGCCGCTGGGCCAGGTTCAGCGCCGCCGCCTCGGCCTCGCGCAGGGGCGCGGCGACGGGTGTCACCGAGGCGATGACAGCCGCCAGCATCGACTGGAAGGCCGGCGCCGAGTCGCGCTCGACGCTGCGCTCGGCAAGGTCCCGGACGGCGTCCGGCGAGAGGGCCGCCTCGGGGGCGGACGACACAGAAAGCGATTCGCTCATTCAGTCGCGGCGTGGCAGCGGCCATCCGCGGTGGTGGAACAGCGCGAGCGGTGCAAACGATAACCTAGGCCTCGCCTGTCCGTCAATGCCCGTCCTGCACGGACGATCTGCGGGGCGGTCACGCGGCCTCCACGGCGGCTTTGCGCGACCTCCATCGGAAGCGGTTTCGAGGCTAGTGCAAGCGCGCAGGGAGTATGTCGGGTAGACTGCGGCGACTTCTCCCTCCCCGCCAATGCCCAAGACCCACCACGTCCACCTCTCGCCTGACGAGCGCGCCGACCTCGAAGCCCTCGTCGCCCGCCGCAGCGAGAAGGCCGAGCCCGTCAAGCGAGCGCTCATGCTCCTCGCCGCTGACGAGGCCAACGGCGCCCCTGCGCTCTCCGACGCCGAGGTCGCCGACCGCTACCACGTCTCGATCCGGACCGTCGAGCGGCTCCGTCGGCGGCTCGTCGAGCACGGGCTCGACCTCGCCCTCCACGGCGTCCCGCGCGGGCCCGATCAACCCCCGCGGAACTTCGACCGCCAGAACCAGGCCCCCCACCGAGCGCGACCGGGCTCGGAGCCCCCCCGCGACCCCAACGCGGGGACCCGACAAAAACACCCCCACCCGCTGGGGGCGC
>JBCCQJ010000078.1:0-15997 GCA_039024395.1 Bacteroidota bacterium | reverse complement strand
CTCGAGGCGGTCGCGTCCGACGTGCCGGGCAAGCTGGCCGCCCTCGAGGCGGTCGCCGGCGACCTCGGCTGGGGCGACGGTCCGCGCCTGCTCGCCGAGGCCTATGCCACGCTCGCCGCGCAGCCCGACGACCGCTGGCTGACGGCCTCGCGCCGGGCGTGGCTCGACCGCGTCGTCGAGGAGCGGTGGACCGAGGCCCGCGATCTCCTCCGTGACGGCCTCGCACGAGGCGGCCACGGCGGGCTGCTCCACGCGGCGCGCGCGGGCTGGCTGCACGTCGACCGCCTCGGGGTGGACGGCCTGGCGAGCCCCGGCGACATCGCGGCGGTTGCTGCCGACACGTTCGCCGAGCGGATGCTGGCGGCCGTCGCCGAGGGGCTGTCGGTGCCGATGCTCGACGGCGCCACGGCCGACCTGCTGCGGCAGCGCGTCGGCGGGGTCTCGGAGCCGCGCGCCGGGTGGGGCCGGCAGGGCGGCCTCGCGGCCGACTGGCTGCCGCGGCTGCCGCTGTTCGACCTCGCCACGATCGCCGAGACGGTCGACATCCGGCGCGACCTCGGCCGGCACCTCGCGCGGTTCCGCGCCGCCGTCGTCGCCTACGCCGAGGCGGTCTCAGGCGCGGCGTGGGACGCCGACTTCCCGCTCGAGGCGGAGCGCGTCTACCGCCGCGACGTGGCCCCGGCCGTGGCCGACATCGAGGACGCCGTCGCCTCGACGGGCGCCCTGCGGGCGCTCACGCACCGCTTCGCCGACGGGCCGAGCCGGTTCCTGCCGGCCGCCGCGCCGGCGCTCACGCTCGGGCTGGCCGCCTCGGGGTGGGTGCTCGACGCCGTCGCGTGGGCGGTCTCGGCCGGGACGGTCGGCGCGAACGCCCTGCGGGCGTGGCACGACGCCGAGGAGGCGCGCCGCGGCGCCGAGGGCCACCGGCTCTACTTCCTCTACGCCGCCGGGCGCCGCCTCGGGGCGCGGGTGTAGGGGAGGGAGAGCGCGGCTGCGCCGCGAGAGCATGGAGAGTGCCGCTTCGCGACGAGAGAGCCGCTGCGCGGCGAGAGCACGGAAAGTGGAAAGTGGAAAGTGGAAAGTGGAAAGTGGAAAGTGGAAAGTGGAAAGTGGAAAGTGGAAAGTGGAAAGTGGAAAGTGGAAAGTGGAAAGTGGGGAGATGCGGCCGTGGAAAAGTTCCGGGCATCCGACCCGTACGCCGCCTCGGTGGAAGGGCAGCTTGGACGACGGACTGGTCATACGCCATCGCCTCAGGTCCCGTCTGCCCGTTCCTATTTCCTAGTTCCCTCTCGCCTGCCTGTCCTCCGGCGATCTCTGCCCCGGACTCGCACCGGGTGGCCCGTTCCCTCACCCTGTCCCACGAGGAGAGGAGACTCCGTAGTTGCCGTCTCGGGGTCGGATCCGAGGTGGAGTGCTCGGTTCGGTCGACCACCCCTGGCCCCTCCTGTCCAAGAGGGGGACCGCATAGATCTGACTCGGACTCCCCGAGGCGACGAAGTGGCCGAGGGCTCTACCGCACGTGCTGCCTGAGCCATTCGACAGCTTCCCTGTTGTACACGCCTCGGAGGTCTAAGCGTCCGTCGTCGGAAAGGGAGAGAACGAGAGCGTCTACGCTCGAATCGTCGCTTCTGAGGAAAAAACGGGTCTTTTCTGTCGGGTCGTCGTGCGCGAGCTTAAGGTCAAGCCCCGAGGCGAGTTCCGAGAACGCTCTCGCCTCGAGAGTGCTGAGGAGTTGGGCTTGGCCAGACATGTACCACATGTCCACCTTCGTTACCTCGAAGGAGCCGACGACATGCCCCCTCCACTCAATCTCGTAGGGCGGCTGATTGGTCATGCTGCAGAACGGGGACGTTGACGGTCGTGGGTTCGAGCCATCGTTCCCGAGGCGGTCAGCCGCCGGCGCGCGCGGGGATCGTGCCGTCGTCGTCCGAGATCACCACCTCGACGCGGCGGTTCTGCTGGCGCCCGGCCGGCGTGTCGTTGGTCGCGACCGGGTAGTTCTCGCCGTAGCCGATCGTCCGGATGCGGGTGTCGGCCACGCCGCGCTCCATGAGCGCCTGGCGGACCGCCGCCGCGCGGCGCTCGGAGAGCCGCTGGTTCGTCTCGTCGGAGCCGGTCGAATCTGTGAACCCCTCGATGAGGACGCTCCGCTGCGGGTAGTCGTTGAGGAACGCCACGAGGCGGTCGACCGCGCTCAGCCCGCCCGCCTTGAGCGTCGACTGGCCGGTGTCGAACAGCACGTCGCCGAGGGTGAGCACGAGGCCGCGGTTGGTGAGCTGGGCCTGGAGGTCCTCGACCTGGGCGGCCAGCTCCTGGGCGCGTGCGAGGGCCGCCTCGGCGCGGCGGCGGGCCTCCTCGGCCTCGGCGCGCTGCTGCTGGGCCTCCTGCTGGGCCGCGATCGCCTCGGCGCGCTGGCGCTCCGCCTCGAGGCGCTGGCGCTCGGCCTCCTGGCGGGCCGCCTCGGCGCGGCGCGCAGCCGCCTCCGCCTCGGCGGTGCGGGCCTCGAGCTGGACCCGCTGGCGCTCCTCCCGGGCCGCCTCGATCTCGCGGCTGGTCGCGTTCAGGCGCGCCGTCTCGGTGGCGATGCGGGCGCGCTGGAGGGCGAGGTAGGCGAGGTGCTCCGTTCGCTCGATGTCCTCCTTGGCGAGCCGCGACGACTCGGCGCGCTCGTAGGCCTCGCGGGCCTCGGCAAAGGCGACGGGCGCGTCCTCCTCGGCGCCGGCGTCGCGGGCCGACTGGAGGGCCGCCTGCGCGGCCTCGACGCGCGGGTTGGCGGCGGGCGGGCCGCTGCACCCGGCGGCGACGGCGAGGACGACGAGGAGCGTAGCGAATCGGGTCATGGGAGGGTGCAGGGCCTGTCGAGAGGCCCGGTGTGAGCGAAGAGCCGGGGCGAGCGGTGGATGGGCAGGGAGCACGGCGCCGTCGACGCATCCGCGCTGGCGATGGGGCGCGCGGCCGTGCGGCGCGGCGGAGAGGCCTCTAGCGGGCGCGGTTCCGCTCGATCTCCTCGCGGAGCACGCGGATCGTCTCGCGGATCTCGTCGATGGCGACCTGGGCGACGGCCGACCGCGACGTGGCCTCGGCCAGCTCGGCGTCGACCTCGGCTTGCTCGGCCAGGCGGAGCGCCACGCGCTCGTCGCCCGAGCGGAGCATCTGCTCGGCCTGATCGATCTTCTGGCGGGCCGTCCGCAGCTCGGCCGGCGCGTGCGTCGAGGCGCCGGCCTGCTCGGCCTCGGCGACCGACCGTTCGGCGGACGTGATGACCGGCTGGACCGGTGCGACGGGCGGGCGCGACGAGCCGCACCCGACCAGGGCGACGGCAAACGCGGAAACGAGAAGGGCGCGCAGATGGGGCATGGGCGCAGAGAAGGGAACGTCGGAACCTACAGACGCCACCGCTCCCGAGGCGGATCCGCCGAGGCTCCGGCGCAGCCGAACGCCGCCTCGGTGGGCGGATGGAGGAATGGAGGAAGCGCGGTCGGGGAAACGTTCCGGGCAGCCGAGTCGCGCACCGCCTCGGAGCGAGGGCAAGTTGGACCACGGACCACGCCGACTCGCTATGCGCCGACGCCTCAGGTCACGTCTGCCCGTTCCCATTTCCCCAACCGGCGGCCGTCCTCGCTTCGGGGTGGCGCCGGCCCCGAGGCGGCGGCACCTTGCCCACAGCCCACAGCCCACAGCCCACAGCCCACAGCCCACAGCCCACAGCCCACAGCCCACAGCCCTCACCCTCCGAGGCGGTCGGCCAGGTCTGCCGGCACCGGCACGGCCTCGGTGGGGACGCGCGATACATCAAACGCGGCAGCCATCTCGGCCGGGGTGCGGCCCGTCTGGCCGAGCGTCGCCGCCAGCCACGCCACCACCGCCTCGGGGCGGGCGCCGGCGTCGCGCAGCGACCGGAGCGACAGGTCGCCCTCGCGCTTCGAGAGCTTCCGGCCGTCAGCAGCTACCAAGAGCGGCACGTGGGCATGGGTCGGCGGCGTGCCCCCGAGGGCGCGGGTCAGCAGGATCTGGCGGGCCGTCGAGCCGAGCAGATCGGCGCCGCGGACCACCTCGGTGACGCCCATCGCGAGATCGTCGACCACGACGGCGAGCTGGTAGGCGTAGACGCCGTCGCGGCGCTTGAGCACGATGTCGCCCACGGCCGCGCTCGCGTCCTCCTCGACGCGCCCGATGACGCGGTCCTCGAAGGCCACCTCCTCGGGGTCGATGCGGAAGCGAAACGCGCAGTCGGTCTCGGTGTCGAACCAGTTCTCCCCGAGGCGGTCCGGCCGCAGCGAGGCGGGGTAGGGGGGAAGGCCCTCGGCGCCGTGCGGGGCACTCGCCAGCGCCAGCAGGTCCTTCCGTGAGACGCGGCACGGGAACAGGCGGTCCGCCTCGGCGAGGCGGCGGAGGGCGGCGTCGTAGACGTTGCTCCGCTCGGACTGCCGGTACGGACCGTGCGGGCCACCCACGTCTGGCCCCTCGTCCCAGTCGAGCCCGAGCCAGCGGGCGTCCTCCATCTGCCGCTCGGCCGCCTCGGGGACGGCGCGCGGGCCGTCGAGGTCTTCGACGCGCCACACGAAGCGGCCGCCGGCACTTCGAGCGCTCGCCCAGGCGGCGAGCGCGGCGAGGGCGCTCCCGAGGTGGAGGTCGCCGGTCGGGCTCGGCGCAAAGCGGCCGACCGTCATGCCAGCGGACCGGTTACGTCACGCACGATGCGGTCGGTGAGGCGGTGGCCGCCGGCGTACGAGACGGTCCGGTGCGGGATGCTCGCCTCGGTGAGGGCCCGCTCCTGCCGGATCACGCGCGCCGGCGTGGCGATCGCGTCGCGGTCGCCGGCCACGAGCGTGAGGTCCGCCTCGGCCAGCCACGCCGCCTCGGCCCGGAGGTCGAGGTCGTGGGGGAGGGCGCCGCCCCACACCACGAGGCGGTCGGCGCGCCGCGCACGCTGCGCCAGGAGCGGGCTCCGCGCCAGCCACCGCACGGCTGTCGCCGCGCCCTGGCTGAAGCCCAGCGCCCCGAGGCGGACCGCCCGTGGGTCGGCATCGGCCCGCGCGCACGCGGCCACGAACACGTCGTCGAGGTAGCGGACGGTGTCGGCGATGTCGTCCTCGCGGGCTTCGCGCGTCATCCAGCTGGCGCCGGGGCGGTCGGCCGCGCGCGTTGCGCCGCGGCGGACGTAGAACCGGCTCAGCGCCTCGGGGACGACCACCAGACGGTGGGCCC
Organism: Bacteroidota bacterium; assembly: GCA_039024395.1. Lineage (GTDB taxonomy): Bacteria > Bacteroidota > Rhodothermia > Rhodothermales > Rubricoccaceae > Rubrivirga. The sequence goes on along the minus strand of JBCCQJ010000078.1, from coordinate 10,789 downwards.
GCTCGGCCGCCCGGACGTGCCGCGCGAACGACGGCGCGAGCTGCCCGTAGCCGTGGCAGATCACCCAGACCTCCTCCAGCGGACCGTCCTCCGGGCCGAGGACGACGTAGCGGGCGGTTTTGACGGCGGCGATCGAGCGGACAGTCACGGGCGAAGTGGGTACTCGGTACAGGGTACTCGGTACGAGATGCGGAGCGCCAGACGAGGACCGTACCTCGTACCCGGTACCCCGTACCGTCCCGCAGGGAGTCCGTAGAACCCACCTCGGGGCGCGCGGTTTACACCGGCGATGGCGCACCGGAAACCCCACCTCCCCACCAAGACCTGCCCGGTCTGCGAGCGCCCGTTCGCGTGGCGCAAGAAGTGGGCGCGCGACTGGGAGCAGGTCGTCTACTGCTCCGAGCGGTGTCGCCGAAACAAACACCGGCCGCGCCCCGAGGCGGGCGCGGCCGGTGACGTCGTGCGGTGAGGCGCCTACTGCCGGCGGATCGAGAACGGCTCTCGCTTGTCCGGGCTGAGGACGACCGTGAAGTCGGCGCCGCCATTCTCGAACACCGAGAACGTGTAGCCGTGCTCGATGACGGTGTTGTCGAGCTGGGCGCGCCCGCCGACGAGGCGGAACGTCCAGAGGTCTTCGGGGAAGACGCCGGCCGCCTCGGCCTCGGGGAGGTCGACCTCGAGGATGCCGCCCGAGACGGTGCCGTAGACCGGCCACGCGCGGATCAGCTCGCCGTTCCACGAGAACGTCGTGTCGCGGATGCCCGACTCGCGGAGCCGGAACGACCCCGTGTTGAACTGGCGGAGCGTGCCGACGACGAGCGTCCCCTCCTGCTCGAGGTCGAACTCGTAGCGGGTCTCGTAGTCCGTCGTGATGTGGAAGTTCTGGTCGGCGTAGACCGAGTCGACCTGGAAGCGGGCCGTCCCGGACCAGATGCCGGTCGTCTCGTTGCCTCCGGGCCCCGAGGCGGAGTCGCAGGCAGCGAGGCTGACGAGGAGGCCGAGGACGGCAAGCAGGCGAAGCGCGGGCATAGGGCGGGCAGGTGTGTCTCCGGAGCGGTATCGACCCGCTCGGCGACGCCCTTAACCGCTGTCGTCGTCCTACGTCGAGATCGCCTCGGAGCGGTGACGCACGATCCCGTACGGCCCGGCGTGACCGGCGTAGCGCCCGAGCACCTCGACCCCGTTGTTCGGCTCGTCCGTCTCGACGGTCCCCCCCGGCCCCACGCGGCCGAGCCCGAGGCGGTTGCCACCCAGCACGACGACCGTCTCGCCCTCCGGCGCGTCGCCGTCGGACACGAACACATAGCGAGCCTCGCCCAGCTCGTCGGTCCGGTCGGTCTCGGGGTCGAGCTCGAGGGCGTGGAGGCCTGTGAGATCGGGGAAGAGCGTCGTCAGCGAGAGCCGCCCCGCCTCGGAGGGGCCGAGGCGCCCGCCCCGGAAGGTCCCCGCCACGCGGATCGCCCCTTCCTTCTCGGGAGGCTGGACGAGAGCGTACCCGTTGCGCCCGCGCTGGAGAAACCCCTTGCGCGAGAGCGCCTGCAGGTTCTGCGTGACCGAGTTCGGCGAGCGGTATGCGAAGTGGTCGACGATCTCGCGGTACGTCGGCCACACCTTGTGCTCGGCGACGTGGCCCTGCAAGAACTCAAGAAAGGCGTGCTGCTTCTGCGTCAGCTGACGGCGGCTCATGAGAGAGACCTATGTGTCTGGCAGCAAGGAAAGTAGGAGCCTGGGCCATCGCATCCAAGTTGGGACCGGCTCGCCGGCGCGAACCACACATGCATGGATCCCCCTTTCAGGAATTCCCTGATACACCGCTGTCCCCCCCCGAGGCGGCCAGCCCGGCGTCGAGCTGGTCGGCCACCTGGCGGACCCGCTCGGGGTATGCCGCCTCGGTGTGGACGCGGAGGTAGGCATCGACCAGCCCCTCGACCTCGGCGCGGACGTCGGGCGCGAGACGCATCCGCCCTGCGGTCTCGATGTCGGTCCGCGCGAGGATCGCAAACGCCCGCAGCGCGGCGCGGCTGGCGCCCGCCGCCTCGGGGCGGGGCGCCTCGCCCGACCCGTCGGTGGCCAGCAGGGCGCCGCTCTGGAGCAGCAGGTAGCCGCCGCCGTCACCGAGCGCGAGCACGTCGTCGCGCTGGACGTCCGGCGCGAACCCGAGCTGGCCTGCGAGGCGAAGCTGGAACCACGGCACCGCGTTCGCGACGTTCTCCTCGGCGGCATCGAGGAACGTGAGCGCCCGGGCGACGGCCTCCAGCGTGAGCGGGTGCGCCTCGCCCTCCTCGACCAGCGCGCGCGTCACCTCGGCGATCCGGAGCCCCAGCGTGAGCCGGCCGAGGTCGGCCGTGAGCCGCCGGAAGCGGACCGCGTGCGCGGCCTCCTTGAGCGTCTGGAGCCCCCGCTGCGGCTTGTGGTAGTACACCGCCTCGATGTAGGAGAGCGGCTGAAGGGCCGACCCGAACTGGCTCTTGGTCCGCCGCGCGCCGCGCGCCAGCACGCCGATGACGCCGTGCTGCCGGGTGAGGAGGCGGGCGATGAGGCTGGTCTCGCCGTAGTCGAACGTGTGGAGGACGACGGCGTCGGTGCGGACGATCATCGGAGCAGTACGCCCGCCTCGGGGCCGGGTGCCCGGAGGCCGCGGCCCGGGTTACGTCGGCCCGAGTCGGGGGTCTAGGAGGCCAGACCGACCCGCTCGCCATGCGCTGGATCTACCGCGCCCAAACCCGACTTGGCCTGACCGGCCCCGAAGGCACGGCCGCCCTCGTCCTCCTCGTCGCCTTCGCCGGTGGCGGCATGGCGTACCACCTCCAGGCGAGCGCCGAGCCGGTCCCGCCCGACGTCTACGCCGCCTCTGACGACGCCTTCGCCGCGGCTGCCGAGGCGCACGCGCATGGCGCCACCTCGACCGACGCGCCCGAGGCCCTCGCGCTGTTCGCCGCTCCAGGCGCGCCGGTCTCCGCCCCCGAGGCGGACGCGTCCACGCCGGCCTCCCCCGAGGCGGCCGTCGACGTTGCCGAGGCCGAAGTCCAGGCCGCCGCGGCTCCGCGCCGCGCCACAAAGCCGCCGCCCGCCCCGACCAACATCAACACCGCCTCGGAGCAGGACCTCCAGCGCCTGCCCCGCATCGGGCCGGCGCTGGCCGCGCGGATCGTCGCCCATCGAAACACGCACGGGCCGTTCCGCCACCCCGACGAGATCGTGGAGGTCCGGGGGATCGGGGAGCGGACGCTGGAGAAGCTGCGCCCCTGGATCCACCTCTAGAGCCCCCTTCGGGTGGGTACACGGTACCGGGTACGAGGTACGGCCTGAGGAGCCCTCGGCGTTCGTGTACCCCGTACCCCGTACCATCCTGCATTTCGCTCTGGAGCACCCTTCGGGTGGGTACACGGTACCCGATACGGCTCTCGCCCGACACCCCGCTTCTTGTACCTCGTACCGAGGACCCGGCACCCACCGGAGATTCGCTTTAAAGGAAATTGCGCTGAGGTGCGGTGCACGCATCTCGCTGGAACTCGTCACAGCGTTCGAGAAAAGGGCATCTCTGACCCACTGGCGCACTGAACCACTGCCCCACTGACTCTAGGGTGCCGGCCGAGGCGCCTCCGGGGGAGGTGTGGGGGCGCCGTCGCCGCTGGGCGCCTCGCGCTGCCGCCGGGCGATGGCCTCGGGCGTCCAGTCGTCGGCCATGCGCTCCTGCCGGTTGAGGAAGCGGTAGACAGGGAACAGGAGCACGAACGCCAGGGCGATGAACCCGACGAACGTGCCGGCGATGACGAGGTAGATCTGGGCGTCCATGCCGCGTTGAACCCCACGCTGGCGGTTCCGTTCTGCGTGCGTGCCCACCGTCTCTGCCCACGCCGTCGATGTCTATCCGTACCGCACCGAAGGGGACGGAACGGCATCATGGCTCGTGCTCCGGCGCGCACCCGGCCGCTCCGAGGCAGGGCGCTGGCGGATGGTCGGCGGCAAGATCCAGGGCGGCGAGGCCGCCTGGCAGACGGCGCTCCGGGAGCTGGGCGAGGAGACGGGCTGGCGCCTTGGAGCAGGGCTCCGTGAGGCCTGGGCGCTTCCGTCGGTCAACGCCTTCTACGAAGCGGCGACCGACCGCGTCGTCCTCGCGCCGGCCTTCGCCGTGCACGTCGAGGGCGATCCGACGCTCGACGACGAACACGACGCGTTCGCGTGGCTCCCCGCCGAGGCAGCCGCCGCGCGCCTGGCCTGGCCCGAGCAGGCCCGGCTGCTCGTCCTCGCCGCCCGCCTCGCCGAGGCCGCTCGTCCCGAGGCCTGGACCGTGCCGCCTCGGTGAGGGAGGAGTGGAGGAGGCGCGGCTGGGGAAACGTTCCAGGTATCCGGGTGGCACATCGCCTCGGAGCCGGGGCAGCTTTTCGCCGACAGCCGACAGCCGACAGCCGACAGCCGACAGCCGACAGCCGACAGCCGACAGCCGACAGCCGACAGCCCCGAGGTGGAGAATGGAGGGAGCGAGCGCTCTCGCTGTGCCCCGAGGCGGCCGCTTCCGTCCACCGTCCACCGCTCCTGGCGGGCACCCACGGTTCGGCCTTGCGCCGCCCCCGAGGCGGCGGCAGCTTCGCCCACAGCCCACAGCCCACAGCCCACAGCCCACAGCCCACAGCCCACAATGACCTTCCCCGGCGCGACCGTCCTCCTCACCGGCCCAGCCCTCGGCATCGGGCAGGCGACGGCCGCACGGGCCGCCCGCCTCGGGGCCGACGTCATCGGGATCGACCTCGACGCCGAGCGTCAGGCCGAGACGGTGGCGCTCGTCGAGGCGGCTGGGCGGCGCTACACCGCGCTCGCGGCGGACGTCACCGAGGCGGCGGCCCTCCAGGACGCAGTCACCGAGGCGGCCGGTCTCGGGTTCGACGTCGTCGTGACGTCGGCGGGCGTGGCCCCGGTCGGCCGGTTCGTCGACGCCGACGGCCCGGGTGCGACCATGGCCGCCTGGCGGCGGACGATCGAGGTGAACCTCCTCGGCACGATGGCGACGGCCCACGCGGCGCTGCCGCACCTGATCGCGAAGGGCGCCGGGCACGTTGTCACGCTGGCAAGCGTGGCCGGCCACGTCGGGGTCACCGGCATCGCGGCCTACTCCGCCTCGAAGCACGGCGTCGTCGGGTTCTCGGAGGCCCTCAGCGCCGAGCTGGACGGCTCGGGCGTCGGCGTGAGCTGGATCTGCCCGACGCTCATCCGCACGCGCATGACGGAGGGCATCGCGGCCACCCCTCTGGCTCCCAAGCTGGAGCCGGAGGATGTCGCGCGCGCCATCACCGAGGCGGTGGAGCGAGGGCGCCGCGAGGTCTTTGTCCCGCGCCGGATGCGGGTCCCGGCGAGCCTGGTCCCGGCGCTCTTTCCGCGCCTCGCCCGGCGGATGCTGGCCCGCGACGCCACCTCGAAGGGATGGCTGGCGATTCGGCGGGGCCTGCCGGAGTAGAACCCCATGCGTGATCGCTGCGTTCGGATCTGGTGAAGCCTGCTCGCCTCCCGATCTCGGGCACGTGCGCAGGGTTAAGTAAGCCTCACCCACTCACCCCTCTCCCCATGAAGTACCTCTCCCTGTTCGCTCTCGCCCTTGCGCTCCCCCTGGCCGCCTGCGGCGGTGAGGAGGCCGTCGACCCGGACGTCGAGCCCGACCCGGTCGCCGTGGACGACGCGGCGACCGAGGACGACGCGATGGCCGAAGACGATGCAATGGCCGAGGACGACGCGATGGCCGAAGAGACGGCCGACGTGACCGTTCAGGGCACGCTCGACGCCGTCACCGAGGCGGGCGGCCTGACCTCCCTCGCGCCCGGCGCGGCCGTTGCCAACATCGACGGCTGGATCGCGCAGCTCGAGGGCAACGAGGCGTTCGCCCCGACCGTCGAGGCCCTCCAGACGCTCAAGACGCAGCTCACGACCGAGCCCCTCGACGGGGCCGCCATCGGCGCGACGCTCTCGACGCTCGGCGAGCAGACGACGGCCGCTGCTGGCGGCGACGCCGGCCTCGAGCAGCTCGGCTCGGCGCTCTCGGCCGCCGGCTCGACGCTCTCGGGCGAGTAGACGGACCCGGTAGTCCCTTCCGTGTGGCCCGCCTCGATGAGGGGCGGGCCACACGTGGTTTTGAGAAGCGGTTCGGATCCACGCTATCGGGCTCCGAGCGGCTGCGACCCCGCCCGTTCGGCGTCGCCCTCCATCGCGCCCGCCTCATTTGCGGATGTTCCATCCGCAGGGCGGGGCTAGCGGACCCGGCCGAGGTCCGGCCGGCTACGGCTGCTTCGGGCTCCTGGCCCGTTCGGGATCTCGCTCGCTCTCGCCGGTCGAAACCGAAACCCGAACCGCTTCTGAGCGCTACGGCGGCCGCGATTGTGAAGAAGTGCGTGCAGGGTCGTGAAAGCAACACTCTGGGATTGCCCCCGTTGGACCGGCGCTCGGATCTTCACCCCCGAGTGCCCGGTGATCGCTCCCGGGCCGGTTGTTTCACCCAACACCCAACACAACCATGAACAAGCTCTTTTTCATTCTCGCCCTCGCCCTCGTCCTCCCGCTTGCCGCGTGCGGCAGCGAAGAGGCGGCCGAGGCTGAAGACGCCGTCGACGGCATGACCGAAGAGGTCGACGCGATGGCCGATGAGGCTGCCGAGGAGGTCGACGCGATGGCCGATGAGGCCGAGGCGATGGTCGACGAGGCTGGCGAGGCCATGGAAGAGGAGGGCGAGGAGGCCACGGAAGACGACACCATGTAGTCGACCGGGCGTCTCGACGCTCTTCTGGCGGGGCGGTCTTCTTCGGGAGGCCGCCCCGCGTTGCGTTTCGCCTCGGGGCCGCCGTTCGGACCCAACCCACGGGGCCGACCCACGGGGCCGACCCACGGACTGGTGGGAGCGGGCACCACGGACCGCCTCGGGGCGTTGGACGGCATGCTGGGGCGCACGGTCCTCCATTGACTCCGCGTCCCCGTCGTCCCGATCTTGCGTGCCCTCCCGCTCTGGCTTCCGATGCGCCTCGCTGCTCTCGCCCTCCTGCTCGCCCTGTTCGTGGTTGCCGCGCCGGCCGACGCCCAGCGCGTCGCCGACCTCCCCGGCGGCCCGGCGCCGGTCGCCCTCACCGACGGCTCGGCGAGCGCCGGCCTCAGCCTGGGCCAGCTCTTCAACGCGCAGACGCTCGACCTGAGCCATTCGTACGAACTGTCGTACGGGAGCGGCTTCGGCGGCAGCGTGGGCCTGGGCGTGTTCACGTCGTCGCTGCGGTGGCAGCCGAACGCCCGCCTCGCCGGGCGTGTCGACGTGGGCGTGGCGCACAGCCCGTTCGGCTCGGCCGGCATCCAGAGCGCGCTTGGCTTCGAGGGCGCCGGCGACGCCCGCGTGTTCCTGCGCAACGCCGAGCTGGCCTACCGGCCGACCGAGAACAGCATGATCCACTTCCGGGTGCAGCAGAGCCCGTACGGCACGTACGCCTCGCCGTACGGCGTCGCGAGCCCGTACGGCGTGGGCGCCTACGGCATGAGCCCCTACGGCACCCGCCTCGGGGCGCGGGTCGCCCCGCCTGACGCCGACCGCCTCTTCTTCCGCGACGGCGAGTAGATCGCGCATGGCCCAGTCCCGGCTCACGGACGGGCTCCTCAACGTGGCCCTCGTCGTCGGGGGCGTGGTGGTGCTGGTGCTGCTCTACGGGTTCGCCAGCCGCACCTTCCTGCCGCGCACGACGCCCACGCGGGCCGGCACCGAGGCGGCGCCGACGGCCAACAGCCGCATCAAGGTGGAGGTCCGCAACGGGGCCGGCGTGAACGGCCTCGCGGCCGAGGCGACGGCCCACCTCCGGCGGCGCGGCTTCGACGTCGTGGAGGTGGGAAATGCCACTCCGGCGGACACTTCCCGCGTTCTCGTGCGTTCCGGGACCGCCCTCGACGCCCGCCACGTGGCCCAGGCCCTCGGGCTCGGCCCCGAGGCGGTCCAGACCGGAGGCCCGATCAACGACTATTCCCTCGACGTGACCGTCACGCTGGGCGCCGACTATCCCGACCGGGCGCCCTTCGATCTCGACTGACCCCGACTGTATGGCTGCCGCTCAGACCCAGAGCAACCGTCCCCCGCGCTCCGGCCCCACGCCGGGCCGCGTCCTCGCCCAACTCGCCCTCGACGCCGCGCTCGACAAGCGCGCGCGCGACGTAACGGTGATGGACCTCCGGGGCATCTCCGGCGAGGTGGACTACTTCGTGATCGCGACGGGCGAGTCGGACCTCCAGATCAAAGCCATCGTCGACGGGGTGGTGGACACGATCCGCACCGAGGCGGGCGAGCGGCCCGTCGCCCGCGACGGCCAGCCCGGCACGAGCCGCTGGATCGTGCTCGACTACTTCGATGTCGCGGTCCACGTGTTCGACCCGGAGCTGCGGGCGCACTACGACCTCGAGCGGCTCTGGGGCGACGCCCCCATGGAAACGGTCACCGACGAGTCGCCTACGGCCCGCCTGCTCGCCGACGATGCGCCGGCTCCCGCCTCGGAGGCGCCTGCCCCCGAGGCGCCGACCTCCGAGGCCGACGCGCCCGAGAGCGAGTGATGCGGCTCGCGCTTCTGACCCTCCTCGGGGCGGCGTTCGGGCTGGCCGCGTGTGCTGGCGGCGGCGCCTCGGGCGGCGACTCGCCCGACGACCGGTTCGGGTACCGCGTCGGCGGCGTCGACGGCGAAGGGCGCGAGACGATGCTGCTGGCGCCGGTCACCGACAGCACGCGCTACCTGTTCTTCCCGGCCGTTGTCGACTCGATCGGCGTCCGCGCGGCGGGCCGGCCGCAGCCGGGCGACGCCGTCGCGGTCGACGTGCTCGTCAAGGGCGCCCTCCCCGATGCCTGCGCGGCCCTCACCGAGGTGACGCAGCGCCGCGCGGGCAACTTCGTGACCGTCGACCTCACGATGCGGCAGCCGCGCGAGACTGTCTGTGCCGCCGTCGTGCGGCCGTTCCGGTTCTACGTCTCGCTCGACGGGGCCTTCGAGGCGGGCAGCTACACGCTGCGCTTCAACGGGCGGACGGTCCCGTTCCAGATCCTGCCCGCCCTCGACGACGCGGAATGACCGCCTCGGGAATGACCGCCTCGGTGTCGCGGCTCGTCGCTGCTGCGGCCGTGAGCGGGGCGCTCGCCGTGGGGCTCGGCGCCTTCGGGGCGCACGGCCTCGCAGACGCGGTGCCACCCGAGCGGCTGGTGACGTGGCGCACGGGCGCGACGTACCACCTCGCCCACTCGGTCAGCGCGGCCCTCGCGGGCGTCCTCGCGCTGCACGTCCCCAAGGCGGCGCCGGCCGGGTGGCTCCACCTCCTCGGGGTCGCGCTGTTCTCGGGCAGCCTCTACGTGCTGGTCCTCACGGACGTCGGCCTCCTCGGGGCCCTGGCGCCGCTCGGCGGCCTGAGCTTCATCGCTGGCTGGGCGTGGCTGGCTGTCGCCGCGGTGCGTGCGGGCCGGGCATAGCCAGCCCCGAGGCGGCGGACTCCCCAGGTTCTGACCGGCCGCGGTCCGTGGTCTGTCGTCCGTGGTCCCGCCCAGAGGGCGACAGCCCGGAGGGCGGCTACCCCCCGTCCTCGTCGAAGAGAATCATGAAGCTGGGCGCGAGGTTGTGGTCGCGCGCGAGCGTCATCAGCACCTCGGCCGCCTCCTCGGGCGTGCCGTAGGTGCCGTACTCCGTGCCGTCGACGGCGAGCGCGTAGTCGACCTCCCCGTCCTCGTCGGCGTCCAGCTCCTCCCACTCGACCGCCTCCTCGATCAGGAAGGTGTCGCGGTCGGGGTCGTAGGACGCGAGGTAGCGCTCGCGCACGCTCTCCTTGTCGATGAGGCTCACGTTGCCGAGGGCGCCGTACTCCTCGTCGTAGAAGAGGGCCTCGGCGAGGAGCTGGCGAGCGAACTGGTCGACGTTGAACGGCGGCATGAGACAGGCAGGGAAGGGGAGGGGGAGGTCGGCGCGTTCAACGTACGGCGCCGGGAGAAAGGTTGCCCCAGATGCGAAGTTTTACGCAGCCGTGCCCGCCCCGAGGCGGTCCGCCAGCGCGTCGGCGTCGCGCGCGGTCAGCTCCAGCCCGAGGCGGTCGCCGAGGTGGCCCAGCAGCCGGCGTGCGACCGCCTCGGGGGCGAGGGCGCGTCCGGCCTCGCGGGCGAGCGACGTCACGCCGCGGTCGTCGATGCCACACGGCACGATGCGGTCGAACCAGCCGAGGTCGGTCGCCACGTTGAGGGCGAGGCCGTGCATGGTCACCCAGCGGCTGCACCGGACCCCCATCGCGCACACCTTGCGCTCGTCGCCGCGCGCGTCGGGGCCGACCCACACGCCGGTGCGGCCAGGCACGCGGTCGGCAGCAACGCCGTCGTCGGCGCACGTCCGGATGACGGCCTCCTCCAGCTCGCGGAGGTAGCGGTGGAGGTCGCGCAGCGGCTCGCCCTCGGGGGTCTGGAGCCGGTCGAGGTCGAGGATCGGGTAGACGACCACCTGGCCCGGCCCGTGGAACGTGATGTCGCCGCCGCGGTCGGTCTCGACGTAGGTCGCCCCGAGGCGGCCCAGCTCCGCCTCGGAGGCCAGCAGGTTGGCCCGGTCGCCGCTCTTGCCGAGCGTGAACACCGGCGGGTGCTCGACGACGAGGACCACGTGCGGCTCGGGCACCGGTTGCTCCGGCACGTGCGGCGCGGCGCGCTTGGCCGCCACGAGGCGGGCCTGGAGCCGCGCCTGGAGCGCCCACGCCTCGCGGTAGGGTACGCGCCCGAGGCGGACGACATCGGCAGGGTCGGGCATGGGGGGAGTGGGGGGAGTGGGGG
>JBCCQJ010000077.1:0-16016 GCA_039024395.1 Bacteroidota bacterium | reverse complement strand
GGCACCTATCGGAAGACGCACCTCTTCTACGAGGAGACCCTCCACTTCACGCCGGGCGACTCGGGATTCCAGGTGTGGACCGTCACCGACCGGCGGCGACGCAGCTACCGCCTCGGGGTGATGGTCTGCTTCGACTGGTTCTTCCCCGAGGCGGCACGCACGCTCGCCCTCGCCGGGGCCGACGTGATCGCGCATCCCTCGAACCTCGTCCTTCCGCATTGCCCCGACGCGATGCGGTTTCGCGCGCTCGAGAACGGCGTCTTCACCGCCACGGCCAACCGGATCGGGACCGAGTCAAGCGGACGGGAGGACTTGACCTTCATCGGCCGAAGCGTCCTGTGCGGCCCTGACGCCCAGGTTTTGGCGGAGGCGCCCCCAGACACCGAGGCGGTGATCTCAGCCGAGATCGACCCGCACCGTGCGCGCGACACCGCTCTCAACCGCTACAACGACCGGCGCACGAGCCGCCGACCCGACCTGTACCGCCTCGGGGACGTCACATGATGTCCGTTATTGATTTTGTGCACTGTAGATCGCCTGACTGATGCGCACGTAAGGATCAGGGGCCAGATTCGGGATGAACGTCTGGCCCGTCACCGTCTCGAACAGCTCGACGTAGCGCTCGCTGACGGTCCGAACGAAGTCGGGAGGGAGGTCGGGGAGCGTCTGGCCGTCGAGGCCCTGGAACCCGTGGTCCATCAGCCACTCGCGCACGAACTCCTTCGAGAGCTGGCGCTGCGGCTCGCCGGCCCCGAGGCGGTCGGCGTATCCATCGGCGTAGTAGTACCGCGACGAGTCGGGGGTGTGCACCTCATCGATCAGCAGCAGGCGACCATCTGGGGCTCGCCCGAACTCGTACTTGGTGTCGACCAGGATCAGCCCGCGTTCGGCCGCCAGCTCGGTGCCGCGCGCGAACATCCGCAGCGCGAGGTCCGCCGCTTCGTCGAGCGTGTCTGGGTCGACCAGGCCGCGGTCCAGGATCTCCTGGCGCGTCACGTCCTCATCGTGGCCTTCGGCGGCCTTGGTCGCTGGCGTCAGGATGGGTGCCGGCAAGCGTTCGCTCTCGCGGAGGCCGTCGGGCAGCGCTTCGCCGCAGAGCACGCGGCCGCCGTCCCGGTACACCCGCCACGCATGTCCGGCCAAGTACCCGCGTACGACGAACTCGATCGGCAGCGGCTCGCACAGAACGCCGATGGTTACGTTCGGGTCGGGCGACGCGAGCAGGTGGTTGGGTGCGACGTCCCGGGTGCGCTCGAAGAAGTACGTCGCAACGCCGTTCAGAACCTGCCCTTTGAGCGGGATCGCCTGCCGGAGCACGTGGTCGAACGCCGAGATCCGATCCGTGGTGACGATGGCGAGCCGTCCGTCGCCGAGGTCGTAGGTGTCTCGAACCTTGCCGCGATAGGTTGGCCCATCGCCAACATCGGTCTCGACAAGCGGGGGCGGAAGCGTGTCGATCATGAAGGAGCCGTCCCCGAGGAGCCGCGAATCTTGAGGTCGAGGGAGAGCTGGACGTCGACGCGGTCGTCGTGAGGCTCCTTGAGGCGCTCGAGCAAGCGCTCCGTCGCCATGCGCCCGGCTTCGTGCATGCCCTGGGCGATGGTGGTGAGGTCGAGGAAGCGGCTCAGCTTCAGGTCGTCGTAGCCGACCAGCGACACCTCCCGGGGAATCCGGATCGAGTTGTCGCGCGCGTAGGCCCATGCCCCGTACGCCTGCACGTCTGACGAGGCGAACACGGCCGTCGGCGGCCGGTCCAGGCTCATCAGCCGCTCCATGGCCTCGGCGCCAGCCTCCTCGGAGAACCCGGCGTGCTTGGTCGCCTGGCCGGCCTGGATCAGGTCGGGGTCGAGGGGGATTCCCGCCTCGGAGAGGGCGGCGCGGTAGCCCTCGAGGCGAGGCGCCGAGCTGGTGCTCCACGAGTGCGCCGTGATGAGGCCGATCCGCTCGTGGCCCTCCGAAATCAAATACGAGACGGCCTCCCGGGCCCCTGAGGCGTCGTCCCACCAGTAGGCGTCGAGGCCTGGGTACTTGCTGCCCAGCAGAACGACAGGCGCCCGCATCCCGCCGATCTGCATCGAGAGCGCCTCGTCGACCGGCAGCGCGACCAGGAGCAGGCCGTCGACCGTCCCGCGACGCAGAAAGCGCTGGAGCGTGGGGTACGGCTGGGCCGACCCCAGATTCGACAGCAGAAGGTCGATGTCCTGGTCCCGCAGCACGTCCTTCACGCCCTTGAGGATCTCGACGAAGAACAGCGAGGTCGCCGAAGGCAAGGCCACCGCGATCGAGGTCGTCGACTGCTGCGCGAGGTTGCGCGCCGTCCGTTGCGGTTGGAACTGGAGCTTCTCGATGGCCGCCTGCACCTTCTCCCGGGTCGGGTCGGAGACCTCCGGCGAGGCGTTCAGGACACGCGAGACGGTCGAGATCGCGACGCCCGCCTCGTTGGCGACATCGTAGATCGTCGGGCGAGAGTGGACGGAGCGGTCGGCCATGCGGACAGATCAGGGTGGACCGAAAGGTAGGACGGACCCAAGGACAGATGCCCCGGCGATTCTACTGGAAGCGCTCCCAATCGGGGTGGATGCGCGCCCCGTATCCGTCGACGGCGAGCCGATGACGCACCGCCTCGGTGGCCGACCGTTTCGCTTGCTGCAACGCCGCCTCGGGGGCGAGGCCGTCGATCAGACCGCGCAGGACCGTCAGCGAGAACACGCTGGACGCTCCGTCCGGGTTCGCCTCGTCGATCTGGTCCGCCTCGAACAGGGCGAAGTCCTCGCCGTCGAAGTAGAGGTCGGCGTTGAGAACACCCGCCTCGTTTCCGGGATCGCTCGCGGCGTCGTAGAAGCGGTAGGGGAGGGTCCCGCAGCGGATCACCACCTGCCGTGCGCCTCGGTTGTGGATTCGCTGGGCCGCCACCTGGGCATCGTCCAGCGACTCGATCTGGCCACCGGTCACCAGTTCGGCATCCGCCCGGCCCACCGTCACCAGCATCGGCCCTCCGAGGCGATCGGCAAGCGTGTCGATGCCACGCGCGTTGAGAACGGTCTCGCCACTCGGCCCCGAGGCGGTAATGTCGAGGACTGACGGGACGTCGATCGCGTCGAGGTAGTCGCAGACCACAGCGACGGTCTTTGCGCTCCCCAGAATCCCCACCTTGACGCCCGAGACCGTCCCCGCCGCCTTCAGGTGGTCAATCTGGGCGATCACCGTGTCGACCGGGACGTCGGTGACGTCGGTGACCCGGCCCTCGCCGGCGACGACGATGGACGTGCACACAGGCATCGGGGCGAGACCGAGCGACCGCGCTGCCAGGATGTCTCCGGCCAGGCCACGTTCGCCAGCCGTGTAGAGGGCGCCGATCACGGCGACGGGTCGCAAGGTCATCATCGAGGCGGCAGAAGCGCTTACAGGGGTATCTTGACGGTCACTGCACACTGTTGAGGCGTATTCATGGCTCGTGTCACTCTCGAGAACGTCAAGAAGGTCTACGACAACGGCTTTGTGGCCGTCCACGACTCGACGCTGTCGATCCACGACGGCGAGTTCGTTGTGCTGGTGGGACCATCGGGATGTGGCAAGAGCACGACGCTGCGCATGATCGCGGGTCTGGAGTCGATCACCTCGGGGACGCTACGGATCGGCGACCGCGTCGTGAACGATGTGCCGCCCAAGGACCGGGACATCGCGATGGTGTTCCAGAACTACGCGCTCTACCCGCACATGAACGTCTTCGACAACATGGCGTTCGGCCTCAAGCTGCGCAAGTTCCCGAAGACGGAGATCGAGCGGCGCGTGCGCCAAGCCTCCGAGACGCTCGGCCTCCACGAGGTCCTGGACCGAAAGCCGAAGGCGCTCTCGGGTGGCCAGCGCCAGCGCGTGGCGCTCGGGAGAGCCATCGTCCGCGAGCCCTCCGTGTTCCTGTTTGACGAGCCCCTGTCGAACCTCGACGCCAAGCTGCGCGTGCAGACGCGCACCGAGATCTCAAAGCTGCACAGCCAGCTCGGCGCGACGATGATCTACGTCACGCACGACCAGGTGGAGGCCATGACGATGGGCGACCGGATCGTCGTCCTGAAGGACGGGTACGTTCAGCAGGTCGACACGCCGTTAGCCCTCTACAACCGGCCTGCGAACACCTTCGTGGCCGGGTTCATCGGCAGCCCGTCCATGAACTTCCTCGAGGGGTCGATCGACCCAGCCCGGACGTTCCGCACGAAGGCGGACACGGTGGACCTTGCTCGGGGCCCTGGCCTCGCGCCGGCTCTGTCCGGTCCGGTCACGCTCGGAATTCGCCCCGAAGACCTGTACGTGACGACTCACCTGCCACCGAACCACGCGGTTACCGGGCCGATCCGCACGACCCTGGAGGTTTTGGAGCCGATGGGCAACGAAGTCGTGATCTACGCACGGACGGCAGACGGACACCGCGTCGTCGCCCGCGTCGAGCCCCAGCCGCTCCCGGAGCCGGGACAGGCCCTCGAGCTTGCGCTGCGAACGGATGCGCTCCACATGTTCGACGCCGAGACGGGCGTCACGATGGCCGGCACCGAGGTGGAGGCGGCCTAGGCGCCCGCGCAGACGCCTCCACGTGTCGTATACTTACGATAACGTTAATTATCGCACATCCCAATGAGCGCCCTCCCGTGCCTCCGCGCCCCCTCGCACCTGCCGGCCCAGGACCCCGAGGCGGACGACCTCATCTCGCTCTACCTGCTCCGCTTCGACCGCCCCAACACGCGACGTGCCTATCGGCAAGACTTAGAGACCTTTTTCGGTACGTCGATCGTCACGCTCGACCTCGCCAGGTCTGCCACCTTTCGCCACGTCAACCAATTCATTGCAGACCTCGAAGCAGAAGGCAAAAGCTCGGCGACGATTCGCAGGCGAACCGCCTCGTTGCGGGGCTTTTTCTCGTGGCTCATTGCGCTGGGCGCTCTGAGCCTGAACCCCGCCGACCGCCAGCTCGTCCGACGCATCTCGAACGACGACAGCAAAGGCAAGCTGATGACCGTCCTGTCGGCCATCGAGGCGGCCCAAATGCTTGATTCCATCGACCTGAGCAGGGAAACCGGTGTGCGAGACCACGCTCTGCTTTCGACGCTGCTTCACTGCGTTCTGCGGCGGTCCGAGGCTGCAGCCATGGACGTTGAGCACGTGCGCCGCCTCGGGGACCACTGGGTCTTGGACATCCCATCAGCCAAAGGAGGATCC
The DNA here is from genome assembly GCA_039024395.1 of Bacteroidota bacterium. Classification (GTDB taxonomy): domain Bacteria; phylum Bacteroidota; class Rhodothermia; order Rhodothermales; family Rubricoccaceae; genus Rubrivirga. The sequence goes on along the minus strand of JBCCQJ010000077.1, from coordinate 10,808 downwards.
GGTCAAAGTGTCAAGATTCCAACCCATGTTGCGAACATTCTGGAGTCGCACAAGCGGACCTATGGATACACCTCAGGGCCGATCTGGCGGTCCATGAGTCGAAACCGTTCCCGTGGGCAGAGGCTTTCAGCGACCTCGATCTACATGATCGTCAACCGGATCTCGAAAGCATCTGGTATACAAGGCAAGGTTGGTGCCCATACCATGAGGCACACTGGGTGCACATTGGCGATCGAGGGAGGAGCCTCGATCCAACAAGTCCAGACCCACGCCCGACACAAGAACATCGAGACCACCATGCGCTACGTTCACCAGCGAGACAAGCTGGCCAACAGTGCAGCAGACTTCATTAAACTGTAGCATATGTACGATCTGATTATTGTAGGATCTGGGCACAACGCCCTGATTGCTGCCGCCTACGTCGCGCAAGCCGGGTACCGCGTCGGAGTGTTCGAGCGACGCGATGTCGTCGGCGGAGCTGTGTCGACCGTCGAGCACGTACCCGGATATCAGTTCGACCTCGGAGGATCTGCACACATCCTGATCCGACTGACGCCGATCGTCGACGAGCTAGGGCTGGAGCAGTACGGTCTCGAGTACCTCGAAGTCGACCCCCTGTTCTTCGCTCCGCACGGCGACCACTCGTTCTACATCTACCGGGACCTCGACCGCACGGTCGAGCATCTGAACACAGTCTTTCCAGGTGAAGGGGACGCGTATCGACGGTTTGTTGATGCATGGGCACCGTTCTCTAGGTCCGTCCGCAACGTCTTTCTCGAGACGCCGAGTCCACTGGCCGTCGGCAAGACCTTCGCACTCGGAGAGTCTGCAAAGATGGATTGGCAGAACGCCCTCGGTTCGATTCTAAAACCCTATGGCGAAACCGTCGACGAGTACTTCACTGACGAACGAATCAAGGCGGCCCTCGTCTGGATGGCTGCGCAGAGCGGGCCTCCACCAACCGAGCCACTGAGCGCACCCTTTCTGCTGTGGCATCCGCTCTACCACGAGAGTGGCATCGCACGTCCCCGAGGTGGATCGGGAGGCTTGACCAGGGCGCTCCGTGCGCACATCGAGGCACACGGGGGCGATGTGTATACAGGGTCTCCTGTGTCAAACATCCTGGTGTCGGATGGTAGCGTGTATGGCATTCGATCTGGCAATGTTGACTACACAGCCCGACGTGTTCTCTCGGGGGCGCACATCCTCGAGACGCTCGACCACCTGCTTCCCCGGTCTTCCCGTCCCACGGCGGCCAACCGCATGCGGGTCGGGAACGGCTTTGGCGCCATCGTCCGCCTCGCGCTGTCCAAACCCCTCGAATACGCCGACGCGCCGGGGCGGGACGCACGCACAGGCCTTCAGTTGGTCTGCCGAGACCGGCAGCAGATCATGGACGCCTATGCGGAGTTCCTTCAGGGCAAGCCCGCCTCGGACCCGCCCATCGTGGGCATGAGCTTCTCGGCCGTCGACGACACGCTCGCCCCCCCCGGCGGCGAGGTGCTGTGGCTGTGGGCGCAGTACTACCCGTACGACCTCGCCGGCGGCGCCTCGTGGGACGACATCGGTCCTGAGGTGGAAGCCTCGATTATCGATGCCTTTGAATCCTATGCTCCCGGCACCCGAGACAGCATCGTTGGCAGCCTGTTTCAGCACCCGCTCTGGCTCGAGCGCGAGCTGGGGCTGTTCCGCGGCAACGTGATGCACCTCGAGATGAGCATCGACCAGATGTTCAGCCTCCGCCCGTCGCTCGACATGAGCGGCTACAAGGGGCCGGTGAAGGGCCTCTTCCTCACGGGCGCGAGCACCCACCCCGGGGGCGGCATCATGGGCGCCTCGGGGCGGAACGCGGCCCGGGTCATCCTCAAGGACCTTTCCTAACGCACGTCGGTTTCTCCAATCATGGAGCGCTACTCCAGGCAGATCCGCCTCCCCGAGGTGGGACTCGACGGCCAGCGCCGCCTCGCGGAGGCCTCGGTGCTGGTTGTCGGGGCGGGCGGGCTCGGGTCGCCCGCCCTGACCTACCTCGCCGCCGCAGGCGTCGGCCGCCTCGGGGTGGTCGACTTCGACCGGGTCGAGGCGAGCAACCTCCACCGGCAGACGCTCTACGCCGACGACGACCTGGGACGGCCGAAGGTCGAGGCCACCCGAGAGCGCCTCCGAGAGGTCAACCCCGAAGTGGACGTGCAGACGTACGACGCGCGGTTCGGGCCCGACAACGCAGAGTCGATCCTGGAGGGCTACGACCTCGTGCTCGACGGCACCGATACGTTTGCGACGCGCTACCTCGTCAACGACATGGCGGTCCGCCTCGGGGTCCCGAACGTGTACGCGTCGGTGAGCCGGTTCGACGGGCAGGCGTCGGTCTTCGCCGCGCCGGGCGGGCCGTGCTACCGGTGCCTCTTCCCCCAGCCGCCCCCGCCTGGCCTCGTCCCCGACTGCGCCGAGGGCGGCGTTCTCGGCGTCCTTCCAGGACTCATGGGAACGATTCAAGCCACCGAGGCGCTCAAGCTGATTCTCGGCATCGGCGAGCCTCTCGTCGGCCGCCTCCTCGTGATGGAGTCCCTGACGATGGAGACCCGGACGTTCGCTGTCGAGCGCGACCCGTCCTGTCCCGCGTGCGGCTCCGGTGCCCCTCTTCCACCCCCACCCTCTCCCCTTCCCATGGCCTCCGTTCCAGAGATCACCGTCCACGACCTCAAAGCCCGCCTCGACGGCGATGACGTGCCGTTCGTCCTCGACGTCCGCGAGCCGGACGAGTACGAAGCCGCCAACCTGGGCGGCGCGCTGATCCCCCTCGGAGAGCTTCCGGACCGGATCGAGGAAATCCGCGAGCATCAGCACGCCGAGGTGGTGGTGCACTGCCGGAGCGGCGGCCGCTCGGCGCGGGCTGTCGAGTTCCTCCAGGCCAACGGGTTCGACCAGGCCGTCAACCTCAAGGGAGGCATTCATGCCTGGAGCGACGAGATCGACCCCTCGCTCCCCAAGCCGTAGGCGTGTCCGCGGCGCCCGCTCTGATCCTGGCGGGTCCGACCGCAGTCGGAAAGTCGTCCCTTGGGCTCTCTCTTGCCGAGGCAATCGGAGGGGAGATTCTCTCGGCCGACAGCCGACAGGTCTACCGCGGGTTCGACATCGGAACCGCCAAGTCGACCGCCTCGGAGCAGGCCCGCATTCCGCACCATCTGATCGACCGGCTCGATCCTGGCGAGCCCTACTCGGCGGGGCAGTTCTTTCGGGAGGCTCGCGAAGTGCTCGTGAGCCTCGCGAAGCGTGGAACGCCTGCGATCGTGGTCGGCGGCTCAACGCTCTACGTCCACGCCCTCGTCGAGGGCCTGGCCGATCTTCCTCCGGTCCCTCCCGAGCTGGTCGCGGCGCTCACCGAGGCGGCGCAGACCGCCTCGGGGCGCGCGGTGCTCTACGACGAGCTGGTGACCGCCGACCCCGAGGCGGCGGCCACCCTCGACCCGACCAAGTCGCAGCGGCTGGTCCGGTTCGTCGGGGTGCTTCGCACGACGTCGAGGCGGCCGTCGGACCTGTGGCGCGAGGCCGCCGTGCCGGGCGTCGCTCACCGCCTCGTGGTGCTGCGGCGAGAGCGGGCCGATTTGTATGATGCGATCGACCGGCGCGTCGGGCGGATGGTTGCAGGTGGACTGGAGGCGGAGGCCCGGCAGCTTTACGACGCGGGAGAGGACGCACGGCGGACGATGCAGGCGACCATCGGGTACCGAGAGTGGCCGCCTGTCTTCGAGGGGCGAAGCACTCGGCACGAAGCGATCACGCGGATTCAGCGCGACTCGCGGCGTTATGCCAAGCGCCAGATGACGTGGTACCGTCGCTACCCCGAGGCGGTCGTGCTCGACGCCGACGGCCTGACGCCCGAGCGCGTCATGGAGGCGGCGACGTGGCCGCCATCGAGCACGTAGAGCGCCTTCGGATGCAGTCCGGGCCGCGTCTCGCGATGCCGCAGACGAAATCCCTCTGCTTCGAACCGTCGAACCCACTCGGCGTCGGTGCGGATGGTCAGCGGCTCCTCGTCGATGCGGCCGCGGGACCGGATCCGGTTGACGAGACGGTCTACGGCCTCGAGCCATCGCTTTGACCTTGGACCGTGGCAGACGGTCTCGAGCACGATGACGGGACCGCGGGTCACGCGCACGGCCTCGTGCAGAAGACGGACCGGGACGCGGGCGTGGTGCAGGACGTACACGATCAGCGTTGCGTCGTAGGCGCCGTCAGGCCTGGGGATGCGGAGCCCGTCGTAGAGGTCGACCCGAGGACCGAAGCGGTCCCCGAGGTTGGCCACGTCGATGGCCTCCACAGCAACCCCGAGGCGGTCACCCACGTCGCGGCCGACGTACCCCTCCCCTGCCCCAAGGTCGAGCACGCTCCGACCCGGAGGGACCCTCCTGAGCACTTCTGCCATCTCTCGCGTCTTCCCGCGTGCCCGCCATCGCATGGTGGCGGCGAGAAGAGAGGATCGCCGCTCCCAGGTGAAGAGCGTGGCCGCCCCGACCCATCCGATGAGGGTAATCGGCAGGCCGACGCCTGGCAGCATGTAGACGAGATACCCTGACACGGACATCGCCGCTAGCCAGGATAACCATGTTTTGTTTTCCAATAACGGCAGTACGAAGAGTGCTGCGAGGAGGTGCCACGGGTGCAGTGTCGGCGACGCCAGGACGTAGCCGACGGTGACGATCGAGACCGCCCGCATGAGGCTGCGCCCTGTGCGTGGGGATCTCATCCAAGCATAGACGCACACACCGCCCCACGCGAGTGTCATCCCCGAGGCGGCGAGCGCCCCTGCCATCTCTCCCACGGTTCCGTACATCGCAGCCTTGAGCACCAGGTACGGCAGGCTGTAGAAATCGAACGTCCCGGCGTACAGACGAAGCGACTCGAGGATGTTGGGCGCGTACCGATGGACCTCGTAGAACAGCCCAAGGGCTCCGATCAAGGTTAGGCCTGCCAGCCCTCTCCTCGATGAGCGGCAGACGAACAACGCCCACGCAACGGGCCACAGCTTGACGAACGTCGCAGCCGCGACGCCAAGCCCTGCCCATCGTGCGCTCCCGCTCAGGCTCAACACGATCCCTCCGAGGGCTCCGAGCAGGAGACCCTCCGTGTGCGCCTGCCCGGCGACCTCGATCAGCACAACGGGATTGAGGGCATAGAGCATCGACCGTCGAGCGCCGACCAAACGAAACAGCGCCCATGCCCCCACCGCCTCGGCGGCGAGCACCAGCGCCTTCCACAGGTACCACGCCCATTCCCACCCGAGGGGCAGCGCCAGCGCGGCGATCCGGAACCCGACCTGGGACACGGGCGGGTACACCGAGTGGTAGTCTGGCGAGTTCATGCGCTCGTACAGCACTGAGTCCTGGAAGCGGGCCAGTGCGGGATCCGAGGGGACGTACGCATACGGCGAGATCCCCTGCGCCTGAAGCAGTCCGTCCCAGAGGTAGCGGTACCCGTCGTCGGAGAGACCGGGCAGCAGGGGCGCGAAGATTAACCGGAGGGCAACCGCCCACAGCAGGAGCGCCCGCCCAGACGGTCTCCACCATCCGTGAACCCACCAGAGGAGAGCGCTCCCGCCAAGGGCTGCCGCGACAAACGCCAGACGGAGCGCGGTCCCCGCCTCGGGGGAGCGAGCGCTGGAGGCCGCGACCAGGGCGAAGGCCATCCCAAGGAGCGCAGCGACAATCCCTCGCGCCGACCTCACGCCTCGCCTCTCGGTCGGAACGTGAGCGTAAGCGTGCCCCCGTGGATACGCGCGGTGTCTGCAAGGGCGCGGAGGATGAAGAGGCCTCGGCCTTCGGTCGCGTCGTCACGGGGGAGCGACGGCGCATCGAGGCGGTCGGGGCGCGGTCCCTCTCCCCCATCCTCCACCTCGACCGTGAGTTCGGCAGGGCCACCGAAGATGCGCAGGCGGATGGGCTGCCCGGGGCCGTGCTCGACGGCGTTGCCGACCGCCTCGGTGGTCGCCAGCACGAGGCGGTCTACGTCGTCCGACGACCATCCTGCGTCACGTGCGGCCGCCTCGGCGTGCTCTCCGGCGAGGCTCACCGAGGCGAGGGTGGCAGGGAGCAGGAGGTCAGGCACGTCCGAGGCCGTGGAGGAGGGAGAGCCCAAGCCCGACGCGCACCGCCCGTGGGTGGAGTGCGGGTGGCAGCGAACGGACGACGCGACTCACGGTTTGGGGGGAGGGTACCACCGGCCACCGGGCCAGAGCGACCGCCGCGCGTGGGAGACCCGCCAGCGCGATCGCCTCCGGGTGGCGCCGTCCGATGGAGCGGAGCGCATGGCCAAAGGTGTGCATGTTGGCCAGCGCCGTGTCGAGGTGGGCCACCTCGTGGATCGCCACGGTCGTGTCGGCAACGTGAAGGCCCTCTGGGGATCTCTTCGAGAGACGACACGCCAGCTCGAAGTCTTCTCCGTAGGCGATGGACGCGTCGAACCCACCCGCCTCGGTGAAGGCGGACCGTCGAAGCGCACACGCACAGGTCAAGAAAAAGCGCCACCGCACCGGTCCCGTTCCCGGCGCCGGACCGCGGGGATGGTCGGCGAGGTAGCGCTGGTAAGGATCCTCGGGCCGGTCGAGGATCGATCGAACCTGCGCCACCGACGCGACGACACCTGGACGGTCGAGTGCGTCGCGAAGACGGGCCGCCGCCTCGGGGGGCGGCTCGACATCGGCGTCGAAGAAGACCAGGCGGTCGCCGCGGGTCGCCTCAACGCCCGCGTTGCGGGCTGCGCCGCGGCCACGGTTCTCCCCGAGGCGGACGACCCGGGCCGCGTCGGCGCCCGACGTCAGAGACGTCAGTGTCTCACCCGTGCCGTCGGTGGAGCCGTCGTCGACCCACACCCACTCGTCGACCCCGTCGAGGGCGAGCACGGCCGGGACGGTGCGCGACAGGATCTCGGCGCCGTTGAGGACCGGAACGACGACGCTGGTCATGACGGCGCATGGTCGAGGAGGATCTGCTCGAGCGCATCCGTCGAAGCGTCCCACGAAAACCGGGCGACGTCGTCGCGACCGGCCTGAGCGATGACCCTCCGTCGACTGGAATCCTCAATCAGCTCCACCACTGAGGCGGCGAGCCCCTCCACGTCGTCGACCGGCACCTGGAGCATCGACCGCCCAGGGTGCAGGTACTCGTTGACGCCCCGGCTCTCCGTTGCCACAACTGCGCACCCGCACGCGGCGGCTTCCATCGGCACGAGGCCCCAGCCTTCGAGACGGCTCGTGTGGAGGCACACGGCGGCACGGTTGTAGAGGTCGGCCAGCCGGTCCGCCTCGGGGCGGATGTGGACGTCGACCCAGGACGGCAGGCGGTGACGCGGTGGACGCGCCGAGATGACGTCGGCCTCGATGGCCGGCAGACGCTCGCGGAGGCGGCGAAGGGTCTCGATCAAAATGTCGGGCCCCTTCGACGGGAGCCGGTGGTAGAGCGCGACGACGCGTGCACGGCGCTCTTCGGGAGGCACGCGGGGCTGGAAGTGCTCCAGGTCGACCGCATTCGGCACGACGCCGGCGACCGGCGCCCCCTCCGCCTCGACGGTGTCGGCGATCCAGCGCGCGACGGCGATCCGGACGAGCGGGAGCTGCCACGTCGAGGCGGCCGCCTCGGTGAGGTGGCGCTCGTCGTGCTGAAGGAGGTAGAAGCCTTTTCCCTGCTCGGCCAGCGAGATCACCCACTCTGCAGTTTGATGTCCTGTTGCAATAACGGCATCGTACGTGTGGCCGTCCAGGTCCCGCCACGTCTCGGGCACCACCGAGGCGACGCCCGACGCCGCGTACTCGACCCGCTCGGCCACGCCGTGCACCCGGTCGCGGAGCGCGACGGCCGTCTTCAGCACGCGCCCGCGAACTCCCTCCTGCCGCCTCGGGGCGGCGACCGTCACCTCGTGGCCTCGGGTGACCAGCCCTTCGGCGTGCCGATAGACGACAGCCGCTCCGCCCATCGGGATGCGGACCGGCGCGGGCAGCACGAACAGCACCCGCATAGACGTAGAGACGGTTTGGGGAGAGCACGTCGCGGCCTGCGACCGGCTGCGGCCGGCCTCTCCGGCGTCGCGCTCCATCGACGATGCTCGCGCATCGCCTGCTTCACGCTCCTTGTAGAGTCCGTCCTCGCTCGGTCTCGGCATCGCGCTCCCTCCCCAAACAGTCTCTTACAGAACGATGAGATCGGTCGGGAGCGGCGTCAGGTTCTCAGCGCCCCCCTCCCGCAGGACGATCACGTCCTCGATCCGGATGCCGAACCGGCCCGGCAGGTAGACGCCCGGCTCGATGGTCACCGTCGCGCCCGCCGGCAGCCGGTGCTCGACCTTCTGCGACAGGCGCGGCCACTCGTGGACGTCGAGCCCCACGCCGTGCCCGAGGCTGTGCGAGAACGCCTCGCCGAGCCCGGCCGCCTCGATGACGTCGCGCGCGACGCGGTCGAGATCGCCCCCGAGGCGATCCGCCTCGGCCGCCTCGATGGCCGCGTGCTGCGCCCGCTCGACGACGGCGTACGCGTCGCGAGCCGCCTCGCCGGGGTCGCCGACGGCGACGGTGCGGGTGAGGTCCGAGCAGTAGCCGTCGAGCACGCCGCCCATGTCGATCACGACCAGCTCGCCGCCCGCCAGCGTCTTCGCCGTCGGGCGCGCGTGCGGGAGCGCCCCGCGCGGCCCCGAGGCGACGATCGGCGGGAACGACATCGCGCTCGCGCCACGCTTGAGGTGCTGGTACGTGATCTCGGCCGCGAGGTCCAGCTCGCTCATCCCGACCCGGATCGAGGGCAGAATCGCCTCGAAGACCTCGCACGTCAGCGCCTGCGCGCGGCGGACGGCCTCGACCTCGGCCTCCGACTTGGCGGCCACCGAGGCGGCGAGCAACTCCGACACCGGCACGAGGTCCGCCTCGGGGAAGGCCGCCTCGATCCGCTGGTGCTCGGCGATCGTGAGCCGGTCGGCCTGCACGACCGCCGACTGCGCGCCTCCAAGGAGGCCCCAGTCGCGGACGGCCTCGACGAGCGGCCCGTCGGCGATGTGGACCTCGGCCGACGCAACCTCCGTCCGGGCCTGCTCGGTGTAGCGGCCGTCGGTGACGAGGTGCGCCTCCGCCTCGGTGACGACCAGGAGTGCGTTCGAGCCCGTGAACCCGACCGCCCACCGAACATCGTCCGGGTGCCCGACGAGAACCGCCTCGGCGTCGTGCGCGGCCCCGAGGCGGCGGATGGTGTCGAGGCGGTCGGCCGCCGGTGCGGGCCGGCTCACGAGCGGGTCGAGTAGTTGGGCGACTCCGACGTGATCGTGACGTCGTGCGGGTGGCTCTCGCGCAGCCCCGAGGCGGTGATGCGCACGAACTGGGCCTCCTCACGGAGCGCGTCGACGCTCTGGCACCCGCAGTAGCCCATCGCGGCGCGCAGGCCGCCGACCATCTGGTAGGTCACCTCGCCGAGGTAGCCCTTGTACGGCACGCGGCCCTCGATGCCCTCGGGGACGAGCTTCTTCAGGTCGTCCTCGGCGTCCTGGAAGTAGCGGTCTTTCGAGCCGGCCTCCATTGCGCCCAGCGAGCCCATCCCGCGGTAGTTCTTGTAGCGGCGGCCTTCGTAGAGCACCGTCTCGCCCGGCGCCTCGTCGACGCCTGCGAACAGCCCGCCGATCATGACCGTCGACGCGCCCGCGGCGAGCGCCTTCGGGATGTCGCCCGTCTGCTTCACGCCGCCGTCGGCGATCACGGGCACGTCGTAGCGCGCGGCCGCCTCGGCGCAGTGGAGAACCGCCGTGAGCTGCGGCACGCCGACGCCCGCGACGACGCGCGTCGTGCAGATCGACCCTGGCCCGATGCCCACCTTCACGGCGTCGGCGCCGGCGAGGATGAGGTCCTCGGTGCCCCGCGCCGTCGCCACGTTGCCGGCCACGACGTCGAGTCCGTCGAAGTCGGCCTTGACGCGCTCGACCGTCCGCAGCACGCCCTCCGAGTGCCCGTGGGCCGTGTCGACAACCACGAAGTCGGCGCCCGCCTCGGTGAGGGCGGCCACGCGCTCGAACGTGTCCGGCGTCACGCCGACCGCCGCGCCCACGAGGAGGCGCCCGAACTCGTCCTTGGCGGCCAGCGGGTGCTTCTTCTTCTTCTGGATGTCCTTGAACGTGATGAGCCCCTTCAGGAATCCGCCCTCGTCCACAACCGGCAGCTTCTCGATCTTGTGCTCCTGGAGGATGTCCTCGGCCTGGTCGAGCGTCGTCCCGACCGGCGCCGTCACGAGCCCCTCGGTGGTCATGATGGTGTGGAGCCGCGTCGCGTTGTCGGGCTGGAACCGGAGGTCGCGGTTGGTCACGATGCCCACGAGGTGGCGGTCGTCGTCGACGACCGGGATGCCGCCGATCGAGTAGCGCGCCATCCGCTCCTTGGCGTCGCCGACGGTGTGCTCGGGGTGGAGCACGATCGGGTCGAGGATCATGCCGCTCTCGCTCCGCTTGACGCGCCGCACCTCGCGGGCCTGCAGCTCGGCCGGCATGTTCTTGTGGAGCACGCCCACGCCGCCCTCGCGCGCGATGGCGATGGCGAAGTCCGCCTCGGTGACGGTGTCCATCGCCGCCGACACGAGCGGGATGTTGAGGCGGAGGTTGCGCGTGAGCCGCGTCGAGGTGTCGACCTCGCGGGGCATGACCTCGGAGCGGGCGGGGACGAGGAGGACGTCGTCGTAGGTGAGGCCCTCGAAGGCGATTTTGCTCACGGGAAAAGGGATGCGGGATGGGGGATGAAGAGGGATAGGTTCGAAGGACATCCGATCCCTTCATCCCCTATCCCTCCATCCCTC
>JBCCQJ010000076.1:0-16135 GCA_039024395.1 Bacteroidota bacterium | reverse complement strand
CGCCATGCGCCGCCTCGTTGTCCTCCTCGCGTTCGCTGCCCCGCTCGCCGTCGCGCAGACGGTGCCGCCGGGCGTCCACACGGCCAACCCCGTCGACCCCACGCCGGCGGAGGCCCGCCTCGAGGCGGCCGAGGTGCGGGCGGCCCTCGCCGAGCGCTCGCCCGTCGCCGAGGTGCCCTTCCGGTCCGTTGGCCCGACCGTCATGAGCGGGCGCGTGGCCGACGTCGAGGGCAAGCCCGGCGACCCGAGCACCTTCTACGTCGCCTACGCCTCGGGCGGCCTGTGGCAGACGACCAACGGGGGCGCCTCGTTCACGCCGCTCTTCGACCACCTGCCGATGACGACGCTCGGCGACATCGCCGTCGACTGGCGCGACCCCGAGGGCGACGGCCCGACCGTCTGGGCGGGCACCGGCGAGAGCAACTCGAGCCGCTCGTCCTACGCCGGCACCGGCCTCTACAAGTCGACCGACGGCGGGCAGACGTGGGCGCACCTCGGCCTCGGCGAGAGCCACCACGTGGGCCGTGTGGTGCTCCACCCCGACGACCCCGAGGTGGCGCTCGTGGCGGCGATCGGCCACCTCTACTCGCCCAACCCCGAGCGCGGCGTCTACCGGACGACCGACGGCGGCGCCACCTGGGAGCACGTCCTCTTCGTGGACAACGACACGGGCGCGATCGACCTCGTGCGCGACCCCAGCGACCCGAGCCGCCTCTACGCGGCCACGTGGACCCGCAGCCGCCGCGCGTGGGACTTCCGCGAGGGGGGGCCGGGCTCGGCTGTCTGGGCCTCCAGCGACGACGGCGCGACCTGGAGCCGGATGACGGTCGAGGGCTCCGGCTTCCCGACCGGCGCCAACGTCGGCCGCATCGGCCTCGACGTGCACCCGAGCGGGACCGTCTGGGCAACCGTCGACAACCAGGCGCGGCGCCCCGCCGAGGCGGACGCCGACGCGTCGGCGGTCACGCGCGACCTCCTGCGGACAATCTCGCGCGACGACTTCCTCGCCCTCACCGAGGACGACCTGAACACGTTCCTCGACGCCAACAACGTCCCCTTCAACTACACCGCCGAGACCGTCCTCGCCGACGTGCGCGCCGGCCGCATCGTGCCGGCCGACCTCGTGGCGTTCCTCGAAGACGCCAACGCGCAGCTCTTCGACACGCCCGTCGTCGGCGCCGAGGTGTACCGCTCCGACGACCAGGGGCGGACGTGGACGCGCACGCACGAGGGGTACCTCGACGACCTCGTCTACAGCTACGGCTACTACTTCGGCGTCGTCCGCGTGGCGCCCGACGACCCGGACCGGCTCTACCTCCTCGGGGTCCCGCTCGTCGGCTCGACCGACGGCGGCGCGACGTGGGCGCGCACCGACGGGCCGAGCGTCCACGTCGACCACCACGCCCTGTGGTTCGACCCGTCGCGCCCCGGCTTCCTGCTCTCGGGCAACGACGGCGGCATCAACATCAGCTACGACGCCGGCGCGACGTGGACCAAGCAGAACAGCCCCGAGGTGGGCCAGTTCTACGCCGTCCAGGTCGACAACGCCGAGCCGTACAACGTCTACGGCGGCCTCCAGGACAACGGCGTGTGGGGCGGCCCGAGCACCTACGACGCCTCGGCGCGGTGGCACGCCGAGGGGGCCTACCCGTACCGGCGCCTCCTCGGGGGCGACGGCATGCAGATCCAGGTTGACGACCGCGACGGGACGGTCTACACCGGCTTCCAGTTCGGCAACTACGTCCGCACGCACCGCAGCGGCGAGGGGCGCGCCCGGCGGATCGTGCCGCAGCACGAGCTCGGCGAGCGGCCGTTCCGGTTCAACTGGCAGACGCCGATCTGGCTCAGCCGCCACCTGCCGGACGTCCTCTACCTCGGCTCGAACAAGGTGCACCGCTCGCTCGACCGCGGCGAGACGTGGGAGACCCTCTCGGGCGACCTCACGCACGGCGGCCAGCCGGGCGACGTGCCCTACGGCACGACGACGAGCCTCCACGAGTCGCCGCTCGAGTTCGGGCTGCTGGCCGTCGGCACCGACGACGGGCGCGTGCACGTGACCGAAGACGGCGGGCGCACCTGGGCCGACCGCTCGGCCGGGCTGCCGGCGGACCTCTGGGTGAGCCGCGTCGAGCTGTCGGGCCACGACCGCGACCGCCTGCTCGTCGCCCTCAACGGCTACCGCTGGGACCACTTCGAGAGCTACGTCTACCGCTCCGACGACCTCGGCCGGACGTGGACCCGCCTCGGGGCCGACCTCCCCGCCGAGCCGGTCAACGTGGCCAAGGAGGACCCGCGCAACCCCGAGGTGGTCTACGTCGGCACCGACGCCGGGCTCTACCTCTCGCTCGACGGCGGCGCCTCGTTCCACGGCTTCCACGGCCAGCGCGCGGCCGCCCCCGAGGCGGGCGATGCCGAGGCGGGCGACGCCACGGCGGACGCGTCCGACTCGCCCGTCCTCCCCAACGCGCCCGTCCACGACCTCGTGGTGCAGGCCCGCGAGGCCGACCTCGTCGTCGGCACGCACGGCCGCTCGATCTGGATCGCCGACGTGGCGCTCGTCCAGCAGCTCACGCCCGACGTGCTGGCCTCACCGCTCCACGTCTTCGCGCCCGACACGCTCGCGCACCGCGCGGGCTGGGGCGACCAGGGCTACACGTGGTCCGACCCGCCCGAGGCCGAGCTGCAGCTCGCCTACGCGACGACCGCCTCGGGGACGGCCCGCGTGCGGGTTCTCGACGCCGAGGGCGACGAGGTCCGGGCCTGGGACGACGCCGCCGAGCCCGGCCTCAACCTGATGACCTACGACCTCCGCTCGGACCGCGGCCTGGGCGACGACCCCGAGGCGGGCGACGCCACGGGCGCGTTCTACCTCGTGCCGGGCGACTACACGGTCGAGGTCCGCCTCGGGGGCGAAACCCAGGCCGCGCCGCTCATCGTCGAGGCGGGGCCGGCGCCGCGCAGCCGCGCCCGCAAGAAGACGCCGTGAGCTGAAATGGCCGGGTGCGGCTGTTACCGAACCGGTGCGTTTCGAAAGGTTGTTGGCACAACGACTTCGGACGTGCGAACTTGGCGGCCCTCACCCCACCACGCCCATGGCCTCCCGACCCTCCCCGTTCTCGGACTCCAGTTGGCTTCTCGGGCTGGCGATCATCGGCGCGCTCGTGCTGGCCGCGGTCCTGGGAATGGCGTAGGGCACCCTCCGGGTTGCTAGGAAAACGGGAGAGCGCTCTGCGCGTGGAGACGCCCTGCGCTGAGAGATCACTCGGCCGCCTCGGTGAGGGATGAACGGCGCGCGTAGCCGAACGCGTCGCCCGGCTGCCCCCGCGGCGCAAGGTCGCTGTTCGCGAGGCCGTACCCGAGGCGGAAGGCCACCCGCGTCTGCTGCACGAGCCCCCCGAGCGTGCGGTCGCCGGTGCCGAGGGTCACGGTCGAAACCCCGCCGCGCGCCAACGCGAGCGGGGGGGAGCGGTCGAACCGGCCTGCGCGGGGCGTCGGCGCACCCGAGACGATCGCGCTCTCGGCGGCGGCGGCCGCCTCGAGGAGGGCCCCGAGGTCGCTCCGTTCGGCCCCGATCCCGACGAGCCCCTCCGTCCCGCCGAAGAGGTTGCCGCTGTCGATGTTGATGTTCGCGACCGTCCGGGCGAGCGGAACCGGCGGGGTGTCGGCGAAGACGCTCGCCCCCCACGGCCCGGCCGCCTCGGGGCCGAACAGGACGAGGAAGACGGTTCGCTCGGGCGCGCCGGCGGTCCTGAACGCCTCGGCGATCCCGAGCAGCATTGCCACCCCCGAGGCGTCGCCCTGGATGCCGTCTGCTTCCGCCGCCTCGCGAGACGCGCCGACCCCGAGGCGGGCGCTGTAGACCACCGCCTCGTCGGCGCGCGTGGTGCCGGGGATCGTGGCGACCACGTTCTGGCCGACCGGCCCGGCGGCCTGCTCGATCTGCATCGCCACGCTCGCCTCGACGGGCAGCTCGACCGGCTCGAAGTCGCGGCGGCCCGCCCGCTTCAGCCAGTCGTCGAGGGACGAGCCAGCCATCTCGGCCAAGGCCCGCGCCGCGCCCTCGCGGATCCACCCCCGCACCTCCAGCGCGCCCTCGGGCGGCTCGGCTGCGACCGGGTGCGTGCCGAACGCGTCGTCGGCCACGACACCGAACGGGTAGCCAGCGATCGCCTCGGTGTGGATCAGGAGGACGCCCTTCGCCCCGCGCCGCCGGGCCTCCTCGTACGTGGAGGTCCACCGGCCTACGTTCGTCCTCGCGGTGGCCTGGAAGAGGGTGGGGTCCTCGGCCGTGGCGGGCGGGACGCCGACGAGCGCGACCAGCACCTTGCCGGTGACGTCGAGGCCCTTGAAGTCGTCCCAGGCGACGCCCGGCGCCGTGATGCCGTAGCCGACGAACACCAGGTCGGCGCCGTCGAGCGCCACCGAGGTGGCGTCGATGTCGGTGCCCAGCGCGACGTCGGCGACGAACGCGAACGAGGCGGGCTCGCCGGTGTCGGGCGTGAACGTGAGCGGCGTGGCCTCGGTGACGCGCGTGCTCCGCAGGGGGACGTCCTGTGTGAACGACCCGTCGGGCATCCCGCCCTCGAGCCCGAGCGCCCGGAACGGCTCGACGAGGGAGGCGACGGTCGCGGCCTTGCTCGGCGTGCCGGTCTCGCCGCCCTCGGACGTCAGGACCGCGATGCGCTGCCGGAGGCCGGCCGCGTCGATCGCCGCGAGGGCCGCCTCGGGGGGCGCCGGCGCGGCGGAGGCGTCGAACGGCGCCGCCTCGGGGGCGCCGGTCGGATCGGCCTCGGTGCAGGCCCCGAGGAGGAGCAGGACGGTGAGCCCGAGGAGGGCACGCATCGAGGCCGGGAAGGTGGGCCTCGAAGATAGATTCGACCTTTCGGGCGGGCTGTCGCCTTCCCCGAGGCGGGCTCCCGAGACGCCGTGCTAGCGGAAGGCGGGGTCGACGACCTCGTTCACCCACGTCCGGGCGAAGGCGTCGAACCGCTGGCCGTCGGGTGCGTCGCGCCAGGCGTGGAACGCGCGCACCGAGGCGATCGAGGCGTTCATGTCGCCGGGGTTGTCGACCCAGCTCCCGATGTGGGTCTCGGCCTCGCGGATGCGCTCGGCCGCCCGCGTCGGCGAGTCGTAGGCGTAGCCGATGTAGCCGTACGCGCCACTCTCAAACTGGAGGGCACCGAAGCCGTGGACCGGGTCGTGGAACGGCACCACGCTGTGGGACGGCGTGTTCCAGGCCCGACCAGGGTGGCTGTCGATCAGCTCGGGCCGGACGCCCCGGTTGTCGATGTGGAGGGAGTCGTTCGAGTACTCCCAGTTGCCGCCGACGCCCTTCCAGTCGGCGATCGTGCTCCACACGTATGCCTTCTCGATGTCGGTCATGTCGCCACGGGAGGCGAGGTGGGTCACGATGTTCTTGAGGTCTACGAAGTCGATCTGCGGCATTTCCTCGGCGACCCGCCGCTGTCCGTTCCGGCCCGTGTACTCGCGGTAGACGTCGCCGTGAGCGTAGACCAGGACGTACTCGTTCCACGCCTTGTCGGCGAGGTCCTGCTGCCTCGCCTCGGGGATGAGCGAGACGTCGGCGGCCTCCTGGCGCGAGAGCCCGTTGACGCGGTAGGGCTGGCCCTGCCCCCGGCCGCGTGCGATCTCGACGCCCCCCTCGACCCCGTCGAGAGCGGGGAAGTCGGCCGGGATCGTGCCCCCGCCGTCGCGGTACTGCCGCCCCGCTTCGACGAGCGACGACGAGCCGTCGCCCCCCGCCTCGAGGACGCGCGCGGCAAACCCTGAGGCGGCATCGGGCGAGAGGCCTTGCTGCTCGGCCGCATCGAGCACACCGGCTGCGAGGAGGATGCGGCCCTGCTCGGCCGGGAGCGTCTCGGGCAGGGCGGTGCGGAAGGCGTCGTGCGTCGCGCCTGGATCGGGGAGCGGCCTCTCGACGGTTGGCGACAGGGCGGCTGGCGCAACGTCGCGCGAGATCTCGGGCGTGGGGGAGAGGTCGAGGCTCATGGCGGGAGAGACAGTATTGCCTAAACCTATCTCATGCATAGACCGATGCCAACTGCCCAGCTTCGTCCTCAGCCGAACCTCGACGTCCCCGAGGTGAGTCTCAGGACCGATTCGGAACGCCGGTGCAGCCGGGCGATGCTGCGAGGGCGTTTCGGATCGGTCCTCAAGCGTCGGGCACGAGGGTGAGGGTCCAGACGGGCGCGCCGGGCAGGAACGGGCTCGGGCGGCCCTCGACCCAGTCGTCGTGGCCAGCGCCCCAGTAGGGCGAGAGGACGTGCCCGGCCTGGCCGCCCGGCATGTGGAAGATGCCGCGCTCCTCGTGGCCTGGCGAGACCACCATCCGCTGCGACGCCCCGAAGCCCGGCCCCGAGACGCGGGGCATCCGTCCGTCGCCGGGCTGCGGCACGGCCGGCATTCGCAGCCGGTCGCCGATGCCAGGCAGCACGTCGGCCATCGGGTGCGCCATGTCGAGCGTGTTCGCCTCACCCCAGGTCGCCGCCTCGGGGTCGGGGTGGCGCGCGGCGACGGCGTCGGCCGCCTCGGTGAGGAGGTCCGCCCACGAGGCAGCGCCATCCGGCAGCAGGTGCGGCGGCCGCTCGGTGACGAGCGCCCACAGGGCCGGCTCGTCGCTCGACGGCGAGCCGCCGGCCCGCGGCGCCCACGCCCGGGCCGGCGCCCACAGCGGCGGCAGAACCCGGGTGCGCACCTCCCACCGCCACTCGCGCACGAGGCGGTAGCCGGCGTCGTTGGGATCGGCGCGCCCGGCCCACTCCTCGACGACCGCGCGGAGCGCGTCGCGCGCCGGTGTCGCCTCCGCCTCGGTGAGGACCGAGAGCATCACCTCGCGCCAGGGCGCGTAGAACAGGGCGCGGTCGTCGAGCTGCACCCCGAGGAGGTCGCGCTCCGAGATCGGCGCGTCGAGCGCGCGGAGGGCGTCGCGGATTTGCTGGGCGCGGGCGCCGTGCGCGTAGCCGCCGTCGCCGATCACGGCCAGCGCCTCGCCTCCGACGACGCGCGCGTTGGCGGTCCACAACCGGCCGTCCTCGGGGTCGACCACGCGAGGTGCTGCCTCGGGGGCGACGAAGCCGGCCCACCGGGCGTCGGGGTCGGTCGAGTCGACCGGCCGTCGGCCGTCGCGCCCGGTCCGAGCCGGGATCCGTCCGGCGAGGGTCCACCCGATGCGTCCGTCGCGGTCGCCGGCGACGACGTTCTGGGCGGGGATCCCCGTGCGGTTGGCGACCGCGAGCGCCGCGTCGAGCGTCGTCGCAGCCTCGACGTCGAGGAGCGTCAGGTTGGTGGCCTCGGGGCGGTGCGCGGCCCACTGCATCGCGTAGGCGTGGCCCTCGGCGTCGGTCGCCGTGACCGGCCCCCAGGGCGTCCGCGCGATCGCGAGCGTCCGGCTCGTGCCCCCGAGGCGGACCTCCGCGCGCACCGTGTCGACGGCCACCGAGCCGTCGGCGGTGAGGACGTGGCCCGGCCGGTCGGGGTCGGGCACGAGGCGGACGTAGTCGATGTAGTCGCCGTACGAGTTGGTGAAGCCCCACGCCACGTCGCCGGTGCTGCCGACCACCATCAGCGGCGTGCCGGGCAGCGTGACGCCGGTCACGCGGCGGCCGTCGTAGGCCAGCGACGCGCGGAACCAGATGTGCGGCAGCCGCAGCCCGAGGTGCATGTCGTCGGCGACGATGGCGGACCCGGTCGCAGAGACGTCCCCCGAAACGGCCCAGTTGTTCGAGCCGACCGCCGCGGCCTCGGCGTCTGCCGCCTCGGGGGTTGGCGCGTCCTCGGCCCCGAGGCGGAACGCGCCGAGGTCGTCGGGCGACGGAATGGGGGAGGGCGCCGCCTCGGTGCCGTCGATCGGCGCGTCCCAGCGGTCGCCGTCGGGGGTGAGGAAGGCGGCGAGGGCGGGCGGCAGCGTGGCCTCGAGGGCCGTCCGCCGCAGCTCGTCGCCGAAGCCGCCGTCGAACTGGAGGTCGAGCCACATCGCGTGCGCGGCGAGGATCGAGTCCTCGGGCCGCCACGCCTCGGGGGCCTGGCGCAGCGCGAGGTACTCGAACGGACGCGCGCCGAGGGCGTCGAGCCCGGCGTTGACGCCCGCCGCGTAGGCGTCGAGGATCGCGCGGTGACGGGCTGGCAGGGCCTCGGCGGACGCCTCGGCGATCTCGCGGAAGCCGTGGACGCGGTGCGTCGAGTCGGTCCGCCAGAGGCGCTCCCCGAGGAGGGCGCCCAGCTCGCCCGCCGGCGCGCGGCGCAGGAGGTCCATCTGGAAGAACCGCTCCTGCGCGTGCACGTAGCCCAGCGCCCGTGCCACGTCGGCTCGGCTCTCGCCGGTGATCGTGGGGATGCCCAGGCTGTCGCGCTCGACGGTCACGGCGGCGCCCAAGCCGCCCAGCGCCACCTCGCCCTCGAGGTCGGGGAGGCTCGCGCGGACGGTCGTCCACACGCCGACGGCGCCGAGCAGGACGAGGACGAGCAGGACGACGAAGACGATCTTGAGGGCGCGCATGACGACGAGGTGGGGAGCCGAAAGAAACGACCGGCGTAGGCATGAACCGCCAGCCCCCGCGCTCATGCCCAGCCGCAACGTCTACCACGTCGTGCCCCACGGCGACCGCTGGGGCGTCCGCCTCGAAGGCTCGCCCACGCTCTCGTACGAGGCCGACCGGCGCACCGAGGCGGTGCAGCGGGCGTCGTCGTACGTCCGCCAGTGGGGCTCGGGGCGCGTCGTCGTGCACGGCGATTCGGGGCAGATCGAGACCGTCCACACGTTCGACCAGCTCCCCGCGCCGACGGGCACGTGGCGCGACGCCGTCCTGTCGCGGCCGGCCTACGTAGCCGTCGCCGCCGGTTTCCTGGTCGCCCTCGGCTACGGCCTGAGTCGGCGCGCATAGCTATGTCACGTCCGTTCTCCCGGTCGATGCCCCCGCTCCCCGAGGCGGAGTGGACGTGGGCGGGACGTGCGGCGTTTGTCTCCGTCTTGGTACCGTTGCTCGTCGCGGTGTCGCCGCTGATGCTTCTCGGGTACCTGTGGCACGAGCCCCGTTGGCGAACGCACAAGGCCCGCCTCGGGGCCGGCCGCCTCGGGGATCCGCTCTGCACCTTCGCCCGGTCGTTCGACCGCCGCGTCGTCGACCCGTGGGTGGTCCGGGCCGTGTGGGACGAGTTGCAAGACCACCTCGGGGAGGGAGAGCCGCTACTTCCCTTTCGTGCTGGTGACAGATGGAAAGACGATGTCTGGATGCATCCCGATGATTTAGATGACGTGCTCAGCCGAGCGTGTCGCCGGTCCGGCCACTCCCTCGCTAACCCAGAGCGAAACCCGTGGTACAGACGCGTCGAGACGGTCAGCGACATGGTCCACTTCGTCAACGCACAGCCGCGCACCGAGGCGGTCTAGCGGCCCCACAGGTCGTGTCATCCTGAGCGAGCGCAGCGAGTCGAAGGATCTCTCGCAGGACTCTGCACCGAGGCGGAAGAACCGTGCGGGCCGGAGGTGCCAGCACTCCGTGGATCGTCTCTTGTTGAGGGCCGAAGGAATGCCGTCTTGGGTATGGACGCATAGACCCGAAGACCCCGAGGCGGCTGATTTATCGCCCCCCTCCCGACCTCCCCCCGCTGGGTGGAGGAGACGTCCATTTGACCGGGACGGTCGGCTTCGAAGCGGCGTGTCGGCCGAGCGCCGTCCATGGTCTGTCGTCTGCGGTCCGTCGTCCCACCCCGAGGCGGCGGTCCGCGGTCGGCCGTCGGCGGTCGCCCCTCCGGGCTGTCAGGCGCGGACGACGGGCAGGCTCTCCCACCGCGTCGTGTAGGCGTGGTGGGTGTGGTCGCGGGCCATGCCCCAGGCGGGTAGCGGGGCGGGGGTGCCGCCCGCCTCGGGGACGGTCTCGCTCTCCAGGGCGCGCAGATTCCGAGGTGCGCCCTGCGCCGCGAAGGCGACGGTCCGCCGGCCGAAGCGGCGGTTGAGTCGGTCCATCGCCGCGTGGAGCCGGTCCTGCCCGTCGGCCCACGCCGGGTCGAACGTCCGCGCGGGCACGAACGCCGGCGTCTGGACCGGACGTGCCGGGCGGAGGTCGGTGCAGACGACGCCGGCCTTGCGGTATCGGTACACGTTGCCGTAGAAGTCGCGCGCCTCACACGACTGTGCCGCAGAGGATTTTGCGGCTCGGATTAAGTCGGGCGTGCGGTTCGTGGGGGTGGAGAGCGGCAGCTCCAACCAGCCCGTCCGGTGCGGCCCCTCGCCGACGCCCTTCGTGGTCACGAGTGCCGCGACGCGCCCGGCGACGAGCCCCTCGCGGCGGAGCTTCTCGCCCGCCCGCGCGGCGTGCGTGGCGACCGCCTCGGAGATCGTCGCCAGGTCCGAGATCGGCTGGCGGAACGAGCGGCTCCGGATGAGGCTCCTGCGGATCGGCGGGTCGTGCTCGAGGCCGAGGCATGCGACGCCCCGCAGCTCGTAGGCGGTCCGCAGCCCGACCACGCTCAGCGTCTTCCGGATGACCGGGTCGGGGAGGGCAACGAGGCGGTCGACCGTCGCCGCGCCGAGCCCTTCGAGGCGGCGGCCCCACCGCCGGCTGATGCCCCACACGTCGCGGACCGACATCGAGGCGAGGTGGGCCTCCCGGGCGGGGTGGTTCCAGAAGCAGAGAGCCGGCTCGCCGCCGTGCCGCTGGAGCCGCTTGGCGAGCGTGACGCCGGCCTTGGCGAGCGTCTTCGTCTCGGCGATCGCGACGCGCGTCGGGACGCCGGTCCAGCGCCACACGCGCTCGCGGATCGACCGCGCGACCGCCCCGAGGCGGGCGTGCTCGGCCCCGGGGTCGGCGCCCGCCTCGGGGCCGGGGATCACGAGGAACGCCTCGTCGACCGAGTACACCTCGACGTCCGGCGTGACGGTGTGGAGCGTCTCCATCACGCGCCGGCTCATGTCGGCGTAGAGGCTGTAGTTGGACGAGAAGACGCGCGCGCCGATGCGCTCCAGCTCCCGCCGGCACGTGAAGTACGGCGCGGCCATCGGGACGCCGGCCGCCTTCACCTCCTCGCTCCGCGCGATCACGCAGCCGTCGTTGTTCGAGAGGACCGCGATCGGTGTGCCCTCGAGGCTCGGGTCGAAGATCCGCTCGCACGAGGCGTAGAAGTTGGCGCAGTCGACGAGGGCGAAGAGGCGGCGAGGCACGGGAGGTGCGGAGGTGCGGAGGTGCGGAGGTGCGGAGGTGCGGAGGTGCGGAGGTGCGGAGGTGCGGAGGTGCGGAGGTGCGGAGGTGCGGAGGGAGGGCGGCCGTGGAAAAGTTCCGGGCATGTGGTGAGCGCACCGCCTCGGGGGTGGGGCAGCTTTCAGCCGACAGCCGACAGCCGACAGCCGACAGCCGACAGCCGACAGCCGACAGCCGACAGCCGACAGCCGACCTGTCAGGTCACGTCTGCCCGTTCCCCGTTCCCATTTCCCCGTTCCCCCCACCCATCGGGCACGCCGAGGCGGGCCTGCGCCGGCCCCGGGGCGGAGGCTACGCACGTTCCTACCGCGGGAACGCATGAACGACGTACGTCACGACGCCCCACACGACGAGGTCGCGGTCGGGCTCGGCCTCGATGGCGGCGAAGGCGTCGTTGGCCGGCTCCAGGACCACGCGGCGCCCCACGAGGCGGAGCCGCTTGACCGTCAGCTCGCCGTCGAGCACGGCGACGACCACGTGGCCGGTCCGCGGCTCGACGCTCCGGTCGACCACCAGGAGGTCGCCCGAGGCGATGCCGGCGCCGGTCATCGAGTCGCCCGAGGCGCGGACGAAGAACGTGGCCGGGCGGTTGCGGACGCACAGCTCGTTGAGGTCGAGCGCGCGGTCGACGTAGTCGTCGGCGGGGGAAGGGAAGCCCGCCTCGACGCGAGCGAGGAAGAGCGGACGGGTGCGGCGCGGCCCGAGGGCGGGGCGCCAGACGACAGGAGAAGACATCGGTGAGCAGAGGGGTGCCCGAACGTCGGGCCGGCCCGGTGACACCTCCCGAGTCACACGCCGAGGCGGTGTCCACCGAAATCCACCGTCCGGCATTGGCTCTCGCCCAACGACTTGCGCCTCTCACCTGAGGTGCCTCGACCCCGAGGGGGCTCCAAGCGGAGCGAGGTGGGTCCAAACAAAACCCCGACCGGCGTCGTGCCGGTCGGGGTAGAGCGGGCGGGTCGGGCCGGTTGTCGTCCCCCCGGACAGATCGCCAGGCTCGACCTCACTCGGTACGTGAACGATAGGGACGAGAAGACGCTCCGTCAAGGGGTCGGCGTGATTCGGATGAAGCAACGGGCGAAACCCCGGACGAAAGAGGCCGATATTGCGAGCGGCGGCCGCCTTCGGCCCGCCCCCACAGCCCTCGCCCATGCCGCACCGCAGTCTCGAAAACCGCGCCTTCATCGGCCTCCTGGTCCTCGTCACGCTCGCGTTCGCGTGGACGCTCGGGGGGTTCCTGATGCCCGTCTTCTGGGCGGTCGTGTTGGCGGTCCTGTTCACGCCGCTCTTCCGGCGCTTCGACCGGCTCCTGCGCGGCCGCTCGACCGCCGCCTCGTTGCTGACGCTGCTGACGGTGCTGCTGCTGGTCGTGGCGCCGCTCGTCGGGCTGGGCGCGGCGGTGACGCAGGAGGCCGTGGGCGTCTACCAGCGCGTCGCCACCGGAGAGATCGACATCACCGAGCCGGTCGCGGTCGTCGAGACGCTCCTGCCCCGCCTCGGGCAGCGCGCCGAGGAGCTGGGCGTCGACTTCGACCAGATCCGCGAGAACGTCTCGGCCTCGGCCGTCGCCGTCAGCCGGACGATCGCGTCGCGGATGCTGGCCGTGGGGCAGGGGACGGTCGAGTTCACGCTGCTGCTCGCGGTCACGCTCTACGTGCTGTTCTTCTTCGTCCGCGACGGCGACACGCTCACCGAGGTGATGGTGCGGGCGCTGCCGCTGGGCGACCCGCGCGAGCGCCGGCTGTTCACCAAGTTCGCCGCCGTCACGCGGGCGACCGTCAAGGGCACGTTCGTGATCGCGGCCGTCCAGGGCACCATCGGCGGGCTCGCGTTCATGTTCCTCGGCCTCGGGTCGCCGCTGCTGTGGGGCGTCGTGATGGCCGTGTTCTCGCTTCTACCGGCCGTCGGTGCCGCCATCGTGTGGGTGCCGGCGGCGATCTACCTGCTCGCGACCGGCGCCTGGGTGAAGGCGCTCATCC
The DNA here is from genome assembly GCA_039024395.1 of Bacteroidota bacterium. GTDB lineage: Bacteria > Bacteroidota > Rhodothermia > Rhodothermales > Rubricoccaceae > Rubrivirga. The sequence continues at coordinate 2,943 of JBCCQJ010000076.1, read as the reverse complement.
TGGCCGGCGTCGGCGCGGGCATCATGGGCACGGTCGACAACGCCCTCCGGCCGATCCTGGTCGGCCGCGACGCCGGCATGCCGGACTACATGATCCTCCTCTCGACGCTCGGCGGGCTCGCCACGTTCGGGTTCTCGGGCCTCGTGATCGGCCCGGTCGTGGCCGGCCTGTTCCTGACCGTCTGGGAGATCTTCACCGAGGAGTTCGGGCCGGCCGACGACGCGGCCGAGGCCCCTGCCCCGCCCCCTGAGGCGGCCGCCTCGGAGCCGCCGTCCGCACCCGTCGAGCCCCTTGCCGCCGAGGCGCCCGCGACGACCGCTCCGCCTCCCGACGAGACCACTCGGCCCCCCGAGGCGGCGGCGGCCTAGCCTGCGGCGTACCGTATGCGTGCCACCTCTGCCTCGACCATGCGCCTCTTCACGCTCGCCGCCCTCCTCGTGCTGGTCGCTGGCTGCGACGCGACCGACGACCGCCTCGGGGCCGACGTTACCCTCCTCGGCCTCGACGGGACCGTGGTCACGACGGGCACGCTCACGTTCGACGCGCCGGTCGCGGCGGGCGAGACCGTCTCGGGCACGTACCGCCTCGGAGTCTCGCCGGACGGCGTGATCGAGACGACCGGGGATCTCGAGGCGTCGTGCGAAGTCGGGCCCAAGGAGCGCGACGACTTCGTGGTGACCCTCGGCACGGACGTGGCCGACGCCGGGGTCTCGCTCTACGGGACGTGCGCCGACGGCCCCGGCGGCGGGCAGTGGGTCCGCCTGACGATCGGAGGCGACGTGCCGGCGGGCACGTTCGCGCTGGAGTAGGCCCCCCCCCAGGGCCGTGGCCCTCCCCGAGGTGGGCAGGGCTGTTACGTTCTTCTCTCGCGGCTCCTTCCCTCCCACAAAGTCATCCCCGCGAACGCGGGGATCCATGCGAGGGTGCTCAGAATCGGCGCCGTATGGATTGGCTGCGCCGTCGCTTCGCGGTCCCGCCTGCGCGGGAACGACTGAATGTGGGGATTGGTGTTCGCACGTACCGGCCCTGCCCGAGGTGGGGGGCGTCCCCGAGGTGGTGTCAGAGGACGTTGAGGATTCATCAGATCGGGCTTTGCGCGGCTGCGCCGGCACCTCCGCCGCGTCGCGCTGCATCGCCGACGCCCTCTCAGGCGAAGACGACCGTCTTGTTCTCGTGCACCAGCACGCGGGCTTCGAGGTGCCAGCGGACCGCCCGCGCCAGCACGTCGCGCTCGAGCGACTGCCCGAGCCGCTTGAGGTCGGCAACCGACTGCCGGTGCGTCACGCGGGCCACGCCCTGCTCGATGATCGGCCCCTCGTCGAGGTCGGCCGTCACGTAGTGGGCCGTCGCCCCGATCACCTTGACGCCGCGCTCGAAGGCCTGCCGGTACGGGTCGGCCCCGATGAACGCGGGCAGGAACGAGTGGTGGATGTTGATGATGCGGCCCGGGTAGCGCGCGACGAAGCCGTCGGAGAGGATCTGCATGTAGCGCGCGAGCACCACGAGGTCGACGCCCGCCGCCTCGAAGAGCGCCAGGGTCTCCGCCTCGGCGTCGGCCTTCGCTTCCTTCGTGACCGGGACGTGGTGGTAGGCCACCCCGAACCGCTCGACCTCGGGGCGGAGGTCGTCGTGGTTCGAGACCACGAGCGGGATCTCGGCGTCCAGTTCTCCGCGGCGCCACAGCCAGAGCAGTTCCAGGAGCGCGTGGTCGACCTTCGAGACCATCAGCGCCACGCGCTTGGGCCGGGCGGCGTCGATCCGCCAGTCCATCCCGAACGGCTCGGCGACGACGCGGGCGAAGGCCGCCTCGAGGGCGTCGGCGGCGAGGTCGAGCGTCGGCGTCGTGAACTCGGCCCGCAGGAAGAACGTCCCGCCCTCGACCGCCGTCGCGTGCTGGTCGAGGGCGGTGATGTTGGCGCCGTGGTTGCGCAGGAAGGCCGTCACGGCGGCCACGATGCCGGCGGCGTCGGGGCAGGTGACGAGGAGGCGGGCGAGCGGGGCAGCAGGCATCAGGCACCGAGGGGGGGGCCGGAAGATCGCGCCGCCTCGGGGAACGCGGGCGCCGCCCGGCCCCGAGGCGGCCGAGCACTCTTGACGCGGCGGGCCGGGGCGGTCTATTCTCCACACACACCTGCGTATGTCTGCTAATGCGACTCGTCATACTTCTAGTCGCGCTTGCCTCGGCCGCTATCGCCGCCTGTGACTCGGCCCCTATGGTACCTGAGATTGCCGGGGACGGATTTGGACCGGCCTCGTACCACTACCTCCTCCGTGACTCCAGTGGCGTGGACCGGGGCGGAGGAGGGTGGACGTATGCGTTCGAGGTGGCGCCCGGTGATACGGCCCGCCAGGCGTTCGATGCAGTGCTCCGCGACGAGGCTGGCGAGAGCGTCTGGTACGAGGCCGACATGACGGCCGTGTGTGAGCGCGAGGACGGCGGCCTGCCGACGCTCACGCTCACCGTCGTCGCTGAGGGCATCGTCGAATGGCGGCTCGTCGGCGAGACGTCTTCGGGGTGCGGCTTCGGCGACGGCACCTGGGTCCGCCTCGATGGCGGCAAGGTCGTGTCAGGCGGGACGTACGTGGTGAGCGTCGCCGTCCCGTAGCCGCCTCGGGGAGGGCGCCGCCTCTGGGCGGCGGGACGACGGACCACAGACCGCCGACGACGGGCAGAGGGCCGGCGGCCTCGGTGGAAATGAGTCTCCTCCCCCCAGCGGGGGGAGGTTGGGAGGGGGGCGTCGAATCGAACGCAGAACCGAGCCCCGAAGCGGGTCCCCTCACCCTGTCCCTCTCCCCAAAGGAGCTACGGTGTATACACAAGCTGTCGGGCGCGGTAGGATAGAGGCTCACACGTGCCCACACCCACCATGCTTTCCTTCGCAGGCACCTTCGACGATGACCGCCTCAACCGACGCGCCGACGGCCTCTTCGCATCCCTCCTCG
>JBCCQJ010000075.1:0-16142 GCA_039024395.1 Bacteroidota bacterium | reverse complement strand
GAGGGCGTCCCCGAGGCGGACCGCTGGCCGAACCAACTCGTCCGCCGCCTCGGGGCCGAGGGCATCCGCCTCGGGGCGGCGGAGGTCGTTGCCGTGACGGGGTGGACGACGGCCGACCTCGCGGCGGGCGTCGAGGCGGCAGCGCCCGAGGGGCCGTTCGACCTCGTGACGCTGCTGATCGGCGTCAACGACCAGTACGACGGTGTCGGGCTCGGCGACTACCGCCTCCGTGTGGCTGACCTTCTGAACCGTGCGGTCGCGTTCGCGGGCGGGGAGCCGGGCCGCGCCCTCGCCGTCTCGATCCCGGACTGGAGCGTGACGCCGTTCGCCGAGGCGCGCGACCGTGACGAGATCGCGCGGCAGATCGACGCCTTCAACGCGGCGTTCCGTACCGAGGCGGAGGCGCGAGGCATCCGGTGGGTCGACATCACGCCGCTCACGCGCACGAAGGGCCGCCGCGTGGTGGACGACGGGCTCCACCCGAACGCCGAGGCGTATGCGGCCTGGGTCGACCTCATCCTCCCCGACGCCCGTAGCGCCCTCGCCTGACATGGACCCGCTCCGCCTCGACCGCGACCTCGTTCGCCAGCACACAACCGAGAAGGTCTACCCTCGCGCCCAGGCCATCGTCGAGGACGGTCAGATCGTCGAGGTCGTCCGCCGCGGCAACCGCCTCGACGCGGTCGTGTGGGGGAGCGACGTCGAGCCGTACCGTGTCCGCATTGTCATCGAGGCGGGTCCGCTCGGGACCGACCGCCTCGAGGCCGTCACCTGCACGTGCCCGTACAGCTTCGCGGGATGGTGCAAGCACGCGGCGGCCGTGGTCCTGATGGCGATTGACGTGCCAGGGGAAATCCCCGAGCGAGCCGCACTGGCCTCACGTCTCGATGACCTCGGGGCGGACGAGCTGCGCACCGTTCTTCTTGAGCTCGACGAGGCGCACCTGCACCTGACCGACGAGATCGAGGCGCGGGCCGAGGGCCGCGATCCTGAGCCTCCGTCGTGGGCCGACGAGATCTGGTGACCCGGCCCCGAGGCGGTGGATAACTCGGACCCAGATTCACTGTAGGGCGCCGGCTGGCCGGCTAGATTGGTCCGGTCCGGACGGTCTCCTCTGGCCGCCCACCGTCCCCCCTCTGCCCGTGACCGACGCGCTCCGCGAGGCCCGCTCGTTTCTCGCTCTCCAGCGCGAGATCGCCGGCCCGGTGCGCTATCTCGCGCCCTCCGAGGCGGCCCCCGCTCCCGCCTCGGGGCCGGACGCCGACATCCCCACCGACCCTGACGCAGACGTGCCCGACCTCTTCGGCGCCCTCCCCGACCCCAGCCAGGACGAGACGCTCTCGCCGTACGAGCGCGTCGAGGCGCTCCTCCCCGAGGACCACCCGCTGCGCGAGATGGACTCGCTCGACGCGGTCCGCGACTGGCTGGCCGCGACCGAGCTGGTGCCGATCGACCGCGACCGGATCAACCCCGTCCTCGGCACCGGCGACCCCGAGGCGGACCTGATGATCGTCGGCGAGGCGCCGGGCGCCGACGAGGACCGCACCGGCGAGCCGTTCGTCGGCCGCGCGGGGCAGCTCTTGAACAAGATTCTCGAGGCGGTCCTGTTCCAGCGCGAGGAGGTCTACATCACCAACATTCTCAAGAGCCGGCCGCCCAACAACCGCGACCCGCTCCCCGAGGAGGTCGCAGCCCACCTCCCGATCCTGCACAAGCAGATCGCGCTGGTGCGGCCGAAGATGATCCTGGCGGTCGGCAAGAGCGCCGGGAACGGGCTGCTCGGCAAGTCCTCGTCGCTGGCGTCGCTGCGGGGCACGTTCAACGACTACTACGGCTTGCCGCTGATGGTGACGTACCATCCGGCAGCGCTCCTGCGCAACCCGCAGTGGAAGCGGCCGACGTGGGAGGACGTCAAGCTCCTCCGCACGCGCTACGACCAGCTTGTGAGTGGGGCGTAGGACGTGGGGGGAGGCTCCCCCACGCTCCACGCCCGACGACCCACGTCTATGGCTGAACCCGACGACTTCCAGCAGCGCCCGCTCCGCATCGACGAGGGCGTGCCCGGCGTGCCGATCGAGAAGATGGCCGGCGGCAAGCGGCGCCCGCTCAACGTGTTCCCGATGGAGCAGCAGGCGGGCCGCATGCCGCCGCAGGCCACCGAGGTGGAGCAGTCGGTGCTGGGCGCGATGCTGATCGAGCGCGAGGCGATCCCGAAGGCCATCGAGATCCTGCCGGCCGACGCCTTCTACGACCCCAAGCACCAGCGCATCTACGAGGCCGTCGAGGCGCTCTTCGAGCGCGGCAACCCGGTCGACCTCATCACGCTCACCGAGGAGCTCAAGCGCCGGGGCGACTACGAGCCCATCGGCGGCTACTACCTCACCGAGCTGACGACGCACGTGGCCAGCGCGGCCAACGTCGAGTACCACGCGCGCATCATCGCCGAGAAGAGCCTGCTGCGGAAGCTCATCACGACGATGACCGGCGTCGTGGGCCAGGCCTTCGACCCGACGACCGACGCCTTCGACCTGCTCGACAACGCCGAGCGGGAGATCTTCCAGATCTCGGAGTCGCAGCTCCGCAAGGGCGCCGTCGACATGAACTCGGTGGTGCACGCGACGATGCAGCACCTCGAGTCGATCCACGGGCGCGAGGGCGGCATCACGGGCGTGCCGTCGGGCTTCACGGCGCTCGACGCGATGACCGGCGGCTGGCAGCCGTCGGACATGATCATCGTGGCAGCCAGGCCAAGTATGGGCAAGTGCCTCGGCAAGGGCACGCGCGTGATGATGTTCGACGGCACGCTCAAGGCCGTCGAGGACGTCGAGGTGGGCGACCTCCTCATGGGCGACGACTCCGCCCCGAGGCGGGTCCTCTCGCTCGCGCGTGGCCGCGAGGAGATGTACTGGGTCCGCCAGACGTTCGGGATCGACTACCGGGTCAACGCGAGCCACATCCTCTCGGTCAAGAAGAGCCGGAGCGGGGGCGCCGAGCCCCGGGGGACCGTCACCGACATCGGAGTCCGCGACTACCTCGCGCGCGCGCCCAAGTGGCAGAACGACCACAAGGGCTACAAGGTGGCGGTCGACTTCCCCGAGGCGGAGGTACCACTCGACCCCTACTTCCTCGGACTCTGGCTGGGCGATGGGAAAAGCGATAGCGCCCGCGTCTACACGCAGGACGAGGAGGTGGTCACGTACCTCTACGAACTGGCCGACGCGCGTGGCGAGACGGTCTCGGTCTACGACGCCGACCGCTGCCCGGCCTACCTCGTAACGGTCGGCGGCAGCGGCAACGGGACGCCCGCCTCGGTGCAGGGGCTCCTGCGCGAGATCGGCGTGTTGGGCGACAAGCACATCCCGCATGTCTACCTCGCCAACTCGAAGGACAACCGCCTCGCGCTCCTCGCCGGCCTCATCGACAGCGACGGACACCGGAATGCCGGCCACGGTGGGACCATCGAGATCACGCAGAAGGACCGGCGGCTCGCCGAGCAGATCAAGCGCCTCTGTGACACGCTCGGCTACCGGACCTCGATCACTGCCAAGACGGCCCGGAGCCAGACGGGCTTCGAAGGAATCGTCTGGCGCGTCCGGTTCAACGGCGACGTGTCGGAGATCCCGACGCGCATCCCGCGCAAGACGTCTCCGGAATGGACTGACTTTCGGGACTGGACGGTCTCGGGGCTCCGCCTCGAGGCGGACGGCGTAGACGACTACTACGGATTCACGATCGACGGCAACCGGCGCTTCCTGCTCGAGGACGGGACGGTCACGCACAACACCGCCCTGAGCCTCGCCATCACGCGCAACGCGGCGCTCCACCCCGAGAAGCCGGCCGGCGTGGCCTACTTCTCGCTCGAGATGAGCGCGCAGCAGCTCGCCCAGCGCCTCCTCACGTCCGAGGCCCGCGTCGACGCCCAGCGCGCACGCACCGGCCGCCTCCACGACGACGACTGGCCCAAGCTGGCCCGCGCTGCCGGCCGCCTCTCGGCTGCCAACATCTTCATCGACGACACGCCGGGCCTGGGCATCCTGGAGCTGCGCGCCAAGTGCCGGCGCCTCAAGGCCGAGCACGGCATCGGCCTCGTCATCGTGGACTACCTGCAGCTCATGCACGGGACGGTCCAGTCGAAGGGCGCCAACCGCGAGCAGGAGATCGCCCAGATCTCGCGCTCGCTCAAGGGCCTCGCCAAAGAGCTGGACGTGCCGGTCATCGCGCTCTCGCAGCTCAGCCGCGCCGTCGAGAGCCGGCCCGACAAGCGGCCCCAGCTCTCCGACCTCCGCGAGTCGGGCTCGATCGAGCAGGACGCCGACGTGGTGATGTTCATCTACCGCGCCGAGCGCTACGGCATCACGGTCGACGAGAACGGCAACTCGACCGAGGGCCTGGGCGAGCTGCTGATCGGCAAGCAGCGCAACGGCCCCATCGGCGACGTCAAGGTGGCGTTCGTGAACCAGTACGCGCGGTTCGAGAACCTGACGTCGTACGTCGCCAGCGACACGTCGGGCGGCTACGAGGACTTCTCGCTGCCGGCCGGCGAGCCGCCGCCGCCGGGCGTGGGCTACGACGCCGGCCCGCCGCCACTGCCGCCGCCGGCCACCGACGCGCCGTTCTAGCCGCCTCGGGGCAACGCCGTTCGATGTCCGCCTCGGCGCAGCCCCGAGGCGATCGGGATGCAGCCTTGCCTCCCACCGAGGCGGAGCCGAACTTGGGTGCGACCGCCTCCCGCGCAGCAGGGGGCGTGCATAACGCGCGGGTCCATGCGGGTGCACGTCCGGGGTTCGACTCCTCGCTCACGTGGCTGTGAACCACTCAGGCTAACCCCCTGACCTCACGGGAGGGGGCCGCGCACCGCGCAGCCGGCCTCGGCCCTTGCGGCGCCCGCCTCGGCGGAGCGCCCCGGCCGGGCCGGTGCCCCCTCCTCTTGTCTCGTCTCATGGGCCTTCTCTTCCGCCGCTTCGAGGTGCTCCCCGACCAGGTCGGAGTGATGTACCGCAACAACCGCGACCCGCGCGACCTCGGACCCGGCATCTACCGCGTGTTCGACCCCGGCCGGCGGGTCCGCGTGGTGACGCTGTCGACCGCGCTGCAGGCGTTCCCGGTCCACGCCCAGGAGGCGCTGACGCAGGACGGCATCGCCTTCCGGTTCTCGTACACCGTCCGCTACGCCGTCACCGAGGCGGCGCAGGCGCTCGCGCAGGTGGACCTCGGGGCGGCCTACCTCGACCCACTCGCACAGGTCCACGCCCTCGTCCACGCCTACGTGCAGGCGGCGGTCAAGGACCGGGTGGCCGCGCTCACCAGCGAGCAGATCACCGACGACCGCGCCGTCCTGGCCGACCTCCGCACGCCGGCGCTCGACGCGCAGGCCACCGCTCTCGGCGTCGAGGTCGCCGAGGTGCTGCTTCGCGACGTGACGTTCCCGAAGGCGATCCAGGCGCTGTTCTCGAAGCGCCTCGAGGCCCGGATCCGGGCGCAGTCGGACCTGGAGAACGCGCGCACGACCGTCGCCGCCGCGCGGGCGCTCAAGAACGCCTCGGCGATGCTCGCCGACGACCCGACGGTCCTGTTCCTCCAGTACCTCGAGACGCTGACCAAGATCGCCGAGACGGGCAACCACACCTTCCACGTCGAGGGCATGCCCCGCCTCGGGGCCGGCCCGGAGCTGCGCGGTGGCTGATCCGGTAGCCGCCCGCACGCGGATCGGCCACGTCCACCTCAAGGTGGCCGACCTCGACCGCGCGCTCGCCTTCTACCACGGCGTCCTCGGGTTCGAGGTGACGCAACGCCTCGGGGACCGCGCGGCGTTCCTCAGCGCGGGCGGCTACCACCACCACATCGGCCTCAACACGTGGGAGAGCCGAGGTGGGAGCCCGCCGCCTCGGGGCGCGACCGGCCTCTACCACGTCGCGATCCTCTACCCCGACCGCCCCGCGCTCGCCGACGCCCTGCGCCGCCTCGTCGACGCCGGCATCTCGCTCGACGGGGCCGCCGACCACGGCGTCAGCGAGGCGCTCTACCTCCGCGACCCCGACGGCAACGGCGTCGAGCTGACCTGCGACCGCCCCGAGGCGGCCTGGCCGCGCCAGCCCGACGGCACGCTCGCGATGGTGTCGGACCCGCTCGACCTCGCCGCGCTTCTCGCCGAGGCGGACGCACGCGGCTGACGGCGCCCTTCACGGGGGAATGCCCGACCGCGCCATCGGGAGCTTCCCGGAAGCGGATCGGGTGGGGAAACAGCGTCCGCCTCGGGGCCGGTTCACGACCCACACGTCACCGCTTCGGTGCGGGGGACGGCCCTCGCGATGTGCCTCCGGTGGACGACGTGCTCCGCGAGCCGCGCCGCCATGCCCACCACCATGTCCTCCCTTTCCCGCTGCCTCGGGGCCGTGCTCGCGGTCGGGGTCATGATCGCCGGGTGCGCGACGCCAGACATCGTCCCCCCCGAGGCGGTCCCGGCGCCGGTGGTGGACGTCCCCCCGAGCTTCGCCGAGGCGGAGACGACGGCCGTCTACCGGCCGCTCCGGTGGTGGACGGCCTACGAGGACACGACGCTCAACCGGCTGCTGGACGTCGCGCTCGTCGGCAACCTCGACCTCGCCGAGGCGGTCGCGCGGGTCGAGGAAGCACGCGCCCTGGCCGTCGTCGCACGGGCGCCGCTCCTGCCCACTGTCTCGGCCACAGCCGACCGAAATCAGCAGTCGCAGCCTGCCAACGCGGGCCAGTTCGGCGCCTTCGGCGGCGGCGGAGGCCCGGACTCGACCGGCGGCGGAGCCCCTGGCGGCATGGAGGCCCCCGACCGGATCGCGTTCACGGCCGTCTCGGCCAGCGTCGCCGTCTCGTACGAGGTCGACTTCTGGGGCCGCGCCCGCAACGAGACGCGCGCGGCCGTGGGCGACCTCTACGCCGCCACGGCCGACCTCCAGGCGGCCCGCCTCGGGGCGCTCGCCGGCACCATCGCGGCCTACGTCGAGGTGGTCGACCTCCGCACACAGATCGCGCTGACCCTGGAGACGCTGGCCGTGCTCACCGACCGCGTCGAGATCACGCAGGACCGCTACCTGCGGGGGCTCGTCACGTCGTTCGAGCTGTACCAGGTTCTCGGCGACTACCGGAGCACGCAGGCCGGGCTCCCGCTTCTCGAGCGGCAGCTCGCCGACGCCGAGGGCCGCCTCGCCGTCCTGCTCGGCCTCTACCCGACCGACCTTCCGTCGGTCCTCCCGGATACCCTCCGGCCGCGCGCGGTGCTCGACCCGGTGCCGCCGGGCCTTCCGGCCGAGCTGCTCGTCCAGCGCCCCGACGTCCGCGCGGCGGCCTACCGCTTCGAGGCGGCCCGCTACCGGATCGGCGCAGCGCGCGCGCAGCTCTTCCCCACGATCTCGCTCACCGGCTCGCTCGGGCTGACGGGCAACGACCTCGTCCAGACCCTCGACCCGGCGCAGTGGACGGCCTCGTTCATCGCCGGGTTGACGGCGCCCATCTTCCAGGGCGGGCGGCTGCGCGCGAACGTGGACCTCCAGGAGGCCGGGTACCGCCGCCTCGGGGCAGCCTACGCGCGGTCGGTGCTGACGGCGTTTCAGGAGGTCGAGGCGGCGCTCGAGGGCGCCGAGGAGGAGCGTCAGCGCTACCGGTTCCTCCGCGACCAGCTCACCGAGGCGCGGGGCACCGTCGCCCTCCAGGCCGAGCGCGTCGAGCGGGGGCTCGGCGACGTGGTCGACTACCTCGACGCGCTCCGCAACGAGCTGGCCGTGCGGACGACGCTCGCGCAGTCGGCCCGCGCCGTCGCCCTGGCCCGCCTCGACGTCCACCGTGCGCTCGGCGGCGGGTGGGTCGAGGACGGCGCCGCCCCGCGCGTCACCCTCGTCGAGGCCGAGGTGGCGCTCCCGAACGACCTCGTCGACGCGCCCGCGATCCCGGTCGTCGGCGCGCCCGCCATCCCCGACCCCATCGGCGACCCCGCCTCGGGGCTCGCCGCCCCCGCCCGCCCCGAGGCGGACCGCCAGCCATGAAGAAGAGCTACCTCGTCGCCCTGGGCATCCTCGCCGCCGCCATCGGCGGGGCGTACCTGATGGTCTCGCTCCGCCCCGAGCCGCCGACGCAGCCGCCCCCACCACAGACACCGCTCGTGACGACCGCCGAGGCGGAAGTGCGCTCGGGCGCGCTCGAGGTCGAGGGCGCCGGGACGGTCCGCGCGGCCGACATCGCGGCGGTGGCCTCGCAGATCTCCGGCCGCGTGGTCTACGTGGCCCCGCAGCTCGTGGCGGGCGGGCGCGTGGCGGCCGGGCAGGTGCTGCTCCGGATCGACGCGGCCGACTTTCAGAACCGCGTCGCACAGGCCCGCGCCGACGTGGCCGCGCAGGACGTGGCCGTGCTCCAGGCCGAGGAAGAGGCGGATCTCGCGCGTCGCGAGTACGAGCAGTTCGAGGCCCGCCGCGCGGCCCGTGCGGCCACGCCGTACCGCGGCGTCGACGACGACGACTATGCCGCGCGCGTGCTGCCGCCTCGGGGCGAGGCCGTCGAGCGGCTGCCCGCGCCGTCGGAGCCGACCTCGCAGGAGGCCGCCTCGGGGGCGCCGAGCCCGCTCGCCCTCCGCCAGCCGCAGCTCGACGCGGCCCGCGCGGCCCGCCAGCGCGCCGACGCGGCCCTCGGCGATGCCCAGCTCGCCCTCTCGCGGACGGTCGTCCGCGCGCCGTTCGCCGGGCTCGTCCAGAGCGAGACGATCGCCGTGGGCGACGTGGTGACGGTCGGGCAGCCGTTTGCGCAGCTCATCGCCTCGCGCGCCGTCGAGGCGGTCGTCCCGCTCTCCGACGAGGAGGCCGCCCTCGTGCCCGACCTGTTCTCGGGGCGGCCGGTCGAGGCGTCGGTCTACACCGACTTCGGCGGGCTCCGCTACCGCTGGCGCGCGACGGTCGACCGCGTCGAGGCCACGCGCGACGCCGCAGCGCGCACGCTCAACGTGGTCCTCTCGGTGCCCGCGCCCATCGCCGGCGGCCGCGTGGTCGACCCCGGCGAGGGCGAGCGGTCCACCGCGCCGACCGTCGTCCCCAGCGCCCCGCCGCCGCTCCTGCCGGGCACCTACGTCGAGGCGGAGATCCGCGGGGCCGAGCTGGACCGCTACGTCGTCGTTCCGAGGCGGGCGCTCCGGCGCGACAACGAGGTGTGGGCCGTCGAGCAGGACACGCTCCTCCGCGTCGTCCGCGTGGACGTGCTGCAGCAGGTCGGCGAGCAGGTGTTCGTGCAGGGCGCGATCGACGCCGGCACGCCGGTCGTGACCAACACCCTCGACGGCGTCGTGGACGGGATGACCGTCCGGCTGGCGCGTCAGCAGGGCAGGCCGCCTCGGGGCGGCGAGGCGTCGGAGGGCGGGCAGCAGGCGGCCAACGTGGCCCGCCCGAACCGATCCGGGGCCGACCGATGAGGGGCGCGATCGCCTGGATGGCCCGCAACGGGGTCGCCTCGAACCTGCTGATGGTGGCGCTCATCGCCGCCGGGATCGTCGCGCTCACGCGGATGGTGATCGAGGTCTTCCCCGAGTTCAGCCTCGACGCCATCCAGGTGTCGGTCGTCTACCCCGGCGCGACGCCCGAGGAGGTCGAGGAGTCGATCGTGCAGAAGATCGAGGAGCAGATCGAGGCGGTCGAGGGCATCGACGAGGTCACGGCGACCGCCTCGGAGGGGCGCGGCGTGGTCACGGCGCAGCTCCGCCTCGGGACCGACGTGGCGCAGGCGCTCGACGACATCAAGGGCCAGGTCGACCAGATCACGACGTTTCCGGCGCAGGCCGAGGAGCCGCTCGTGCGCGAGCTGACCAACCGGCAGTCGGTGCTCAAGCTGGCCCTCTACAGCGACCCCGAGGCGGGCGGGAGCGCCGGCGGCGGCGTGGTCTCGGAGCGGGCGCTCAAGGAGATCGCCTACCGCGTCGAGGACGAGATCGCGGCGCTCCCCGAGGTGAGCTACGTCGAGGCCTCCAACGTGCGGCTCTACGAGGTGTCGGTCGAGGTGCCGCAGGCCACGCTCCGCCGCTACGGGCTGTCCCTGACCGACGTCTCGCAGGCCGTCGCGGCCGGCAGCCTGGAGCTCTCCGCCGGGTCGATCGAGACGAGCGAGGAGGAGATCCGCGTCCGCACGCTCGGCCGCAACTACACGCAGCAGGACTTCGAGGACGTGGTGGTGGTCGGCAGCGCGTCCGGCGCGCAGGTCCGCCTCGGGGACATCGCCGAGGTGCGCGACGCGTTCGAGGACGCCGACCTCGTGCCGCGCTACAACGGCGAGCCGACGGCCTTCGTGGAGGTCTTCCGGACGTCCGACGAGCGCGTGCTGACGGTCACCGACGCCGTGTTCGCCTACCTCGACGCCGAGCTGCGGCCGTCGCTGCCGCGCGGCGTGGCCGTCGAGGTCTGGGAGGACGACTCGCGCACGCTCCGCGACCGGATCTCGCTGCTGCTCAAGAACGCGGCGATCGGGCTGGGCCTCGTGCTGCTGGCCCTCACGCTGTTCCTCAACGTCCGGCTCGCGTTCTGGACGGCCGTCGGCATCGGGATCTCGTTCGTGGGCGCGCTCGCCGTCCTCTACGCGCTCGGCTACTCGATCAACCAGCTCTCGCTCTTCGGCTTCATCCTCGCCATCGGCATCGTGGTCGACGACGCGATCGTCGTCGGCGAGAACATCTACGCCCAGCGCGAGAAGGGCCGCGGGCCGCTCGAGGCGGCCGTCGAGGGCGCCAAGCGCGTGGCGACGCCGGTCACGTTCGCCGTCCTGACGACGATGGCCGCCTTCAGCCCGCTGCTCGCCGTGCCGGGCACGCTGGGCAAGATCCTCGTGGGCATCCCGGTGGTCGTGATCGCCGTGCTGGCGCTGTCGCTCGTCGAGAGCCTGCTCGTGCTCCCGTACCACCTCTCGCACCTCCCGGAGCCCGGCTCCGAGGCGGGCAACCCGGTCACGCGGTCCCTGGAGCGCGCCCGCACGTGGGTCGACCGGCAGTTGCAGCGGTTCGTGAACGGGCCGCTGGAGCGAGCGCTCCAGTTCGCTACCTCGGCGCCGTCGGTCATCCTCGCCTCGGCGCTGGGGCTGGCGATCCTGGCCGTGGCCCTGGTGCCGGCCGGGCTCTTGCGGGTCGAGTTCTTCCCGGCCATCGAGGGCGACATCGTGATCGCCAACCTGGAGCTGCCGCAGGGCACGGCCGCCGGCCAAACGCAGATCATCGCCGAGCGCATCGAGGCGGCCGGGCGGGCCGTCGCCGACTCGCTCGCAGGCACGCGCCCGGAGGACGCCCCGCCGCTCGTCGAGGCGGTCTACTCGGTCGTCGGGCGGCAGGCCATCGACGGCGGCCCGGACGGCGCAGGGCCGGCGGCCCTTCAGTCGAACCTCGCCACGGTCCAGTTCAAGCTCCTCGAAGCCGAGCGCCGCGAGATTCCCGCCGACGCCTTCGCGCAAGCGTGGCGCGACCGCGTCGGGGGCGTACCGCAGGCCCGCTCGCTCACCTTCTCGGCCGACCTCCTCTCGGCCGGCGCGGCGGTGTCGGTGGAGCTGTCGCATCCCGACAACGAGACGCTCCAGACCGCCTCGGCGGAGGTCATGGACGAGCTGGGCCAGTTCGGAGGCGTGTTCGACATCCGCAGCGACCTCAGCGAGGGGACGACCGAGGTCCAGCTCGAGCTGACCGACGAGGCCCGCACGCTCGGGCTGACGCTGCGCGACGTGGCCGACCAGGTGCGCGCAGCCTTCTTCGGCGACCAGGCGCTCCGCGTCCAGCGCGGCCGCGAGGACGTCCGCGTCTACGTCCGCCTCCCCGAGGCGGAGCGCGACGCCCTCGCCGACGTCGAGGACGTCCGGGTGATTGCGCCCGGCGGCGCCTCGGTGCCGCTCGCCCGCGTGGCGACGACGACGTTCGGGACCTCCCCGTCGTCGATCAACCGCAAGGACGGCCGCCGCGTGGCGACGGTCACCGCCGACACCGACCCGGCGGTCGTCACGGGGCAGGAGATCACCTCGCGTCTGCGCGACGAGATCCTGCCGGCCGTCCGCGAGCGCTACCCGCAGCTCGAGACCGCGTTCGGCGGCGAGCAGGAGGAGCAGGCCGAGAGCGGGCAGGCGCTCGGACGCGGATTCCTGCTGGCGCTCCTCGTGATCTACGCGCTCCTCGCGATCCCCTTCCGGTCGTACATCCAGCCGCTCGTCATCATGTCGGCCATCCCGTTCGGCATCATCGGGGCGCTGGCGGGACACCTCCTGCTGGACCTCTCGGTGGGCCTGCTGAGCGTGTTCGGCATCATCGGCCTCTCGGGCGTGGTGGTCAACGACAGCCTCGTGATGATCGACTTCATCAACGAGCGTCGGCTCTCGGGGATGGGGATGCGCGAGGCGATCGTGGACGGCGCCAAGAGCCGCTTCCGGCCCATCCTGCTGACGTCGATCACGACGTTCCTGGGCGTGGCGCCGCTCGTTCTCGAGACGAGCCTGCAGGCGCAGTTCCTGATCCCGATGGCGGCCGCCCTCGGGTTCGGCATCCTGTTCGCGACGGGCATCCTGATGCTCCTGGTGCCGGCGCTCGCGATGATCCAGTACACCGTCCAGACGGCGTTCGAGACGAAGGTGCTGGGCCGCGTCGAGGACGAGGTGGAGGTCGTCCACTCGACGCCCCGCGGCGACCACGACGAGGCCCCCGCCTCGGAGCCGGACGAGGAGGACGCTGCCAGCGACGAGACCGCCTCGGAGCCCGACCCCGAGGCGGAACGCGCGGAGGCCGGGTCCCCCGAGGCGGGTGGACCGGAGACGAACGACCGCGCGCCCTCGGGCGACGGCGCCGTCCGCGACGCGGCGCCCACCTCGGAGGACGAGGACCGCGCCTGAGGCCGCCTCGGGACGACGAAAGGATTCGGCTGGAGGCTCCCGGAAGACGCTCCCCCGAGGCGGACCGTAGTCTGGGTGCGCCCGCCTCTCGCTTCGATGCCCTCTTCCGATCTCGCCCTCTCGTTCCGCCGCCTCCACACCGGTGCTCCACTCGTCCTCCCGAACGCCTGGGACGCCGGCTCGGCCCGCATGATCGAAGACGCCGGCGCCGCGGCGATCGCCACGACAAGTGCCGGCGTTGCGTGGTCCCGAGGGCGACGCGACGGGCACGGCCTCTCTGCCACCGAGGCGGCCGACGCCGTTCGCCGGATCGCCGAGACCGTCGCGGTGCCGGTCAGCGCCGACATTGAGGGCGGGTATGGCGCGGGGACGCCGGAGGACGTCGCGGCCAGCGTCCGCCTCGTTGTGGAGGCGGGCGCGGTGGGGATCAATCTCGAGGACGCATCGGGCGCGGGTCTCTTCGCACCGGACGAGCAGGCCGCGCGGATTCAGGCAGCCCGTGCGGCGGCGGACGACCTGGGCGTCGGCGTGTTCATCAACGCGCGAACGGACGTCTACCTCGCGGGCATCGGAGCCGAAGCCGACCGCCTTGCGCACGTGGCCGATCGAGCGGCCGCCTACCTCGACGCTGGGGCGGACGGCATCTTCGTGCCCGGCGTGTCGGACTCGGAGACGATCTGTGCCCTGGTCGAGGCCATCGACGCACCGCTGAACGTGATGGCCGGTCCAGGAGCCCTGTCGGTGTCGGACCTGGCGGCCCTCGGGGTGGTGCGCATCAGCCTGGGGCCGTCGGTTGCCCTGGCCGCGCTGGACCTCGCCCGAGCCGCAGCTCGCGAGGCGCTGACGCTCGGGACCTACGCTTCATGCGACCTGGGCTTTGGCGAGGCGAACGCGCTGTTTGCCGATGTGTAGCGCCCTCCCGTTCTCGCGAGACGAGATGCTCGCCCGGATGCGCGCGAGCGACGAGACGGCCGACGGCCGCTTCCTGACCGGCGTCACCTCCACGGGCATCTACTGCCTCCCGTCGTGCCCGGCGCGCACGCCGAAGCCCGAGAACGTCGTCTTCTTCGCGACCGAGGCCGACGCGGTAGCCTTCGGCCTGAGGCCGTGCAAGCGGTGCCGTCCCGACCGGTTCTACGCCAACGAAGACCCCCAGCGCAACCGCTTCGACGCCGCCCTCCATTCTCTCAGGACGCGCCCGGCAGACGTCCCCGACGTCGCGGCCCTCGCCGCCTGCGTCGGGGTCAGCCCGTCTCAGCTCTACACGCTCGCCGGGCGATACGCCGGCACGTCGCCGGGAGAGCTGATCCACGAGAGCCGGATCGAGGCGGCGAAGCGCCTCCTCGGCTCCGGCCGCCTCGGGGCCACCGAGGCGGCGTACGCGGTGGGCTACGCGTCGGTCTCAGCGTTCTACGCCCGGTTCAAGCGGGCGACGGGCTCGACGCCGGCCGCCTTCGCGCGGCACGCCTTCGAGGCCCGCGACTCGGCGTAGACCGCCTCGCAGGGTGGGCGCCATCCGCGGCACGGCCCTCGCCTCGGAGGACGAGAGCCGCGGCTGAGGCCACCTCGGGGTCGGGCGTGGCGCTCGATGTGTCGCCCCCACCCAGCCTCCCCCCGCTGGGGGGAGGAGACCACAAATCACCGAGGCGGCCGGCCCCGAGGCGACTGGAACTCCGAGGCGGCGCCGTCCAACGCGAGCGCTCAGGCGGCGGCCTGTCGTCCGCGGTCCCGCCTCCCCGAGACGGCGGTCTGTCGTCCGCGGGCCCGCCTCGCCCCGAGGCGGCGGCCTCTCCGAGGCGGCGCTACACCGGGACCGCCTCGACGCTCTCGCGCAGCTCGGTCGCGAGCGCCGAGACGATGTCGGGCAAGCGCCGCGTCCGCGCCAGCGTCTCGCGCTGCCGCTCGTACGAGGCGCCCTCGGCCAGCGTGGTGTGGATGCCGCGGAGGTGCGCCAGGCAGCCTAGCTCCTCGGCCACCGGCTCCAGGCGCGACACCAGCTCGGGGAGCAGCTCGCGCAGCGGCCCCTGGTCGCCGTCGTTGTCGCAGATGATGCTCGCGTCGAGGCCGTGGCGGGCGGCGCGCCACTTGTTCTCGCGCAGGATCCACGGCTTGAGAAGCTCCAGCGGCGCGCCCTGCTCGTAGCGGTGCCCGAGGGCGACGACGAGCGACTGCACGAGCGCCGTCAGCGAGGCGATTTCGTGCATCGTCGAGGGCGCGTCGCAGATCCGGATCTCGAGCGTCCCGAAGCCCGGGTGCGGGCGGATGTCCCACCAGATCTCGCGGATCGTCTCGATGGCGCCGGCGCGGACGAGCGTGTTCATGAACCGCTGGAACTCGCCGTAGTTGGCGAGCCGGTACGGCAGCCCGGCCGTCGGCATCCCCTCGAATATCTTGCTCCGCGCGCTCGCCAGGCCGGTGTCCTCGAAGTCGGTGTACGGCGACGACGCCGAGAGGGCGAGCAGGTGAGGGAGGTAGCTCGCGAGGGCGTTCGAGACGGCGATGGCCTTCTCGCCCGACGACAGCCCGACGTGGACGTGCAGCCCGTAGATCAGCAGCCGCCGCGCGGGCCACTGGATTTTGTCGACCAGGTTCTGGTAGCGGTCGTTGGGGAAGATCTTCTGGTCGCGCCACTGCCCGAACGGGTGCGTCCCGGCCGACGCGAACGCGAGGCCCAGCTCGTCGCCGTGCGCGTACAGTTCGCGCATCGAGCCCGAGAGGTCGGCCACGGCCTCGTCGACGTTCTGGCAGATCCCGGTGATGACCTCGACGGTCGACTGCGTCAGCTCCTGCGTCACGCGGGGGTGGTCCCCGAGGCGGTCGAGCAGGGACACCGACCCCTGTTTCAGGTTGAACGTCGAGGGGTCGACGATCTGCAGCTCGATCTCGACGCCGAGCGTCGGGTCGGGCGAGCGGGTGAACGGGATGGGGGCGAGGGCGCTGGCCGACGAGACGTCCATTCGGGTCGGAGGGGGCGAGGCTGCAAGAAACCGACCGTGTGAAGGAATGGCAAACCGGGGGGAGGGCACGGCGCGAACACGGAGGGCGCCGCTGCGCGACAGAAGCAAGAGAGGGTCGCTTCGCGACGAGAGAGCCGCTGCGCGGCGAGAGCACGGAGAGCGGGCGCTTCGGTTCGGCCGTGCGCCGGCCCCGAGGCGGAGTTCGTCGGCGACGAAGAACGACGGCACGCACGAGAGACGGCGCGCCGGTGCGGGTTTGCCACGCTGGCCGCCTCGGGGCAGCTTGCGCTCCTGCGCTCCTGCGCTCCTGCGCTCCTGCGCTCCTGCGCTCCT
>JBCCQJ010000074.1:0-16158 GCA_039024395.1 Bacteroidota bacterium | reverse complement strand
CGGCGGTCGCGGTGGTCCAAGGCATGGGAGACAGCAGCGAGAGGGCTCGCCGGAAGTGTCTGCCATGTCCTCGTACACCTGTCTACCATGTCCCTGGTCTGTACAGCTGGGAGGGGGAGATCTCAAGAGTGAGCGTTTCGCGCGTCCCCGAGGCGGTAGGCTCGGCTCGCTCCGCCACCTGTGGCCCCTCTTGTCCAGAGCGGGGACGAAGGACGGGGGTCTCGCGCGTGCGATGCCGTCGGCCCCCAGGCAGGCGTCCTCAGGCCGTCGTCTGCGGTCCGTCGTCCGTCGTCCCCGCATCGTCGGCGGCCTCGACCTCCGCCTCCGAGGCGGGCGTGAGGGCGACGGGCGCCTCGGCCTGGGCCGCCTCGATGGCGGCGCGGCGCTCGGCAGCCTCCTTCTCGATGTCCTCGCGCGACTTCTCGACGATCTCGAAGCGCTCCTCGAGCGCCTTGAACACGCGCTGGTTTATCAACTGGTCGCCCATCTGCTCTATGAGCTGCGGCTGCGACGTGAAGTACTGCTTCACCAGCTCCGCGTCGGCGCCGTCGGAGGCCAGCGTCTCGAACTCGGCCTCGAAGTCCTCGTTCGACACCTCCAGGCCCTCGTCCTCGATCAGACGGTCCTTGACGAGCAGCCACCGGACCTGGTCCTCGGCCTGCTGGCGGTTCTGGTCGCGCCACGCGTCGACGTCGAACGTCGGCGGGAGGGCGCCCTGGGCCTGCTGCTGGAGGTCGTCGAAGAGCGCGTCGAGCGACGCCTCGGTGAGCGTCTCGGGCACCTTCACCACGTCGCGGTGGCCGAGCACGAACTGCTCGACCATCTTCTGCTCGAGCGCCTGCTGCGCGCGGGCCTTCCACGAGCGGTCGAGCTCCTCGCGGATCTGCGTCTTGAGGTCGTTGAGGCTCTCCGACTCGCCGCCCGTCTGCGCCTTGATGAAGTCGGCGTCGACCTCGGGGACGACGCGCTCCAGGATGTCGACGACCGTCAGGCGGTAGCGGTCGACCTCCGGCTCGTCGTCCGCCTCGGGGTCGCTAGCCTGGGGCAGCGCGACCGTCGTCTCGTCGCCGATGGCGAGGCCGGTCAGCGCCTCGACCATCTCGGGGCGGAGGTCGGGGTTGGCCATCACGATGCGCGCCGCGTTCTGCTTGATGCCGCTCGCGGTGCCCTCGGCGTCGATGGGCTGGATGTCGACCATCGCCACGTGCGAAGCGTCGACCGTCGCGCCCTCGGGGGCGTCCTCCTCGGTGGCCGCGAGGTCCTGGCGGCGGCGCACGTCGGCGTCGACGTCCTCGTCGGTGAAGACGCGCACGACGCGCGTGACCGGCACACCCGAGAGGTCGGCAAGGGCGAATTCGGGGCGGACGCCGAACTGGACGGTCGCCTTGAGCGGCTCCTCGGGCGTGTCGAGGTCGAACGCGAGGTCGGTCAGGCGCGGCTGCCCGAGCGGCTCGAGGTCCTCGTTCTCGGCGACGGCCACGCGGTAGGCCTCGCCGATGGCCTGCTCGGCAACCTCGATCGACACCTGCGGCCCGACCATCTTGCGGACCACCGTGAGGGGCACCTTGCCCGGGCGGAAGCCCTTGAGGTTCATGCCTGCGCGCTGGCGCTTGAGGGCGGCGTGGATCTGAGGCTGGAGGTCCTCGGCGGGGACGGTCACGTCGAGGACGTAGTCCACCTCGTTGAGGGCGCGGACGTCGGTCTGCATCGGTCGGGGTGCGGAGGGGCGCAGGGCCGGAATCAACAGCGTGCGCGGCACCCGCCGGACGGGGCACCGCGCACGAGGTACACCCAAGGTATACGTCCGGAGCCTACGCGCCGGTGAGGATGCCGCAGAGACGCCTCTCTCATCACCTCGGAGGCCACACCGAGGCGGGCGACGCCGTGAGCGCGCGGATCGTCGGTTCGGCGGTATGCTCCCTCCCCCGACTTGCACCCTCCCTGGATGTCGACATCTCGCGCCTTGCGTCACGCCCGCCTCGGGACGACCGCCCTCGGCGCCCTGGTCCTGCTCTCGGCGTGCCAGAGCGGCAGCGCCGCCGACCCCGAGGCGGTCCAGCTCCGCGGCGAGGCGCCTGCGCCGCCGGTCGGCTCGATCTCGCGCATCGCCACGCGGATGACCGTCGACGAGGCCACCTTTGTGGTCGCCGGCCCTGGCGGGACCCTCCAGGGCGAGGGCACCCTCCAGGGCGAAACCATCGTGACCGAGACCGTGCGGTCGGCGACGGAGCGCACCCTGACGTTCGACCGCGACGTCATGCGGGTGCGCATGAACCTCGGGGGGGAGGACAGCGGCGAGCAGATCAGCGCCAACCCGCTCCACGAGGCCACCGTCGAGGCCCGCTTCGGGGCCGACAGCACGTGGGTCTACACCCTCGACGCGGAGGACCCCTCGCGCGAGGCGGAGGACGCGCTGCGCAACGTCGAGGTGTTCGGCGCCGACGACGACCTTTACCCCGCCGAGGCGGTCCGGCCAGGCTACCAGTGGGAGGCGCCGCCGTCGTTCGTGGCGACCACGTTCGGAGCCGACGCCCTCCGCAGCGAGGGCGACGTCTACCTCACGTTCGAGGACGTCGTCGACTACAACCGCGAGCGGTGCGCCCGCATCCGCGTCACGCTGAGCGGCGTCGAGGTGACGATGATCCAGGACGGCGACGAGGTGGTGATGGAGATGGGCGGGACGGGCACGGTCTACCGCTCGCTCGACCGCTTCACCGACGTCTACAGCGAGATCGAGGGGCTGATGCGGATGCGCCAGACGATGGCGACCGGCGACGCCTCGACGGACGTGACCGTCACGGGGTCGTACACGCTCACGGTGTCGGACTACAACGGACCGCCGCCAGAGCCGGTCGAGATCTCCGAGCCGTCGACGGCCGCCCTCCCCGAGGCGGAGGTGCCGGAGCCCGCCTCGGTGCCCGCCACTCCGGTGCCTGCGGCCCCCGCGCCAGCGTCCGCCGGCACGCCCGTCGCCGACGCGATCCCGCCCGCCGTCCGGACCGTCCTCGACCAGTACCTCTACCTCCAGGAGTCGAACGACGCCGACGCCGTGATGGCGATCTATGGCGACCGCGTCCGCTACAACGGCCAGACGCTGACCTTCGCCCAGATTCGCCAGGACAAGGCCCGGTTCTACGAGCGGTGGCCGGCCCGCGTGTACATCGAGTACGGCCGGCGCCTCGAAAGCGTATCGATGGAGGGCGGCGAGCCGCTCTACACCGTCCGCCTCGACTACGAATACAGCCTCCGCAAGAGACGCAACAGCCCGCCCGGCGAAGACCAGAACGGCCGGGCGTCGGTGCGGCTCGGGATTCTCCAGACGACGGCCTACGACGAGCCGGCGTACCTGATCGTCCGCGAGACGCCGGTACGATAGCTGCGACACCCCGCCCCGAGGCGGGCGGGGGCGTCCCACCACGGCCGCCCCCGCCGCTCCGGCTACCGGAGGACGGTCACCGACTGCGCCAGCGACCGGCCTCCGGCCCGCAGCCGGACGAGGTAGACGCCCCCGGCGAGACCCCGCGTCGACCACGGCACCGCATGGCTCCCGGCCGCCACCGGGCCCTCGTGCAGCACGGCCACCCGCCGCCCCAGCGCGTCCAGCACGTCCACCGTCACCGCGCCCGCCTCGGGGGCCACGAACCCGACCGTCCCCGAGGCGGCGACGGGATTGGGCGCGACCGGCAGCAGCCGCCACCCGTCCGCCTCGGGGGCTTCCTCCGATGTGACGGGCGCCCTCTGCGACACCGGCGCGGCGACGAGCGTGAGGCCCGGGCCGTCCTGGTTGGCCGACGGGTCGAGGAACCCCGAGAGCGTGGCCACCTGCACCGGCTCCGCCTCGGTCAGCTCCAGGTCGAGCGTGCCGAGGAGCACCCCGTCGGCGTGGCGCCGCACCTGGAGCTCGGACGGCCCGAGCGGAAGCGCCACAGCGGCGCCGAGGCTGTCGAAGGCGACGCTGTCGGCCACGAGGGTGCCATCCGGCAGCGTCACGCTGAGGGCCGGGGCGTCGGTGACGGCGTGGAGGACGCGGACGAGGCCGCTGTCGGGCGGCGCCTCGACCGGCATCTGCACCGGGCGCACCCCGAGGCGGACGTCGCGGCCGTCGGGGTTGGGTGCGAAGCCGCCAGGGTCGTCGACGCCGGTCAGCACGAACGTGAGCGCCGCCTCGGTGTCGACGACCAGCGTGTCTTGGGCGAGGACGGTGCCGTCGGGGTCGCGAACGACGAGGGCGACCGGCACGTCGGCCGGCGGCTGCGCGTCGGGCGTCACGGCCACCTCGCCGAAGGCGATCGCGCCGAGGTCGATCTCGTCGTCGGCCCCCGAGGCGGTCCGCCCCAGCGCCGGGCTGCCGCATCCGATCTGCCATACCGGAACGATGGCGACACTGCACTGCGACCCGCTCCGGCACCGATGGCGGCGGCCTCCGGTGGACACGCTCACGACGCGGACCGGCCGGGGCGCCGCGAAGTCGCGCCACTTGGCGAGGCCGGCGCTCGTGATCCCGTTCCCGACCGTTGTGAAGGTGCCGCCGATGTAGAGCGTGCTCGTCCAGTCGCCCGTCGGCCACCGGCAGGTGGTCCAGGCGACGTCGTCGACGCCTCCGTTCATCCCGCCGCCGACGCCCTCGTAGCGATAGACACGGTCTTGGCGATAGCGGCCCGCGGGCTCGTCGCGCAGGATGGCGACGCGGGGCGCGCTCGCGATGGATCCGTCTGACCCATAGGCCTCGGTGAAGTCGCCGCCGAGCGAGAGCGTGACGGCGAAGTTCGAACGGTAGCCCGACTGCGGCCCGATGGTGCGGATCGACCGGACGGTCCCGTTGACGCCGTTGCCGGGCGTCCCGGCCGCGCCCTGCCCGAACGGCCGGCCGAGCACCGTCCACTGCGTGCCGCCCGGGTAGACGGTCGCGAGCGCGATGTTCGAGGCGGGCACCTGGGGTCCGTTGCTCGTGACGCTCGTGAACGCCCCGCCGACGTAGACGTCGGGCGCGGTGATCTCGCCGCACCGGTCGAAGCCGCGGCTCGTGAACACGTGGCCGGTCATCACCTCGAGGGCGTAGACCGGGCCGGCGGTGCCGCCGGCGAACCCACGCCACTGGCCGTCAGCGCCCAGCCACGCCACGTTCTGGACGTCCGTGGGCGTGCCGGCGCCGTCGAACACCTGGGCGAAGCGGCCCCCGACGTAGATGGTGTGAGCGTCGAGCCCTCCGCTCAGGTTGTCGAGCACGAGGTGCTTGAACGGGACCGCCTCGAGCGCATAGACCGGGCCGCTCGTGCCGCCCTGGACCGACGCCCACCGACCGGTGCGGAGATTGTAGCGGGCCAGGTTTCGGACCGAGACCGTCGAGCCGTCGGCGTTCGTGGCCGTGTCGAACTCGCCGCCCACGTAGACCCAGTCGAGGGCGGGATGGCTCGCGCAGGCTCGGGACTCGGCCGCGTAGGCGATGGCGTGAACCACACCGGTCCCCGCCACGCCGCCCCGGCTCACGCCGCCCCCGAGACCCACCCACGCGTCGGTGTCGGCGAACCACTGCGCCACGTTGCTCACCGGCACCACGCTCCCGTCGCCGTTCGCCACCTCCGTGAACGTGCCCCCCACGATGACCGGCGTCGAGACCGGCGCCCGGGTCGAGTAGACGTCCGGCCCGAGCGTGGGCGAGCGGAGGACGGCGCGGACGACGCCGTTCGGGTCCGAGACCCCGCCGCCGAGCGAGCGCCAGCCCGTCCCGTCGTTGATCGCGACGTCCTCGACGGCCGCGCCCGCGATGTCCGAGAAGTCGCCGCCGGCCACGATCGTCCGCGTGACCTGTCTGGGGGCTCCGGGCTGAGATCCTCCGAACACCAACCGCTCCTCGACGGCGTGGACCGCTCCCGTCACGCCCACGAACGGCGGCTGGACGCTCGACCACACGGCGCCGTCCCAGATCGCGAAGTTGGCCGCGCTCACCGTCCCACTCGGCGCTGAGAACCCGAAGAACCGTCCGCCGAGAAACAGCCGCGTGCCTGCCACTGCAGGGTTGGCCGACATCGACTGGAACGCTGCCCCGCTCCTCGGGGCCAGCGCCAGCGCCGTCCACCCCGAGGCGCCGACGGCGCGAGCGTGGACCGAGTGGCCGGTAAACGCCGTGCTGAACGTGCTCCCGCTCACGTAGACCGTCCCCGCTGCGTCGATCGAGATCCGGTTGGGGTTGACGGCCACCTCGGCGGGCGCCGCGTACCCGATCCAGCTCGCACCCGTCCAGCGGTAGACCTGGCGTCCGACGCCCCCGACCCGGAGGATCCCGCCGATGACCGTCACCGCCGTCCCGTCGCTCACGATCCCGCGGATCGTCCGGTTGTTCACGTCGAACCCGGTGCCGAGCGACGTCCACGTCCCTGAGGCGGGGTCGAACCGGGCGATGCCGCCCGCTGCGACGGTGCCGCCTCCCGCATTCGTCGCCTGATCGAAGTTTCCGCCCACGACGATCGTCCCGCCAGACTCGACCGTCACCGCCGTCGCCCAGCCGTCGACGCCGCCGCCGAGCGACTCCCACTGCCCCGTCGCCACGTTCCACCGGGCCGCGTTCGAGAGCGGCGTGCCCCCGCCCGACTGCGTGAACTCGCCGGCCACGATCAGATTCCCCGCCGCGTCGGCGTCGAGACCCGACACGCGGAGGTCGAGGCCGCCGTCGAGGTCGTCCCAGGTCGCCGTTGCGATGTCGTAGCGGCCCACGCGGCCGAGCGTCACCGATGCGCCCGAGCCGTCGGTCACCGTCGCCGTGGTCGTGAACGAGACGTACAGCGCGTCGCCCGCCTCGGTGACGGCGACGCCCGTGGCGAAGTGGGGCATCTGGCCGGGCAGGACCGTCCACGAGGTACCGTTCCATCGGGCCAGCTCCGTGCCGAAGACGCCCGGCGGAAACTGGACGGCGTACACGTTGCCCGCCGCGTCCATGTCGCTGTGGACGGGCGCGGCGACGGTTTGCGCGCCGGCCCCGAGGGGGACCCACGCGGGCGACGGCTGGGCCGCCACCGAGGCGGAGAGAACCAGGGCCAGGAGCAGGGCCGTGCGCGAGGCAGACCGCGGTCGCCTCCCCCGAATCCGCAGGTCAGACGGGCTCCGCCTCGGGGACGCCGAGGCGATCAGACGGAGGCCGGCGGCCGAGGCGCCAGGCGCGCGAGTCGAGGGCATGGGTCCAGGAGGAGGAACTCAGCGGGTGGCGTCCGGAGCCTGGCGGGCGGTGTCGGGCTCGCTCTGGCAGTTTTCGGGGTTGGTCTCGCAGTAGCAGGCGAGCGAGTCGCGCCCGTCGGTGACGCAGGCGCTGGGGTTGGTCGAGGTGCAGCCGGGGCCGGCGAGAACGCCGAGGGCGACCGCGAGCGCAGCAACGAGTCGAAGCATGGCAACGGAGGGAGGTCAGAGCAAGAGGCCGGAACCGCGCGGGGGCCGGCTCATGCGTGTGCCTTTTTCTCCGCCACGCCTGCGCGCAAGCCCTGGAGTCCCCTAGGTTTTTGCCCATGCCCGACTCCGTCTCGCACGACGCCGGCGACGTCACGCGCCACCTCCAGTCGTGGGCGCGCGGCGACGGGGCGGCCCTCGACGCCCTCGTGCCCCTCGTCTACGACGAGCTGCGGCGCCTCGCGCACCGCCAGCTCCGGGGCGAGCGCGCCGACCACACGCTCGACACGACCGGCCTCGTCCACGAGGCGTACGGGCGCCTCGTCCGCCTCGACCGGATCGAGTGGCAGGACCGGGCGCACTTCCTCGCGCTCGCCGCGCAGGCCATGCGGCGCGTGCTCATCAACTACGCCGAGGCGCGGCGGGCGGCGAAGCGCGGGGGCGGCCAGCGGCCGGTCTCGATCGACGCCACCCCGATCCAGCTCGCCGACGCCGCCGAGACGTCGCTCGACGACCTGCTGGCGCTCGACGCCGCGATGAGCCGCCTCGGGGAGCTCGACGCGCGGCAGGCGCGCGTGGTCGAGTGCCGCTTCTTCGGCGGGATGACCGTCGAAGAGACGGCGACCGTCCTCGGCGTGTCGCCGGCGACCGTCAAGCGCGACTGGACGCTCGCGCGGGCCTGGCTCAACCGCGAGCTGAGCCGCTGACGCGAACCCCGAGGCGGGACGTGACACCACCTCTCTGGGCTGACAGGACGTAGAGAACGCGGCAGGAGGCATCCGGCGACGACCCTCTTTCCCCTTCCCCCTTCCCTACCGATTCGCCAGAATCGGCATGAGCCGTTTGTCCCGATGTTCCGGCCTGTCTACCTGCCCCCACCGCGCTGCCATGCCCGCCTCGTCCTGGGACCACCTCGGTGACCGGTTCGCCGGCGCGCTCGCGCGCCCGGCCGACGCGCGCGAGGCGTTACTCGCCGAGGCCTGCGACGACGAGGCGGTCCGCGCCGAGGTGCGCGAGCTGCTCGCCGCCCACGCGGCCGACGGGCCGGTCGACCGCCTCGGGGCGGCCTGGACGCCCGCCGCCGACGTGCTCGATGTGCCCGCCGCGCCCCCCGAGGCGGAGGTCGCCGGGCGGCGGATCGGACCGTACCGGGTCATGCGGCGCCTGGGGCGCGGCGGCATGGGCGAGGTGTTCCTCGCCGAGCGGGCCGACGGCCAGTTCGAGCGCCAGGTGGCCCTCAAGCTCCTCCGTGACGGCATCGACTCGGCCTCGGCGCGGGCGCGGTTCCTCCACGAACGGCAGACGCTCGCCCGCCTCGAGCACCCGGGCATCGCGCGGCTGCTCGACGGCGGCCTCACCGACGACGGCCGGCCGTTCTTCGCGATGGAAGCTGTCGCCGGCGAGCGGATCGACCGCTACTGTGACCGCCACCGCCTCGACGTGGGCGCCCGCCTGCGGCTGTTCGGGCAGGTCTGCGAGGCGGTCCACCACGCCCACCAGCGGCTCGTGGTCCACCGCGACCTCAAGCCGTCGAACGTCCTCGTGGCTGGAGGGATGGGGGATGAGGGATTGGGGATTGGGGAGGGCTCGGAGCGAGCGACGGCGCAGGGTCTGAGCCCCCAATCCCCAATCCCCAACCCCCGGTCCCCTCGCGTCAAGCTCCTCGACTTCGGGATCGCCACGCTGATCGAGGACACCGGGGGCGACGCGGAGACGATGACGCGGCTGCTGACGCCCGAGTACGCGGCGCCGGAGCAGATCGCGGGTGGGGAGGTCTCGACGGCGACCGACGTGTACGCCCTCGGCGTGGTCCTCTACGAACTGCTGACCGGCGTGCGGCCGTTCGCGCTCGCCGACCTCCCGCCGGGCGAGGTGGTCCGGGCGATCTGCGAGACCGCGCCGCCGGCCCCCAGCACCGCCGTCACCGGCACCCTGGGCGACCCCGAGGCGGTCGAGGCGTTCCCCACCGACCCGGCGACGCGTGCCCGGCGCCTCCGCGGCGACCTCGACACGATCTGCCTCACGGCGCTTGACAAAGACCCGGCGCGGCGCTACGCCTCCGCCGAGGCGTTCCTGGCCGACGTCCAGCGCCACCTCGACGGGCGACCCATCCAGGCACGCCCCGCCTCGGTGGGGTACCGCGCGCGGAAGTTCGTGGGCCGGCACCGCCTCGGGGTCGCCGCCTCGATGGCCGGGCTGCTGACGCTCGTCGGGGCGCTGGGCGGCATGACGTGGCAGGCCCGCGAGGCCGCCGCCGAGCGCGACCGTGCGCGCACCGAGGCGGCCAAGGCCGAGCAGGTGAGCGCCTTCCTCCGCTCGCTCCTCACCCCCATCGACTCGTTCGAGGCCGGCGTGAGCGTCGGCGACCCGGATCTGCCCGTCGCCGACGTCGTCCGGCGTGCGGCGGCGACCGTGGAGCGCGACCTTGCAGGACGCCCCGCGGTGCTCGCGACGGTCCACCAGACGCTCGGCGCGGCCTTCGGCGGCCTCGGCCGTCTCGACGAGGCGGAGCCGCACCTCCGCCGCGCGCTCGCCCTCCACGACTCGCTCCACGCCGGGTTGCCCCACCCCGACCGCATCCGGAGCCTCGACGACCTCGCCACGCTCCACAGCCTGCGGCAAGAGTGGGCCGACGCCGAGGCCGTGCAGCGCCGCGCGGCGGACCTCCGTCGCGCGCGGTTCGGGGCAGGCAGCCTCGAGCTGGCTGCCAGCTACGTGGCTCTCGTGGGGCAGAGCCCGTTCCAGCTTCGCGGCGAGCGGGCGACTGCCCTGCTCAACGAAGCGTGGGCGATCTGGGACGCGGCCGGCGACTCGCGCATCGAGCTCGCTCACGGACTGCGTCTGGCGCTCGCCATCGACCACCTCGAGAACCGCCGGTTCGCCGAGGCCGACTCGGCCTTCGCGGCCCTCGCCGACGACCTGCCGCGCTACGCCCCCGGCGACGACCTCCGACGCGCTGAAGTGCTGCACCACTGGGCGGCGGTCGGGATCCTCGACGGCAACCTCGAAGCGGCCGAGGCCCGCAGCGCGGCGGCGCTCGCCATCCTACACCGCCAGCTCGACCCTGCGCACCCCAACCTTGCCATCGCCACAGCCCTCCAGGCCCCGATCCTGCTCGACCGCGGCGAGGCGGCGGCGGCGGAGGCCCTCCTCCGCCCGGCGGCCGAGATCCTCCGGGAAACGGTCCCCGCCTCGTGGAGCACCTTCGTCATCAACGCCGAACTGGGCGCCGCGCGCGGGGCGCAGGGCGACGACGTCGAGGCGGAGTCGCTGCTGGTCGCCAACCTGCGGGCCCACCGCGCCGGCCTCGGCGACCGGCACCACTGGGTGCCCCACATCGCCCGCCGCCTCGTGGCCTTCTACGACGCCCGCGGCCGCACGGTCGAGGCCGCCCCCTACCGCCGGCTCCTCCCACCTCCCTGACCGCCTCGGGCAGCCCCGAGGCGGATCAGAAGTCGAGCCCGACCGACAGGTACGTCCGCGCCTCGCCAAACCCCTCGCCGTCGAACGGCCACGCCCAGTCGACGCGGACCGGGTAGCCCAGGAACACCGTCCGCAGCCCGACGCCGCCCCCGAGGAGGACGTCGTCGAACACCCGCCGCGCGGGCTCGATCACCGCCTCGGTGTCGGGGTCGAGCACGGGCGGGATGTCGCGCCACACGTCGAGGCCGCCGCCAGCGATGAAGCCGGCATCCGCGAAGCCGACGACCTGGATGTTGTAGAGCGGCAGCAGCGGGATCGGGCCAGGTAGGATCGCCGCGATGAGCGGCATCCGGGCCTCCAGGTTGACGAGCCCGAAGCGGTCGCCGGCCGCCTCGTTGAACCCGAAGCCGCGCAGCGGCAGCACCGGCGTGGCGAACACGAAGTCGTCGGCGTCCTCGACGGGCAGGCTCCGGAAGCGGGCGTTGATCCAGTTCTGCACGCCGGCGGCGTAGAACCGCTGCGGGTTCGGTCCCACGCTCAGGCCGCCCGAGGCGCGCGCCGCGAAGGCGTAGCCCGGCCCCAGCGACCAGTACCGGCGGGCGTCGACGAGGGCGGTCGCGAAGAAGGCATCGGGGCCGGGCGCGCCCGAGAGGCTCGCCGCCGTGCGCGCACCCGACCGCGGCCCGAAGAAGCCCGGCACCGTCCCGTCGACGGTGTACGTCACGCGCGGGACGGCGAAGAGGCGGCTCCGCGGCTGCTGCCCAAGGTCCGAGAGGTCGGCGAGCGAGACCCCGAGGAGGCCCGCCTCGAGGTCGACGCGGCGGAACTTGTCGAGCGGGTAGCGCGCCGCCGCCACGAGCCCGTAGTTGCGGTAGCGGAAGACGGTCGCGTTCTCGAAGTCGGCCAGCTCGCGCGCCAGGTGGAAGCCCTCGACCGAGTAGTCGGTCCGCCGCGCGCGGTACTCGTAGGAGAGCACGTAGTCGGCGTTGCGGAGGTCGAGCACGAGGTTGGTCGCGAGCCCGATCCGGTGGTTGCCCAGCATGTCCGAGAACAGCATCTGGGTCACGCTCTGGACACCGTAGATGGTGTCGTAGCCGCTGTTGGCGTACACCAGGTCGGGCGTGAAGCGGAGTCGGTACGGCCGGGCCACGAGCGCGCCCGTCGAGTCGCGGTTGCCCGGCGGGCGGAACGGGTCGGCGACGGCCCCCGAGGCGGACCGCGCGCCCTCGTCGAAGGCGTCGGAGAACGCGTACGTCCGGTAGTCGACCACCGGGCCGCGCTCGGGGGCCGTCGGGTCGAGCGCCATCGTGTCGGTCGTCGCCAGGAGTGGACGGTCGAGCGTAGCGAGGAGCGAGTCGATCAGGGCCAGCTCCTCGGCCGACGGCGGCATTGCCCGCCTCGGGGGCGCGGGCGGCGGCGCGCCGTCGGCGGCGTCGCGGAGGAAGGGGTTCCGCTCACGCGTCGTCTCGCTGGCGAGCTGGATCGCGGGCGCCGCCTCGGGGCTGCCCGTCCGGCGCTGCGCCCAGACGGTCGGCGTGAGCGCCGGCGGCAGGTCGTCGCGGCCGAACGGGTCGCGGAGGAAGAACACAGACGGCGTGCCGTCGTGGAGGGCCAGGAAGGCCGCGCGGCGACCGTCGGCCGACAGCGAGGCGTCGATGACGCCCGTCTGGAGGTCGGTCAGCGGGCGCACGTCGCGCGTGTCGAGGTCGAGCTCGTAGAGGTTCGGGATGCCGTTGCGGTCGCTCACGAACTGGAGCCGCGTCGTGCCGTCGTGGTCGGCGAGAGCCGCGTCGGTCTCGTCCCAGATCGGGTCGTCGGTCAGCCGGTCGAGGCGCGTCGCCCCGAGGCGGTCCGCTCCGGACGTGGCCTCCCCGAGGGTGTCGGCCTCAGCATTGCCGGCCCCGAGGCGGAGCCGGTACAGGTCGTACTGGCCGCGCCCGAGCGCGCGCGTGTCGTAGCGCCCGGCGTCGGCGTCGAGCGCCGTCGCGCGGCCCAGGTCGACGGCGTCGGCCCGGTCGGAGTGGAACACCAGGAACGAGCCGTCGGGGCTCCACGCTGGCGCGAGGTCGCTGTAGAGGTCGCGCGTGTGGTTGGCGACGGCGCCCGTCGCAAGCTCGACCGTGTAGATGTCCGAGTGCGCCCCGGCCGTGCCCGAGAACGCGATCCGCCCGCCGTCGGGGCTCCACGCCACCGACCGGATCGCGTCGACGCCTACGGGGCGGACCTCCTCGACGTCGCCGGTCCGCGTGTCGACGAGCGCGATTGCGTCGCCGGGGCCGCTCGTGACCGCGACGGCGAGGCGGTGGCCGTCGGGGCTCCAGCTCAGGCCGGGCGAGAGCAGCCGCAGGCTCTCGAACTGCGTGTTGTCCTGCCCGTCGATCAGCTTCTCGGGCGCGCCGCGCGCGCCGGTCGGGGCCACGTAGACGTCGAACAGGCCGTCCTCGGTGGCCACGTAGGCCACACGGTCGCCCTGCGGCGAGATGACCGGGCTCGCGTGGTAGCCCGCGCCGCCGACCGCGCGGGAGGCGACGACGCGCGCGATGGCCTCGGTCTCCTCGCGGGCCGCCGCCTCGGGGAAGTAAACCGCGCGGAGGGTCCGCTTCCATCGGTCCGACAGCTCGCTCACGCTCAGGCCCGTTGCCCGCCGGAAGGCCCCGTTGACGCTCCGCCCGAGGCGGACCCGGTCGAGGATCTCGGTCACCTTCTCGCGCCCGTACTCCTGGGCTACGTAGTCCCACACGCCCTGCCCGCCGCGGTAGGCGAAGAAGCCCTGCAGGCGCGGGATGTCGGCGAGGCGGTCGGTCAGGATCGCCTCGCGGACGTACATGTCCGACTGCGTGTCCCAGCCGTGCGCGCTGAACTCGGCCAGCCCCTCCTCGAACCACAGCGGGATCTGGAGCCGCAGCCCACTCCGGATCAACGCCTGCACCGAGCCGCCGTGGTAGAGGTCGTTGATGACGGCGTGGATCAGCTCGTGGTGGACGACGTGGCGGAAGTCGCGCCAGTCGCCCGTGAACGGCACGGCGATCCGGTTCTTGAACAGCTCGGTCACGCCCCCGATGCCGTCGGCGTAGACGGGCAGCTCGACGGCGTTGGTGACCGCGAAGTCGGCGTGGGTGGGGTAGATGAGCAGCGGGACGCGCCGCGCGATGTCGGCCCCGAACATCGCCGACACCTCGGTGTAGGCCTCCTCGGCCGCCTCGGCGGCGAACGTCGCCAGCACGCGGCCGCCCGGCGCGTGGTCGCCCTCGTAGTAGTAGACGTCGAAGTGCTCCGACTGGAGCATCCGCCAGTCGTGGTCCTCGTACTGGACCCGGTTCTTGCCGTAGGCGAAGTACTGCCCCGAGGCGGGCGCCGCGAGCCCCACGCACAGCGCGGCCAGGGCGGCGAGGCGGAGGACGGGGGTAGGCCAGGGCATCAGGGTCGGCTGTCGGCTGTCGGCTGTCGGCTGTCGGCTGTCGGCTGTCGAACATTAGGCCCGCCTCGGGGCAAGCACAAGGGACAACGCGCTACGCCGCCGAACTGTGCCGCGCTACAGGTTCAGCCGAACGGTCACCTGTCCGTCGGTTCTTCCAGGCAAGACGGGGGTGGCGCTTCCAAGCGCGATGCTGGGGACGCCGGGGCGAAGCTCCGGTTCAACGACGAGCACCCGGCCCCGGCCCAGATCGACGGCGATCGGCAGCCCGATGCGTATGCCGCCCCATGTCTCAGTGGTGGAGTCGCCGCCGGCGACGATCTCGTCCGGGGTACCCTCCTGGAAGATCAGCGTCGAGCTTTCGATCTGCCGGACGGCCGCGAACGCGCCGCCTGCGCCCCAGATGCGCACCGGCCCATCGATCAGGCGAACGTAGCGTGCTACGCCCGCACGGGCATGCCACTCTCTAACACGTCGGCCGCCCCGAACCTCGGTCGTGCCGCCGTTGGGCGGAAACACAAACGTGTTCCCGCCCGAGACGCTCACAAGCGCGCTAGCGCCGAGACGCCACGGCGACCCCTCGCGTCCCACTGTCCACCGCGCGTCAGCACCGAGGTGGACCTCGGCGGGATAGGGGAACCGGGTGTCCGCCGCGGCCCCGCTGTACCCGACGAGCGCCGCCACGTCGACGCCGCCTCCGAGGCGAGCGCCCACGCTCCCCGACACGTCCACCCCAGCCGGCGTGAGCTGGGGGAACGCCCCACCAACGAGGTCAAGGCTCAGGACCGCGCCCGGCGAACGGTCGACGTATGACTGTCCCGAGGCGGGCGCTGCTGTCGAGCACAACGCAACTACGACAGCGAGGCGAACGACGCGGACGGACCAAGACATCGGGTAGCGAGAGGGCGCGTGACGATAGGCCCGCCTCGGGACGCCCACAAGGACAGACGGATCATGCCGCCTGGTCCGGATGAACCACCTCTGGGGGTATCGAGTCGTCGATGGCCCCGAGGCGGCACAGAATGCACCCTACCTTGTTCCTTGTCACGACTTACATCCATGACCGGGTTAAAACCGAAGCCGAGGCCATTCATCTCAAACGTACGTATCGCCCTTGCTGCTGTGGGGGGAGCAGCGGCGATTGCAGGAGGCGTATTCGTCTGGGGCGCATGGTCGACATGGCTTGGTGCCACAGTGGTCCTCATGGGAGTGGGAGCTATTGTCGAGCCGCTTGTTCTCCGATTCGGACCCCTTCGGCTCCACGGTCTTCACTACGCGTTTGTTGCCGCTGGCGGGATTGTCTTGGCTGTAGGCGCCTACACCATAGGTGAGAAAGGGGCCGCAGCGACTCTTGCCTTGATCTCCACCCCTCCCGTCTTTTTGTTCGCCAAGGCACTTTTGAGACCTGCATATCCTCCCATCTAGATGCTCCAACAGAGGGAAGCGAGTCCGCCCTTGAGGCGGGCGGGGTGTGCGAATCTTCCTCCCGCGCCATGCCCGCTCGCACTGCCGTCCTCCTCGGGGCTACCGGCCTCGTCGGTCGCCACGTCCTCGCCCGGCTAGCACACGACGCCCGCTGGGGCCGCGTCGTCACGCTCGGCCGCCGGCCCCTGCCCACCGCCTCGGGGACGCACGAGGATCACGTCGTCGACTTCGACCGGCTCGCCGAACAGGCCGCCCTCTTCGCCTGCGACGACCTGGTCTGCGCCCTCGGCACGACGATGAAGCAGGCCGGCTCCGAGGCGGCCTTCCAGCGCGTCGACCTCGAGATCCCGTTCGAGGCCGCGCAGCTCGCCCACCGCCAGGGCGCCACGCAGATGCTCCTCGTGAGCGCCCTCGGCGCCGACGCCGGCTCACGCATCTTCTACAACCGGACCAAGGGCGAGGCCGAGGACGCCGTCCGCAGCGTCGGCTTCGAGGCGGTCCAGATCCTCCGGCCGTCGCTG
>JBCCQJ010000073.1:0-16260 GCA_039024395.1 Bacteroidota bacterium | reverse complement strand
CGGCCCCGAGGCGGTCGGCCCCGAGGCGGTCGGCCCCGAGGCGGTCGGCCCCGAGGCGGCGCGGTGAGCCGCTACCTCGCGGCCGTCGCGGCCCTGTTCGCCCTCGCGTGGGGGTGGGCCGCCCTCCACCCGCCCGCCTCGGTGGGCGACGACGCGCAGTACCTCGCGCAGGCCGAGAACCTCGAGGCGGGGCGCCCGCCCTACGCCGGCGCCTGGGACGAGGCGCCGCGCGACCCGGCGCGCTTCTCGCTCCGCCCGCCCGGCTACGCCGCCGTCCTGGTCGCCGTGCGCGCCGTCAGCGACTCGCGGCTGTGGCTGGCCGCCGTGCAGGTCCTCCTCGGGGTCGCGACGTGGGCGCTGGTGTGGGTCGTGCTCGGGGTGGCGGGGGGTGAGCGGCGGGCCGCGCCCCTGGTCGCCGGGCTCGTCGCCACGCCGGCGACGCTGATCTACCCGGCCCTGGCGATGGCCGACACGCTGTTCGCGCTGCTGTTCACGGTCGCCTTCTGGCGGTTCGCCGTGTTCGTGCGCGACGGGCACGCGCGCGACCTCGTGGCGATGCACGCCGTGCTGGCGGTCGCGCTGTGGGTGAAGCCGGTCGTGCTCTACCTGTGGCCGCTCACGCTGGCGCTCTCGGCCTGGGCGCTCTGGCGCAACACCGACCGCCTCGAGGCCCCGAGGCGGATGATGGCATTGTGGCCGGCGGCGACGGCGCTCCTCGTCCTCGCCTCGGCGCTCGGCCTCGCGCGGCTCCACGCGACCTGGACCGGCCACCCCGAGGTGACGAGCCTCCAGGCCAAAAACCTCGTCCAGCAGAACGCCTACCGGACCCTCGTGCGGACCGGCGAGACCGACCTCTACGGCCCCGCCGTGGCGGCCCACGACCGGATCGCCGACTACGGCGCGCGCCAGCAGGCGCGGCAGGCGTGGGCGACGGACGTCGTCCTCGACCGCCTCGGGGCCTACGCGGCGGTGCACCTGACGGGCGTGGCGGCGTTCGTGCTCGACCCCGGCCGGTTCGACCTCGCCGTGGCCGCCGACCTCGACACCGAGGCGGGCGGCATGACGGCGGCCAGCCGCGACGGCGTGCGGGGGGCGCTGGGCGTCCTCGCCGACCAGCCGCCGGCGCTCCTCGCCGTGCTGGGCGCGTTGCTGGTGCTGAACGGGCTCGTCGCGCTCGCGTTTTTCGCGTGGCTGGTGTGGGGCCGCGTGCCGGTCGAGGTCCGCCTCGGGGCGTTCGTGTTCGTGGGGTACGTGGCGGCGGTGACGGGTCCGGTGGGGTCGGCGCGGTACCGGATGGCGGTCGCGCCGCTCGTGGCGCTGGCGCTGCCGTGGGCGTGGGAGGCGGTGCGGCGGCGCCTCGGGGGCGCCTCCGAGCGTGCGCAGCCCGCGTAGGCCCACCCCGAGGCGGTTCCGCCGGGTCTTCGCCCGCCTCGGGGCCGCGCGCCGATAGCTTCGGGCCATGCTCTCGATCCGAAACCTCGAGCTGGCCTTCGGCGGCCGCGTCCTGTTCGACGGGCTGAGTTGGACCGTGCGCGCCGGCGAGCGCGTCGGGCTGGTGGGGCCGAACGGCGCCGGCAAGTCGACGCTGCTGCGCGTGATCGCGGGCGAGCAGTCGGTCGACGCCGGCGAGGTGGTCTACGAGGGCGGCGCGACGGTGGGCTTCCTGCGACAGGACACGCAGGAGGAGGACCTCTCGATCTCGCCCCTCGAGGAGGCGCTCCACGCCTTCGACGACGTGAAGCGGCTCGAGGCCGAGGCCGAGCGGCTGACGGCCGAGATGGAGGCCCACCCCGACCACACGGCCGACGACTACTTCGCCCTCGTCGAGCGCTTCTCGAAGGTCCACGACCGCCTCGTGACGCGCGAGGCGCACACGGCCGAGTCGCGGGCCGCCTCGGTGCTCTCGGGGCTCGGCTTCACCGACGACGAGATGCGCCGGCCGCTCTCGACGTTCTCGGGCGGCTGGCGGATGCGCGTCGCCCTGGCGCGGCTGCTGCTCGGCCAGCCCGACGTGCTGCTGCTCGACGAGCCGACGAACCACCTCGACATCGAGTCGATCGACTGGCTCGAGGAGTACCTGACGACCTACCCCGGCGCCGTCGTCCTCGTCAGCCACGACCGCTACTTCCTCGACCGGATGACCACGTCGACGGCCGACCTCGTGCGCGGCCAGATCGACACGTACTCCGGGAACTACGGCTTCTACCTCGAGGCCCGCGTCGAGCGCCGCCAGCACTGGCAGGCCCGCTACGACAACCAGCAGCGCGAGATCGCCGAGGCGGAGCGCTTCATCGCCCGCTTCCGCGCCAAGGCCACCAAGGCCAAGCAGGCCCAGAGCCGGATCAAGATGCTCGAGCGGCTCGAGCGCATCCCGCCGCCGCCCCCCGAGGCGGCCACCATGCGGTTCCGCTTCCCCGAGCCCCCCGCCTCGGGGCGGCAGGTGGTCGAGCTGAGCCCGTTCTCGAAGACCTACCCCGCGCCCGAGGGCGGCCAGACGGTCGTGTTCGACCACGCCGACCCGCTCGCGCTCGAGCGCGGCGACAAGGTGGCGCTGATCGGCAAGAACGGGGCCGGCAAGTCGACGCTCGCGCGGATGCTGCTCGGCGAGGAGCCCTTCGAGGGCGACCGCGACGTCGACCGCCGCGCCGAGATGGCCCACTTCGCCCAGCACCAGGCCGAGGCCCTCAACCCGACCCAGACCGTCTTCCAGGCGCTCCAGGAGAAGTCGCGCGGGCACTCCGACACCGAGCTACGCTCGATCCTCGGGGCGTTCCTGTTCACGGGCGAGGACGCCGAGAAGAGCGTCTCGGTGCTCTCCGGCGGCGAGCGCTCGCGGCTGGCGCTCGCGCGGACGCTCCTCAGCCCGGCCAACGTCCTCGTCCTCGACGAGCCGACCAACCACCTCGACATCGTCTCGAAGCAGGTCCTCGCCGAGGCGCTCCGCCAGTACACCGGCACGTTCGTGCTCGTCAGCCACGACCGCGCGTTCATCGACGACGTCGCCGAGGCCATCTGGTACGTCGAGGACCGCGGCGTGAAGACCTACCGCGGCACCTACACCGAGACGCAGTGGCAGCGCGAGCACGGCACGGCGTCGCGCCTGCCCGCCTCGGGGGACGGCGCGGCGTCCACACCCCCGAAAAAGACTGCTCCGTCGACGGCCGCCTCGGGGACCGGCGCGTCCTCGGGCGGCAAGAAGTCGAAGGAGCAGAAGCGCCGCGAGGCCGAGGCGCGCAACAAGCTCCACCGCATGATGAAGGACGGGACGGTCCCGTCAGCCAAGGAGCTCGGGTCGGATCTCGCCGCGCGCGCGCTCGAGTTGCTCGAGCAGCAGGTCGCCGAGGCGGAGGCTACGAAGGAGACGCTGGAGGCGCAGATGGCAGATCCGGAGCTCTATGCCAAGCCGGCTGAGTTCCAGAAGACGATGGAGACGCTCCAGGCCACCGAGGCGGAGCTGAAGGCGCTCTACCAGCGCTGGGAGAAAATGGCCGCCGAGGTCGAGGCGCTGTAGCCGGGCCGGGCATCTCGGGTTGGATCCGGCCCCGAGGCGGGTCTACCGAGCGTGCCCGACCACCGCCGCCGCTCCGTCCGCCTCCGCCGCCACGACTACGCGGGCGGGCTCTACTTCATCACGATCTGCACGCGCCGCCGCCAACCCCTCTTCGGGGAGGTCTTGGCCGGCCAAATGGTCCTGTCGGCCCTCGGCGCAATCGCCCGCGACGAATGGCGCCGCACCGAGGCGGTCCGGCCGACCGTCCGCCTCGACGCGTTCGTGGTGATGCCGGACCACGTGCACCTGTTGTTTGGGATCGCGGGGGACGACCGCCTCGGGGATGGACGCGACGCCCACGGCGGACGCGACGCTCACGGCGGACGCGACGCTCACGGCGGACGCGACGCTCACGGCGGACGCGACGCCCACGGCGGACGCAGGGGCGTATTGCAATACGCCCCCACCGATGGGATTCGGCGTTTCGAATCACCGTCGCAAACCGTGGGGGCCATCATCCGCGGATACAAAGGCGCAGCAACCCGGACGATCAACCTGGAACGTGGAACGCCCGGCGTGCCGGTCTGGCAACGCGGCTACCACGATCGGGTCGTCCGCACCGCCGCCGAGGCGGCGGCCGTCCGCCGGTACATCGCCGAGAACCCGGCGCGGTGGACACCCCGAGGCGGCGATCGCCGCGATGGGCACCGTGCCTGACCGGGCGTCGCCCAGCCGGCGCCCCGAGGCGGTTCAGTTGCCCGGCGCTGCCGCAGCGACGTCGAACGGGGCCGTCGCCACGCCCACCGCCTCGGTGCCGTCGAGGTAGACGACCATGCGGAAGCGGTAGGTGCCCGGCGCCACGTCGAGCACGACCGCGGCCACATCCGCCGCGCCGCCGTCCAGTTCGTAGAGCACGTCGGGGCAGGTGCGCACGGCGGCCGTCTCGGTGTCTTCCCAGCCGTCGTCGGTGCGGACCTGCAGGTCGGCGCAGTCGAGGACCGGGTGGAGCACGCGGTCGTCGGTCTCGTTGACGAGCTGGACCTCGGCCTTCGACTCGGCGACGTACGCCTCGGCGTCCGTCAGCAGCGACGCGCCGACGCCGTCGATCGCCGAGGTGTCACACCCGGCGACGGCGACGAGGAGGCCGAGCACAGTCCAACGCATACAGAGAGTCCTGGAATGGCAGGGCCTCAGACTACGCCGAGGCGGCCTGGAATGAAACGAAAACGATCCGAATGGTCGCTACGGCGACACCGGCGGCCGTCTCGCAGGCACTAGACGGCCGCGGCAGGGAGGTCGAGAACGGTCCGGAGACCCGGCCGCGAGGCCGATGCGCGCGGCGCCGCGTTGACGACCGCCGCGACCGTGGCCGTGTCGCCGAACGTGCCGCCCTGCACGACGACGTCGAGCGGCGGGTCGCCCGCGATCCGCACGCGGTCCTCGTCGGGCGCGCCGACGGCCATCGTCAGCGTGAGCGTCGCGCGGACCTCGCCCCCGAGGCGGACCGTCGCCGTCTGGTGGATGCCGGCCACGTCGCCGGCCGCAACCGTCGCGTGCTCGGTCCGGTGATCCGACGTGGCGAGGTGCGGGCCGAACGTCTCGGAGACCTCGGCACGGTCCCAGCCGAGCCCGGCCGCGAGCGCCCGCGCCGACTCGACCATGCCGATGTGGCCGAACCCGCCGGCCGCCTCCTTCTCGCGGAACGCCGCCTCGGTGAGGCCGGCGCCCACCTTCCGCTGGAGCGGCCCGCGCCGACGCCCGGCGTCGACCGACCGCGACACGTCGACGCGGTCGACGCGCGCGACGACGCTGTTCGCCAGCACGACCGGGAAGAGGTCCATCACGAACCCCGGGTTCACGCCCGTGCCCACGACGGCCACGCCCGCCGCGCGGGCTGCCGCGTCGATGCGCTCGCAGAAGCCCGCGTCGCGCTCAAACGGCCAGAACAGCTCCTCCGACGACGACACGACGTGCGCCCCCGCCTCGATGCAGGTCATCAACTGTCCCTCGATCCGGTCGAGGAACGACAGCGTGGTGTGGAGCACCACGTCCGGCCGCAGCTCGGCGAGCGCCGCCTCGGCGTCGTCGCGGACGGTGGCGCCGGCCGGCGCGCGGCCGAGGACCGTGCCGACGTCTTTGCCGACGCGCTCGGGGTCGAGGTCGAGGGCCCCGACGAGGTCGAGGCCGGGGCGGTCGAGGACGAGACGAGCGCAGGCCTGACCAATGGGGCCAAGGCCGAACTGGACGACGCGAAGGGACATGCAGAGCGCGGAGGGGAGCGCCGAAGTTCGCCTCCCCCGCCCGATTCGCCCGCCCTCCACCGAGGCGGAATCGTCAAGACGCCGTGGAGTCGGCTCAGAACGCGACCGGGAGGCCCTGCGGAAGCGCCTGCGGCTGGGGCTGCCAGACGCCCTCGGCGCGGCTCTGCGCCAGGCGCGCCGCCTCGAGGAACTGCGCCTGATGGCGGTACCCCAGCCTCGTCACCGGGCGCGCGAGGCCCCGCGAGATCAGCATGGCGTTCGCCATCCCTCGCCGCTGCCCCTCGTCGTTCAGGAGCCACACGTAGGCCGTCATCTGCGGCAGGCCCTCTTGCATCCGGCTCGGCAGGACTGGATCGAACTCGACCCGGACCCGGCGCCCTCGCATGATGCGGTCGAGCCCGCGGATCGCCGCCGCCCGGACGGCCGTCGGATCGTCGGCGGTCGGGAGCTGGACCCCGAGGAGGTGCACCTCCGCACCCGACGCGAGTGTGACCACGCCGTCGGACGTCACACCGGTCGCGACGGCCTCGAACAGATCCGGCTCGCCGGTGTCCAGGGCGGCCTCGTTCGGATCCGGACGCGCGATGAGAACGAACAGGAGGATGACGAGCACGCCAATGCCTTCGGCCGCCGTCGCGCGCTTCCACGTGACCCCCCGCCCGAGGCGGTTCGGCCGTTTGGGAGGCTGCGGCGTGCGCCCGCCCGGTTTGGGAGCCGCCTCGGGGTCGGCCTTTGAGGACGATCCCAGGCTCGACTCGAGGAAACGATCAATGGTGCCCACGAGGCGGTCCTCCCACGTCGGCGAAGCCGGACGGGGCGGGGCGCCCGCCTCTCGTCGGGCGGCAGGCGGACGGGAGGGCGGCGCAGGGGCGGACGAAGGGGACATTCGGCCAGGAGGAAACGCAAACAGCTCGATCTAGTATAGTCACTGTTGACACAAATACAAATTATCTCTACACTCCCGCATCGCGCTCGTCTCGGCCTCCGAGACCGCCTCGGGAGATGCGCTTCCGTCGGGCCCGCGGGTGCGACCTCCTGCGACCGCAGCACGAGCCGCGGTCCCGTCTTCGCTCCGGCCCGCCCGCAGCCGGCTTCCAAACCCTCCTGGCGTCCCCGCGTCCACCGACGGATGCGCCTCATGCGCCCCGGGCCTCCCGCACGGTGCGTCTTGTGCGCACCGCCTCTCGGCGGCCGGCCCACGGCCGTGCGCGTCGGACGCGCCTCGGGGACACCCTCCAGCCCCCTGCGACCATGTCTGCCGCCCCGATGATCGAGAACGAAACCGACCAGCCGCGCACGCCCGCCCAGGCGCGGGGCTCGGTTCTTCCCCGCGACAACGAGGAGGAGGACCCGCGCCTCCCCCTCCCGACCGACGACGAGATTCCCGGCGAGACGATCGCGATGCTCGGGCAAGCGAGCGACGCACTCGTTCGCCTTATCGGCGCCGTCTTCCAGGCCGCGACGGAGATCGTGGGGGCGCTCCTCCGCCTCGTGCAGACGATCGCCGGGCGCGACGCGGCCGAGGCGGTCGACCAGACGGTGGCCGACGCCATCGACCCGCTCATCCCCGACCCGCCGCGCTCCACGCCCGAGGACCCCGAGGTGGAGCCTCCCGGCGAGACGCCCACAGACGACGCGCCCTCGACAGACGACAAGGCGCCGACCGCCTCGGGGGACGACCGCGAGGCGCTCCGCGACGGCGTGCAGGACGTGCTGGAGACCTACGCCCGGACCGACGAGGAGCGGGAGGCCCTCTCCCCGGCCTTCATCGAGATGGTCACGACCGGGGTCCAGTTCCTGCTGTCGGTCGAGCGCCAGTTCCCGGGCGCGATCGATGCGCTCCAGGCCCGCGACCGCGGCGAGGCGCCGGAAGACAGCCCATCGCCCGAGGCCCCGCAAGCCCCCGAGGCAGGCCCTCGCCCCGACGAGACGCCCCGCCCCGAGCAGCCGGCGCCCGAATCGACGGTCCTCATGGCGTGACCCGATCGTCTGAGGCTGGCCCAGATGGCGGCCTCAAACGAAA
Source organism: Bacteroidota bacterium (assembly GCA_039024395.1). GTDB lineage: Bacteria > Bacteroidota > Rhodothermia > Rhodothermales > Rubricoccaceae > Rubrivirga. The sequence goes on along the minus strand of JBCCQJ010000073.1, from coordinate 8,486 downwards.
CCGTCTAACGCGCCGTTGTAACTTTCAGTCGTGTCCCCCCCGGTCCCGTTCAGCATCCGCGCGCTCGCGCTCTCGCACGCCCGTGCCTGGCCAACGGCCGCATGGACGGGAGCCGCGACCGCGCTCGCAGCCGGCCTGGCCCTCCTCCCCACCCAGTGGGTTCTGCTGGTGGGCCTGACGGGCGTGTCCGGCTGGGCGATCCGGATGATCTCGGCGCAGATCGTGGGGGCATGGCTGGCGCTCCACCCCGATGTGCGGGCGCAACTCTCGGGGGCTCCCTCCGAAGAGCCGCTGTCCGACTACGACGCGGCCGTCCACGCGGCCCTTCGCCCCTTCGCCTAGGCCGTCCCCCCATGCCTGCTGACCTCATCATGGACTCGCTCGAAGTCCTCCCGATCTACCCCGACGACGACGCGCCTGTTCGGGAGGGGTACAAGGTGGCCCTCCAGGAAGACGAGGGGTTCGCGTTCTTCCCCGACACCACCTACGGGTCCACCGAGGCGGCCTACGCGGCCGCCTCCGACTGGGCCGTCTTGCGGTCGGTCGACGAGGCCGACACGCGAAACGTGATCCGGATCGAGATCGACCCCCGCGAGGAGGTGCGGACCGACAAGAAGGGCCGCAAGAAAACCGTCCGCGTGCGGCGCTCGACGTACGGCTGGCAGGTCCGGATGCGGCGCCAGGGCGAGGCGTACAGTCAGTTTTTCAACGACAACCACTTCGGCGGCTCGGCGGGCGCCCTCAAGGCGGCCCAGTACTGGCGCAACCTCCGCGACGCCGAGCTGACGCGCACCGATCCCAAGACGGCGGCCGACCGGAGCCGCGCGACCCGGAGCCAGTTTGGCGTCCCCGGCCTGCGCGTCCTCGTGCTCGACGTCGGCAACGGGCACCACTCGCCCTACCTCCAGGCGTCGTGGCCCGAGGAGACCGCCTCGGGGACGGTGCGCCGCAAGCGGAAGACCTATTCGCTGGCCAAGCACGATCCGCAGGAGGTGACGGCGCGCCTCTGCCGGATGCTCGTCCGGGCGCGGGGCACCGACGCGCTGCCGTCGACCGAGGACGTGCCCGCCGGCAAGCGGTACCCCGCCCACGTGCAGCGCGAGGCCGAGGCGTTCGAGGACGCTCTCCGGACGACGCCTCCGGCCGGCCCGGCCCTCACCGATGCGCAACGGGCGGCGTACGTCGCCACCTTCGCCGAGCTGTACGACCGCGCGTGGCGAGGCGTCACCGAGCGGCTCCCCGAGGCGGAGAGGAAGGCGGCCCGCCTGTCGGGGGAGAAGGCGTAGGGCGGCTCGCCGCGGGGGAGCGGGGCGAGGGCGTCGCTCCGCGCGCAGGACGATGGGCACGCAGGACGCGCGCCGCGCGGCAACGGAAATCCGACGCCGGCCCCGAGGCGGGGCACACGGGCGTTGACATCCAGTCAGAGGATTTGTATAGTTAGTACTCGTACTAATCAATGAACGATGCGGATGTCCTCCGCGCCTCGGCCCGTGTCGACGGTCCGCCCTGCACCTCGGGGCGGTGGAGACCTGCGCCCGACCCTGTGGTTCGCCCACTGCGTCCTGGTCTCGCTGGCGCTGATGTCCGGGAGTTGGCGGTCGGCCCCTGTCGAGCCGCCGGTGGCCGAGGCCTATGCCCCGGCCCATGCATTGGGTGCGCTCTCGGACAGCCTCATCGTGCAAGACGTGACGCAGACCCCCGTCGCCGCGCGCCCGGTCCGGATGGTCCGGATGCCGCACCTGTCGGAGGCGCTCCGCGCGATCGCGCCCACGGCGGGCGAGACGTTGCCCATCGACTCGGAGACGCTGTGGCTTGCGCGGTGCATCTACTCCGAGTCGGACCGTCCGCACGAGCAGGAGCTGGTCGCGTGGGTGGTTCGCAACCGCGTCGCGACGGCGTACCGGGGCGAGCGGACCTACCGGGGCGTCGTGCTCGATCCCAAGCAGTTCAGCGCGTTCAACGTCGGCGCGAAGCGGCGGTCGTACTACATGAGCCTCACGCCCGAGAGCCAGGCGCCGGGCTGGCGCCGAGCGCTGCTGATCGCGTCCTACGTGCGTCGGGCGCCGTGGTCGCTGCGTCCGTTCGACGTGCGTGTGCGCCACTTCTACAGTGAGATCTCGATGGTCGGCCGTCGCCACCCGACGTGGGCCATCGGCGAGCGGCCGGTGATCCCGAACCGGCCCTACGCGATCGACCCGTACCGCTTCCGTTTCCTCGCCCTCCGCTCCGAAGCCTGATCGCCATGCGTGTGCTGTCTGCCTCCTATTCCAAAGCCACCTCGTCGGACGCCTCGTCGCGGTCGGTACCGTTCGTGCTCGCCGTCGCGGCACCGCTCGCGGCGCTCGGCGCGGTCGTCGTCGGGTTTGTGCTGGTCGCCCTGTCGCTTCTGGGCATCGCCTCGATGCCGGTGGGCTGGGGCACGGGGCTGTGCATCGGCGGCTGGGCCGTGGCGGCGGTGAGCCGCGAGCGCACCTCGAGCCGCGAGCGCACCTCGGGGCCGGCAGCGGCCCCCGAGGCGCCGGCCCCCGAGGCGCCGGCCCCCGAGGCGGCGGCCCCGGCCGAGGGGTAGTGCCCGTCGTCCTCCCCATCGGCAGCTTCGACGCCAGCCCGCCTCGGGGCGTGGCGGCCGCGCCGGTAACGCTCGTCCTCGTCGCGGCCTGCCTGTTCGTGTTCGTCGGCCCGCAGGAGGCCGGCCGGGCGGCGGGGTGGGCGGTCGCGTTCGGCCTCGTGCCGGCAGACCTGGGTGCGGCCGCGCTCGTGACGTCGCTCTTCGCGCACGCGAGTTGGGGGCACCTCCTCTACAATGCGGTCGCGCTGTGGGTGTTCGGGTCGGCCCTCGAGCGCCGGATCGGGAGCGCGCGGCTGGCGCTCGTGTTCCTCGGGCTCGGGGCCGGCGCCATGTTCGTCGAGGCCCTTGCACGCCCCGAGTCGGCCGTCCCCATCGTGGGTGCGTCGGGCGGTGTGGCGGCGGTGGCGGGGGCGTTCGCCGTCGCGTTCCCCCGGTCGCGCGTTGTGGTGGCGGCCGTCTTCCTCACGATCCCGGTGCCGGCCCGTGTGGCGCTGGGTTTGTGGGCCGCCGTCGAGGTCGCCTCGGGAATCTCGGCGGCTCTCCACGGCCCCACGGCGGCGGCGGACGTCGCCCACCTCGCCCACCTCACGGGCTTCGCCCTCGGCGCCTCGGTGATGGCAGCGCTTCCGGGTTTCCGGCGGCCGTCGGGTCCTGTTGATGACTCTGAGGAAAGCCTGAGGACTGCGATTCCATAACCTGCGCCCCGTTCATTCGGCCTTCACAAGCGCTAACGTCTAACCACTGGCCCGAGGCCAGCTCTCTCTCCTTCCCCCTGGCCACCGACCAGATGACCCCGGAACTGCCCGCATTCCCGTGTCCTCACTGTGGCGACCGTGCGTTCACGAAACGGACCGTTGCCAACGACGCTCCCGCCTCGGCGGGCACCGTCCTCACCCACCTCCACGTCTGCACGTCGTGCGGCGAGAACTACCTCTCGACGGTGTGCGTCGCGGCCGACCGGACGCGTACCGAGACGTGGGACTACTACCTCGAGCGCGAGACGTCGCTCCGGCGGGTCCGCCGCTACACGCCGGCCGGCACCTACGACCTCGTCGAGGCCAAGCCCCTGTTCATCGTCGACGGCCGGGACGTCGCCGAGGCGGAGTGGCGCGCGGCGCTTGCGAGCGCACGGGCGATGCCCTCGCCCCTGCTCGACGCCGAGACGAGCCGCACGGCCTCGACCATCCAGCGGTGGATGGCGTGGTGGAAGGCGGTCTCGTACCGCCCCGCGATGGGCTCGGCCGGCTTCCGCCTGATCGGCCTCGGCACCCCCGACCCCGCGCCGCACTCGCGTGCGGCCTAGCCCCTTCTTCTGATGGCGCACTCCGACATGGGCACCGTCCCCGAGACCCTCCCGCGCGACGCCGGCGTGTCGCCGGACCGTTCCTCGCCGATCGACGACGACCCCTCGCGCGAGGAGGTCGGCCCCGAGGCGGACCTGAGTGGCGAGGAGATCGTGCGCGAGGCGCGCGAGGCGTCTCCAGAGGTCACGACGGTCTCTCCGGACATCGTCGAGGAGGCCATCGCCGCCTCGGAGGCCGAGGTCGGCGCGGCCGCGACGCGCGACCGCATCCTGGATGGGTCACTGGAGACGGCCGACGGCACCTCGCTGCTCGATGGGCTCTCGCAGGACCAGCGCACCGAGATGGCGCAGGCCTACGAGAACGACATCCGCGAGCGGGCCAACGGGCCGGATGTGGAGCTGACGTCGGAGATGACGAACCTGAAGAACCTCGAGGAGATGGACGGAGGCATCCGGTCCATCCTCGCGGACAACTTTCAAGACCCCGAGGCCGCGCTCGCACGGCTGCGGTCTCTCGACGAGGACCAGATCGCGGCCCTCGCGCAGGGCGACACGAGCGTGCTCGGCGACCCCAGCCAGGGCGCGGCGGTGGATCCGTCCGAGGCCCGCGCCCTCTCGGCCTTCGCCGACGAGTGGGACCAGAGCCCCGAGGCGGCCTTGCGGATCGAGCAGGCGCAGGACCAGGAGGAGGCCCGTGCCCAGGCGGCCGACCTCGATGGCCGCGACCCAAACGGGCCTGACCGCCAGACCGACGCCCAGCGGTTCGAGCAGGACCCGTCGCGCAAGGGACTCGAGGACGACCTCTCGCTCCGCGACCGGATGGAGCACCAGATCGCGTACCAGGCGGCGGCCGTCCCCCAGATCTAGAGCAAACGTCAGGTGCGTGGTTCGTAGAGCGTGGGACGGACGCCTGCTCGAAGCGGGCCGCATCGGACGTGTCCCGACGTCCTACGCCCCATGTGGGGACCGACAACCGTCTTGACCGTTGCTCTGGAGCGCCCTTCAGGTTGCTCGGAGGAGTGGAGGGGCGACCGCTGGCAACGCTCCCTCGGCCAGGTGCCACCCTCGTGGTCAACCTGCTGCCAGGTCTGGCCCCCGCCTCGAGGCGGCGCTCCCCGAGGCGGCTACACCTTGCGCGCGGTCATCGGGCGGAGGACCACCTCGGAGATGAGGGTCCGGTAGGGCGACGCCAGCACGTGGAGGATCGTCGCCGCGACCGACGCCGGCTCCAGCGAGTAGGGCCGCTCGCCGGTCTCGCGGCCGCCGAACGTGGTGTCGACCGAGCCCGGGTAGAGGCAGCTCACCTTGATCCCGTACGGACGCAGCTCCTTCATTGTCGCGTCGGAGAACCCGCGGAGGCCGTACTTGCTGGCGTTGTAGCCCGCCAGGCGCGGGTTGCCGATGAGCCCGGCGATCGACCCCACGTTGACGATGTGGCCCGCCTCGGCGTCGCGGCCGCGCGCCATCGACTGGGCGCGCATGTGCGGGGCGGCCGCCTGCGTGCACGTGAAGACGGCCGTCAGGTTGAGAGCCATCATCGCGTTCCAGTCGTCGTCGCTCAGCACCTCGATCTCGCCGAAGCGCCCCATGCCGGCGTTGTTGACGAGCACGTCGAGGCGGCCGTGGCGCTCGGCGACGCCGTCGATGGCCGCACGCGCCGCCTCGGGGTCGGTGATGTCGCAGACGACGGGCTCGAAGCGGTCTCCGAGGCGGTCGGCCGCGGCGGCGAGGGCGTCCTCGGAGCGGGCGAGCCCGGCCACGTGGGCGCCGGCGTCGACGAGGAGGTGGGCGGTTTCGAGGCCGATGCCCCGGCTGGCGCCGGTGACGACGGCGACGGCGTCGCGGAGGTCCATGCGTTCAGAGAGGAGGTGACGGAGCGGGTAAGATCGGACGCACGCCTTGCGCGGACGATCCCGCTACGGACCGTCCTCGAACAGCCCCTCCGGAATCGGCGCGTCGAGGACGACCTCGCGAATGGGAAAGCCCATCACGAGGGGCTCGTCCGCGATGGCGGCCTTGATCATCCGCAGTGCGAAGGCCCCGTCTTCGGACGGCTCGGCCTTGAAGCGGGCCTGTCCCAGGGCGAGCACGTCGCGCAGGGTCAGGCTCTCCTCCGCCAGCAGCCCCTCGAACATGGCGCGGATCCCGGCGATGCGGAGAGCGATCTGCCGGGGGAAGGTCACGCCCGCCTCGGTGCGGACGTCGTCGTAGCGGAGTTCGATGTCGAGCGGAGCCCCCGGCTCAAACTCACCCGACACGAGGACCCGACGGGTGACGCGGGGGGCCCGCTCCACCCAGACCTCCACCTGCTCCATCCCCTCGGGATCGTCCGCGGTGTACATCCCGACGACATCCACCTCGGTGCCGTCCCACGTGTCAGCACGGATCCACACGCTGTCGGCCGAGGCGTCCAGCCCGTCGTCGTCGGTGCCGTCGTCGCTCCAGGTGAACGCGCCGGTGAAGAAGCAGATGCTCTCGACGAAGGGCGTTGCGGCCGTGTTCGAGGGCACCGCCCGGCACTCGGCCCCGCCGTCGTCGTCGATGCGGTAGTAGAGCGTCCCCTCGGGCCCCGAGGCGATCAGCGACGTGTGTCCGGCGAGGGAGGCACGGCTGGCCTCCACCATCTCGCCGAACAGGGCGTCGGCCCTCGCGCCGAGGTCCGCTTGGGCAAGGTCCGTCTGCGCCGACGCCGAGGCGGTCAGGAACGCGAGGCCGAGCAGGGCGAGCCGGGTCACTCCGCCTCGGGGAGGCCGACGCGGACCGCCTCGATGTCGAGCGTCCGCTCGGCGATGCCGTCGGTGATGGCGCGCAGCTCCGACTCGATCTCGGCGAGCTGCGCGTCGCGCTCGGGGCTCGGCGGCTGGCCCTCGAGCTGCTGCTTGGCTAGGCCGAGCTGGCCGCCGCGCATCATCCGCTGGTTCGAGTCGAGCGTCTGCGTGATGCCCGTCAGCACGTGGCGGATCTGGAACGGCAGCGTGAGGCCGTCGACGTCGCGGAAGTCGCTGTAGATGAGCCGGTCGGTGATGGGCTCGGCGAGGGTGCTGTCGGAGAGCGTGCGGTAGATCTCGAGCACGTCGAACGTGCCCACGTCGACGTAGACGCGCGTCTGGGTGCTGTCGCCGGCGGCAACGTAGGCGTCCTCCCCGAGGAGCACGCTCGGGTCGTTGGTCGAGAAGAGGTAGGCGTCGCGGCCGTCGCGGTTGACGCGGCCGACGAGCGTGGCGCGGCGCAGGCCGCGTGCGAGGCGGGCCACGTTGGGCACGTGCTCGCCGAGAAGCTCGTAGCCCGGCCCCAGTGGGTCGTCGCCGGCCCGGCCGCCCTCGATGCGGAGCGGGTCGAGGCTCGTCGTGTCGTCCTCGACCCGGCGGTAGCGCATCTCGGCGCCGGCGGCGGTGACCGTGAAGCCGTCGACGGCCAGTGTGTTGGCCTCGAACCGCTCCTGCATGGCGTCGGCGACGGCCTCGGCGGACGTGAGGACCTCGCTCGGCGCCTCCGCCTCGGGGGCGTCGGCGTCGGCGCACGCGACGAGGAGCGTGAGGGACAGCAGGAAGAGACAGCGTCGCATGCAGAGGTCGGGGAGGGCGCGGCGGGGAAGCTAGCGCTGGCCGGGCCGGGCTAGCTTCGAAGCCCCCGTGCGATCCGACGTGCCCCACGCGCCCTTCTTCCCACTCACCGACGCCGTCCCGGTCGGCGGCACGACCTACGGCGCCGAGGCGGTCCTCGCAGTCCTGGGCGCCTACCTCTCGCCCGAGCGCCGCGCGCGCATCGAGGCGGTGGTCGCGGCCCGCGCGTTCGGCGTCGTGCCGGTCCTGGAGGGGCTCGTCGACCCCGGCAACGTGAACGCGGTCCTGCGGAGCGCCGAGGGCCTCGGGTTCGGGGCCGCGCACGTGGTCGCGCTCGAGGGCGACGCCGCCCGCCTCGCCGAGCAGATCGCGGCCGACGCCGAGGAGCCGACCGTCGCCGACCGCCGCGCCGCGCGCCGCGCCAGCCAGGGCGCCCACAAGTGGGTCGAGATGCACGCCTGGGCAGACCCCGAGGCGTACGTCGCGCACGTCCACCGCCTCGGGGGGCGGGTCGCGGTGACGGCCCTCCGCGACGACGCCCTCCCGATCGCGGAGTGGGACTTCTCGCAGCCGACGGCGCTCGTGGTGGGCAACGAGCACGCGGGCGCGAGCGAGGCCATGCTCGCCGCGGCCGACGCCGCGCTGCGGCTCCCGCTCGACGGCTTCGTGCAGAGCTACAACGTGTCGGTGGCCGCCGCGATGGCGCTCGCCCACGCCCGCGCCGACCGGCTCCGCCGAGGCGGCCACGCGGACCTCGACGCCGCGCAGCGGCGGATCCTGACGGCCCACTACGTCGCCCGCGCGGTCCCGCTCGCCGCGCCGCTCCTCGCCGAGCACGCCCGCCGCGGGGGGTGACCGTCGCCTCGGGGCGACCGCCGACGGCGGACGGCCGACCGCCTCAAAATCACCACGGCGGCAAACGAGAGAGTCCCCTTCCTTCGACTCCGCTCAGGACAGGCCTGGACAGGAGGGGTGCCGACAGGCGGGGTGGTGGACCGGACACGCCGCCCCGGGGTCGGCCGTGGCGATCAATTCGTCGCCCCCCTCCCGG
>JBCCQJ010000072.1:0-16301 GCA_039024395.1 Bacteroidota bacterium | reverse complement strand
GCTGGGAGGGGGAGATCTCAGAGATCAGCGTCATGTCGACCCCGAGGCGGTATGCGGGGCTCGGTCGACCACCCCTGGCTCTGTCCACCCCGAGGCGGGCGCTCGGCGCACCCGGGAGAAGCACGCAGACCGTAAGGAGAGGAGCGACGTCGGTGGACATGCAGCGAGGCGGGGCCTCAGCCCCGAGGCGGGCTAGTCGCGGTCGGGGAAGGGGCGGCGGGCGGGGACGGCGTAGAACGTCGAGAGGAGCGTGTCGGCGAGCGCGTCGTCGTTCGTGCGGAGGCCCTCGTAGAAGAAGAACACCTCGCCGTTGTAGCCCTGGCCGCGGTTGTGCTGCAGGAGCCCCATCAGGTCGTCGACCGGGATCACGTAGTCGCCCACGTTCATCAGCACGCCCGGGTACACGAGCGCGTCGACCGACGGGTCGAGGCCGAGCGCGGCGGCCCCCTGGCTGGCGAGGGTGGCGGCGTAGGCGTCGAGGCTGTAGCGGTAGACCTGCGGGTGGACCTGGTCGGCGTAGCCGCCGGACGCCCAGGCCGGCCAGTCCTGGAGGTAGTTGCGGTAGCCCCAGGGGTACGGGCTCGGCGACCACGACACCTGGAGGTCCGGATCGACGGCCTTGACGGCGTCGTAGAACCGCTGGCCGAACGCGTTGAGCTTGTCGGCCCGCCAGCGGAGCCAGTCGGCGTCGAGGTAGGCGCGCGTGGGCTCGGCGCCGCCGTGCTCGCTCGCGTAGAGCTGTCGCGTAACGTCCGAGTAGCCGCCCTCGGAGGGCTGGGCCGGCAGGCGGTCGTCGCCCTGCACGCCGGCCACGGCGTAGCCCTCGGCCACCTCGAGCACCAGGTCGAGCACGAACTGCTGCACCTCGGGGTGGTAGGCGTTCATCCACTCGAAGCCGTTCTTGGTGAGCAGGGTGCCGTCGCGGTCGCGCGCGGCCCACTCGGGCTTGGCGGCCAGGATCGGCCCGCCGCCCAGGCTGAACGACGACGCGAAGCCGTACTCGAACCACGGGATGACGGCGATGTCGTGCTTGGCGGCCTCCTCGACGACCTCCGCGAGCGGGTCGCGCCCGGCGTAGCGTGGGTCGATGCGCGTGCCGGTGACGGCCTCCATCGCATCGCTCGGGTAGAGCGTCATGCCGGCGTTGAGCACGACCGGGTAGACTACGTTGAAGTTGTGGTCGGCGAGGAACTGCATGGCCTCGGCGATGCCCTCGCGCGAGAGCAGCACGTCCGAGTCGACGTTCGTCAGCCAGACGCCGCGCAGCTCGGTGAGGTCGCTGTAGATCGGGTCGGTCGTCATGGGGCCGCTCATGATCGGCCCGGTGACGGGCGGCCCGTCGGTCCGGCTGCCCGCCTCGGGGTCGAGGCCGGGGCCAACAGGGTCGGTCAACGAGCACGCCGCGAGCGCGAGCGCGAGGGCCAGCATGGCGAAGCGCGTCATGTCTCGGTCGGGGCGTGCGGGCGGCGGCGGACGTTGGCCAACGATACCGCCTCGGGGCGGAACCGGGGGCGCGCCAGGGCGACGCACGCCTCGGCGTCGTTTCCCAAGGCGGGGTCGGTCAAAAAAACACGCCTCGGCCCGCCTCGGGGTTGCGAAGCGCGCGTCGATGTAATAACGTTTGCATCCTGTCTGCTGTCCCGCCCGGGTCGGCGCCCTATGACTGCTCTCCTCCCGCACTGATGAGCCACGTCCGCTGGGGCGTCGTGGGCACGGGTGGGATCGCCGGCGCCTTCGCACGCGACATCGCGCACGCCGACGGGGCCGACCTCGTGGCCGTTGGGTCACGGTCCGACGCGAGCGCGCAGCGGTTCGCCCGCGCGCACGGCGCCGACCGGGCGCACGGCAGCTACGAGGCGCTCTTCGCCGACCCCGAGGTGGACGCCGTCTACGTCGCCACGCCGCACACGCTGCACCTCGACAACGCCACGGACGCCCTCCGGGCCGGCAAGGCCGTCCTCTGCGAGAAGCCGCTCACGGTCACGCCCGACGAGGCCCGCCGCCTCGTGGCCGTCGCCGAGGCGACCGGCGGGCACCTCACCGAGGCGATGTGGACGCACTTCCTGCCGGCCGTCCAGACGGCCCGTCGGTGGATCGACGAGGGCCGCCTCGGGGAGGTCCTGCGCGTCCAGGCCAACTTCGGCGTCAACCACGGCTACGACCCCGAGAGCCGCCTCTACGACCCGGACCTCGCGGGCGGCGTGCTGCTCGACATGGGCGTCTATCCGGTCTCGCTCGCGTGGTTCGTCCTGCGCCAGCACCCCGAGGCGGTCTCGGCCTGGGGCCACCGCGCGCCGACCGGCGTCGAGGACGACGTAGTGATGCGCTTCGACTACCCCGAGGGCGTCGTCGCCACGCTGTCGGCCTCGTTCCGCGGGTGGCTCTCGAACGACGCCTGGGTCGTCGGCACCGAGGGGACCGTCCACATCCCCGACTTCTTCCGCGCCCGCTCCTGCACGCTCCTCGACGGCGAGACCACGGTCGAGACGTTCACCGACGACCGCGCCGGGCTGGGCTACGAGTACGAGATCCTGGCCGTCTCCGACGACATCCGCGCGGGGCGCCCGCAGTCGGCGGTCGTCCCGTGGGAGGCGAGCCTGGCGTTCCAAGACCACATGGCCCGCGTCTTCGACGAGATCGGGGGCCGCCTTCCGACCCCTTCCGCCTTCCCCCTTACCGATGGCTGAACTTCTCACGTCGGCGACGCTCGACAACTACACCCGCGACGGGTTCACCCGGTCCGCCGGCCCCGTCCTCCCCCCCGACGTCGTCGCCGAGGCGGTGGCCGGGATGGACGCCGTCCGCCGCGGCGAGTACGACACCGGCCAGGCGCCGCCGCCGTCGCCCTGGAATCCGGGCGACGACCCGAACGTGCTGTGCAAGATCGAGCTGCCCAACCAGGCCAGCCACGGTATCCGCAAGCTGCTCGCAGACCCCCGCCTCGGGGCGTTCATCGCCGAGGCGACCGGCGCCGAGGCGGTGCAGGTGTGGTGGGTGCAGCTCCTCGTGAAGCCGCCCACGACCGAGCCCGACGCCGCGACGGCGGTCGGGTGGCACCAGGACTTCCTCTACTGGCACGACACGTGGGCCTCGGCCGAGGGCCTGCTGACGGCCTGGGTCGCGCTCAGCGACGTGACCGAGGACGCCGGCCCCATGTCGTTCGTGCCCGGCTCCCAGCACTGGGGGCTCTACCACGAGGGCGACTTCTTCGGCCAGGACAACGACGCCCTCCGCGACGGCATCGCCGTGCCCGAGGGCGAGGCCTGGACCGAGGTCGTGGGCACGCTGCCGCCGGGCGGCGTGAGCCTCCACCACAGCCTCACGTTCCACGGCAGCGGCCGCAACACCTCGGGCGGGCTGCGCCGCAGCTTCGCCGTCCACATCCGCACCGACCAGGCCGTGCCGACCGCCAAGAGCGGCCTCACGGCGCACCTCGACGACTACACCTTGAACCCCGTGATCTATGGCAACCCTGACCGCCTCCGCTGAGCCCCGCGCTCGCTACGACACCGACGGCTTCACCGTCTACCGCGACGTGCTGCCGCGCGACCTCGTCACCGAGGCGGCCGACCACGTGCTGTGGCTGATGGAGCAGAACCCGGACCTCCGGCCGGAGCAGCTCAGCAACCACCTCATGGCGGACGACCCGTTCTGGCTGCGCCTCATCTCGGACGACCGGCTGCTCGACGTCGCCGAGCAGTTCATCGGGCCCGACATCGCGCTCTTCGCCTCGCACTACATCGCCAAGGCGCCCTTCCAGGGCCAGAAGGTGCTCTGGCACCAGGACGGCTCGTACTGGCCCCTTGAGCCGATGGAGGTCGTGACGCTCTGGCTGGCCGCCGACGACACCGACGCCGAGAACGGCTGCCTCCGCATCGTGCCCGGCACGCAGAACGACCGGCTGCTGAGCTGGGAGGAGCTGGAGAAGAGCACCGACGGCGCCGACGTGCTCGGCTCGGGCATGAGCCCGGACGACGTGGACGAGGGCGCGGCGGTCGACATCGTGATGAGTGCGGGAGACGTGGAGGTCCACCACCCCAACGTGATCCACGGGTCGAACGCGAACACGTCGCCGCGGTGGCGGCGCGGGCTGACGATCCGCTACATCCCCGCCTCGACGCGGATCGTGACCGACGGGACGTGGATCAGCGCGTACATGCTGCGCGGCAAGCCGACGCCGGGCGCGAACCGCTACATGCCCTTCCCGACGTACCGCGACGACGGCACGCAGATGCCGTTCGCCGGCACCGAGGCGTGGAACGCGAAGGCCCGCGACCTCAACGCGCGCTACGCCTCGGAGATCGTCCCTCCGGAGCCGGCCGCGTAGCCGCCTCCCCCGGAACCGAGGGGTCCCGACCGCACGGCCTGCGTCGGGACCCCTCTCCTTTTCTCTGCCCTCCAACCCAGCCCGTCTGTGAGCCGCGTCGACACGATCTACCTCGTCCACCACTGCCACACCGACATCGGCTACACGCACGACCCGCCGGTCCTGTGGGACCTCCAGGACCGCTTCCTCGACGAGGCCCTCGCGCTCGCCGAGCGCGACGGCGGCTCCGAGGCGGACCACGCCTTCCGGTGGACCGTCGAGACGACCGAGCCGCTCCGGCGCTGGCTGGCCTCCGCCTCGGGGGCGCACGTCGAGCGGTTCCAGGCGATGGAGCGCGCCGGGCGCATCGAGGTGACGGGCCTGCCGCTCAACCTGACGCCGCTCTCCGACACCGACCAGACGGCCGAGGCGCTCCAGGGCCTCCGCCACCTCCGCGACCGCTACGGCCTGACGGTCTGCCACGCGATGAACTGCGACGTGAACGGCCAGACGTGGCCGCTCGCCGACCTCCTGATCGACGCCGGCATCTCGTCGCTCTCGATGGCGATCAACACGCACATGGGCGGCGCCCCGACGCGCCCCGAGGCGTTCTGGTGGGAGGCCCCGAGCGGCCGGCGCCTGCTCGCGCTCAACGGCTTCCACTACATGTGGGGCTGGCGCTTCGGCATCGGCCGCGACGCCGACGAGCTGCGCACGACATGGTGGCCCCGCCTCGAGGCCCACCTCGGCGCGATCGGCTACCCGCTCCGCTCGCTCCTGATCCAGACGACGCACCCGTTCGGCGACAACGGGACCGGCGACCCCGACCTGAGCGCGTTCATCGAGCGCTGGAACGTCTCGGCGGGCGCGCCGCGCATCGTGTTCGCCACGCCGTCGATGTGGGCCGACGCGGCCCGCGCCGAGGCGGCCGACCTGCCCGTCCGCCGCGGCGAGTGGACCGACTTCTGGAACTTCGGCGCCGGGTCGAGCGCCCGCGAGGTGCGCGTCAACCGGGCCAGCCGCGACCGCCTCCGCACGGCCGACGCCCTCGCCGCGGCTCTCCCCGAGGCGGACGTCGCGCGGTCGATGGCCCGCCACCGCGACGCGGCGTGGCGCAACCTCCACCTGTTCGACGAGCACACGTGGGGCGTCGACACCAGCATCTCGGCGCCGCACGGCGAGGACACGACGGCCCAGTGGATGCACAAGGCGCAGACCGCGTGGACGGCCCGCAGCCTGAGCCTGCTGCTCCAGCGCGACAGCCTCGCCGCGCTCGCCGCCCGCGTCCCCCGCCCCGAGGCGGCCGAGGCCGCGACCGCCTCGGAGAGCGACCCGGCGTTCAGCCTCGGCGACGGCGTCGAGGCCAAGGCCAGCGACGACCTCGTCGTGTTCAACCCGCTCCCGACGCCGATCACCGCCTCGGGGCCGATCTCGCACCACGTCCTCAATCCGCGCGGCACGCCGGTCGACCGGACGGCCGGGCGTCACTTCCAGGACCACGGCTCGGCGCGCGACGGCCTGCGCGACCACCTCGACGCGAGCACGGGCGGCGCCACGCACGCCCTCCTTCCCACCGAGGTGCCGGCCTTCGGCTACGCCGTCGTCCCGCGCGCTCAGGTCGTCGACCTCACCAAGACGATCACGGAGAGCGAGGACGCGACGGTCGAGACCGACCGCTTCCGCCTGACCTTCGACCGGGAGCGCGGCGGCGTCACGTCGCTCGTCGACACGGCCCTCGACCACGAGTTCGTCGACCCCGAGGCGGAGTGGCCGCTCGGCGGGTTCATTCACGAGGAGGTGGACGACCGCGAGCACGAGTGGGCGCGGCGGCGCCTGTACGTGGGCACGTGGGCCTCCGAGGAGATCGAGCTGCCGTCGGGCTGGCAGCCCGACTGGCCGGCGAAGCGCCGCGGCCCGAGCCGAGTCGTCGCGCACCGGGTGTTCCGGTCGCCGGCCGGCGTGTCGGTCGTGCAGCACCTCGAGGCGCCGGGCGTGGACGGGCTGCTCCGCCAGGTGGTCCGCCTCGGGGCCGACCACGTCGAGTTCGAGACGGCCTACGAGGCGACGACCGAGACGCACCCCGAGGCGACCTACCTCGCGTTCCCGCTCCACCTCCCCGAGGCCGTCGCGCGCTACGACGGCGGCGGCGTGGCCGTCCGCCCCGAGGCGGACCAGATCCCGGGCGCGTGCCGCGACTTCGCGACCGTCCAGCGGTGGGTCGACTTGGAGGGCGCACAGTTTGGGGCCACCCTCGCCACGCCCGACGCGCCGCTCGTGCAGCTCGGCGGGTTCACGTTCGCGCAGCACCGCGCCGAGGCGGCGCTCGACCGGCCGCTCGTGCTCGGGTGGATGGCGAACACGTACTGGGAGACCAACTTCCGGGCGAGCCAGCCCGGCCGCGTCCGCGCGCGCTACCGCCTGACGCCCTACGCCGGCCCGTTCGACGAGGCGCGCGCCCACCGCCTCGGGGTCGAGGCCGCGCACGCCGACGTGATCGTGCAGCACCTCGGCGAGACGCCGGCCGCCGACCCATTCCCCGAGGCGTCGGCATCGCTTCTCCGGCTTCCGGAGGCGCCGGTCCTCACGCTCCACGTCCAGACCGGCCCCGAGGCGGGGACGGTCGACGTGCGCCTGCTCAACGCGAGCGACAGCGACGCGGAGGCCGTCGTCGGATCGGGCGCGCTCCGCATCGCGTCTGCCTCGGAGACCGACCTGTTCGGCCGTCCGGGCGACGCGCTCGACGTCGCCACCGGCGCGGTGTCGGTGTCGATCCCGCTGCGACGGATGGCGCACCTCCGCCTGCGAGTGGCGTAGCACTGGACCAGGGCGCCTCGCCCTCCGAGGCGGTGCACTCTGGGGCGCCGCGTCTGCCCTATCGTGGGTCCATGGCAACCTCCGCGACCAGCCGGACCCAGGTGTTCGGCATCGGGCTCAACAAGACCGGCACCAAGACGCTCCGCCGCTACCTCCTCCAGTGGGGCTACCAGCACCGCACGTACGACTCCGATTCGACGACCGAGTCGCCGTCGTTCGACCTCTACCGGGCCGGCCGCACCGACGACCTCCTGGACCTCGTCGCCGACGTCGACAGCGCCGAGGACTGGCCGTGGCCCCTCCTCTACCGCGACCTGGACGCCCGCTACCCCGACGCCCGGTTCGTGCTGACGGTGCGGTCCAGCCCCGAGGTGTGGTACCGGAGCCTCTGCAACATGGCCGTCCGTATCGGGCCGCTGCCGCTGTTCGAGACGACCGTCTACGGATCGGCAATGCCGCAGGGCCGCAAGGCCGAGCACCTGGCCCTCTACCGCGCCCACAACGCGGCGGTCCAGGCCCACTTCGCCGACCGGCCCGGCAAGCTGCTCGTGCTCTGCTGGGAGGACGAGCCTGACGCCTCGCGCCTGGCCACCTTCCTCGGGCTGGAGGGCGTGGACGTGGCGCCGGAGCACGCCAACCGAAGCCCGTCGTGGGTGTACGACGGCGACCGGCTCTGGCTGGCGCACGTCCACCGGGTGCTGTACCAGCGGGGGCCGCACAGCCTCGGGCGCCGCCTCGGCGGACGCCTCGCCCGCCTCGGGGCCTGAGGCCTGCCGGCGCGCACCCGGCCCCGAGGCGAACAGAGAGCCTCAGTAGATCCGGTAGGTCGGGTTGCCATAGGTGTCGGTGCCCCACATCTCGTAGTCCGAGCCGCCGCCCATGTTGTTGAGGATGCTCATCGACGTCTGGTGCTGCATCGCCGAGATCTCGCTGAGCGTCTCGTAGTAGCTCGCGTCGTGCTGCGTCTGCTCCTGGAGGGAGTAGAGATCCTGCGCCGAGGCGCCCGCGATCTGCTGCTGGGCCTGCGCCTGCTGGCGGGCCGAGAGATCCGCCCACTGCGCCTGGGCGAGCGTCCAGATGATGGAGGCCGCCGACAGGAACTCCTTCTCGTCCTGCCCCAACGCCGCGAAGTTCTGCGCCACGTAGGCCTCGTACGCGGCGTAGCCCGTCGGCAGGGAGCCACCCGAGACCTGCGCCTGCCACGCGAGGAAGTCGAGCGCCGCGCGCACGTCCTGGTCGGTCGCGCCCGTCTGCGTGGCCGGGTCGAAGGCCACGAGGCGGACCCGGTTCGTGATGGCGTCGAAGAACGCGGAGGGCTCGTTCGGCATCTGGCGGCGCATCTCCAGCAGGCCCACCAGGAGCTGCTGGCGCGCCATGCCCACCGCGATCGGGTCGGTGGCCTGCGCGGCGGCCGTGAGGATCTGGCGGAACAGGGCGAGCGACTGCTCGGTGCCGGCCGGGTCACTGGCGTAGTCGGTCCGGATCTCGCGCCGGATGCCGTCCACCTCGCGCGACGAGACCGCCTCGCCGACGACGAACTGGAGCAGGTTGACGGCGAGCTGCACGTCGCCCTCGATGTCGCCTCGGGGTCCGGTGCCTGCCGATGCTCCAGCGCGGGTCAGGGTAAACGTGGAGCCGTTGGGGAGCGCGAACGTGGCGCGCGAGGCGCCCAGCTCCTGGACCGAGAAGGCCAGCGACCCGCCGTTCTGCTGAACGTAGAGGACGCCGTCCTGGAGCGCGTAGGCGAACGGCTGCGTGGCGCCGCCCTGCACGATCTGGCCCGTGCCGTCGGCGCGAAACTCGTACGTGAGGCCGCTGGCCGCCTCGTCCCACGAGCCGACGATGGACTGCCCCGAGGCGGGGCCGGCGAGGACGACGAGGGACAGGAGCAGGGAGCGGAGCATGACGGTGTGAGGAGGGTCCACCCGTCTCTCGCAGTTCCGCCTCGAGGCGGGCCACGACGCTGCCGTTTTCTGTTCGGTCGGCCTGTGCGCGAGTCGTTTTACAGTCCCGCCGCGCGGGCGGTGGCCTGGATGTCTCGCCACACGAGGTTGGTGGGCGCGAAGTGCGCGCGGAGCGTGGGGAGCGCCTCCCCGAGGAGGCTCCGGGCGTCCTCTCGCTCGCCCGAGGCCAGCAGCGCCTCGGCGAGGACGGCCCGCGCGAGGGCGCCGCGCCAGTGGCCCGCGCCGAAGGCACTGTCGGTTCGCTCCACCGCGCGGCGCAGGTCGGGCAGCGTGGCCTGTGGGCGCTGCGCGGCTCGGGCTGCGACGGCGTTCAGCTCCATCAGAATGGTGTAGGGGTGGTCTTCGCCCACGGTCTCCGCCATGATCTCTACCGCGCGGGCGGTCTCGCGCTCGGCCAGAGGCGGCCTCCCCGCGAGCAGGAGCATCTTGCCCAGGTTGCGCCGCGCGATCGCCTCGTCGATGGGCGAGGCGGCGCGGACCGACACGTCCACGGCGCGGCGGTACGCCTCGGTGGCCTCGGGCGCGCGGCCGGCGTCCTCGTAGACCGTGCCGATGTTGTTCTCGGTCGCCGCCCACCCGAGGGCCTCGCCGTTGGGGAGGTCCGCGTAGATGGTGCGGGCGGCCTCGAACTGCTCCAGGGCGCCCTCCAGGTCCGGCGGCTCTCCGTTCTGGAGGGCGAAGGCGAGGTTGTTGCGCATCATCGCCACGTCCGGGTGGGTGTCGCCGTGGGCGCGACGCTGGATGGCGAGGGCCTCGCGGAAGAGCACCGCCGCCTCGGCGTTGAGGTCGAGCAGGGCCAGCGACGTGCCGAGCGTGAACGTCGCGCTGGCGCGCGCGGGGTGGCCCGCCCCGTAGCGCTCGCGGACGTACGGCAGCACCTCGCGGGCGGCCGCCCGGGTGCGCGCGGTATCAGCCAGGTGGGCGGCCGTCTGCGAGAGGTTGGTCAGCGTCGCCATCGCGCCGTCGTCGTCGCCGAGGTCGCGGGCGAGCCCGAGCCCGATCCGCAGCACCGAGTCCGCCTCGGCGAAGCGGCTCTGGTTGAGGAGCGCGATCCCGAGCCCGTTCGTCAGGCCCGACCTCGTCTCGGGGGCGTCCTCCCCGAGGCGGTCCAGGGCCTCGCGGTAGCTGACCTCGGCGGCGGCCGGGTCGCCGGCGGCGATGTGGTAGCGGGCGCGCTCCCAGCGCACGTCCGACGCCACGCGCGCGGGCGCCTCGGGGGTGGCGTCGAGGGTCGCCTCGGCGAGGGTGAGGAGCGAGTCGGCGCGCGCGTGGTCGCCCCGCTCGGTCTGGATGGCCGCGAAGGCCGCGAGCGTCCGCACGCGCGAGACCGGGTCGTCGGCGAACGCCTCGTCGATGGTGGCGATGCCGCGGGCGACGAGGCCGTCGACGGTGAGCGAGTCGGTGGAGGCCTGGTACGGGTTGGCCTCGCCGAGCACCCCGACGAGGTAGTCGGCGAGGCCCTCGGCGCGGTCGCGCTCCTCGGCCGCGGTCTGCCGCTGCCGCTCGGTCGTGACGGCGGCCCACGTGGCCGTGGCCGCCAGCCCCACCAGCAGCAGCCCGATCGCCGCCGCCGCCGCGACGGCCCCGAGGTGGCGCCGCACGAAGGTCCGCGTCCGGTAGCCGAGGGTGTCGGGCTGCGCGCGGACGGGCCGCCCGTCGAGGTGCCGCTGGAGGTCGTCGCCGAGGGCCTCGGCCGAGGCGTAGCGCCGCTCGGGCTCCTTGCGGAGCGCCTTGAGGCAGATCACGTCCACGTCGCCCGCGATCTCGCGGCGCAGGCGGTCGGGCGTGGTGCTGCGGGTGGGCGCCGCCTCGGAGGCCCGCGTGCTGGGCCGCGCCGGCTCGCGCGAGAGGACCGCCGCCTCCACCGCCCGGCGGCCCACCTCCTCGAACGGCCGCTCGCCCGCGACCATCTCGTAGAGCAGCGCCCCGAGGCCGTAGACGTCCGTCGCCGTCGTGACGGCGCCCTGCCCGAGCTGCTCCGGCGCGGCGTACTCGGGCGTGAGCACGCGGACGCCCGTCCGTGTCAGCGGCACGTCGTCCGCCTCGGGGTCGAGGACCTTCGCGATGCCGAAGTCGAGCAGCTTGACGACCGGCGCCTCGGGCGGGCCGCCGACGAGCACGTTGGAGGGCTTCAGGTCGCGGTGGACGACGAGGCGCTGGTGGGCGTGGTGGACGGCCCCGCAGACGGTCGCGAAGAGCCGCAGGCGCGCGCGCACCGGGAGGCGGTAGCGGTCGCAGTAGTCGGTGATCGGCTCGCCCTCGACGCGCTCCATCGCGTAGTTGGGCCGCCCGTCGTCGGTCCGGCCGCCGTCGTAGAGGCGCGCGATGGCGGGGTGGTCCAGCGAGGCCAGGATCTGCCGCTCGGCGCGGAAGCGCGCGAGCAGGTCGTCGGTGTCGAGCCCGCGGCGGAGCAGCTTGAGCGCGACCGTCTGGTCGAAGGCCCCGTCGACGCGCCGCGCGAGGTAGACCGTGCCCATGCCGCCGCGGCCCAGGACGCCCTCGATCTGGTACGGCCCGAGGCGGCGCCCGATCTCGTCCTCCTCCTCGAGGCGGTCCAGGTCGGCGGCCAGCCCGCCGAGGAGGGGTGCCGCGAAGGTGGTCGCCGGGCTCCCGAAGAGGCGGTCGGCCTCCTCGCTGTGGGACAGGAGCGCCTCCACCTCGGCGCGCAAGCCCGGCTCCAAGCGCTGGAGCGCCGCCGCCCGGTCGTCGGCGTCGAGGTCGAGGAGGTGGTCGAGGGCGGCCGAGACGTCGGCCCAGCGGTCGAGCGAGGACATGGCAGGAGGCAGCTACCCGACGCTCGCAGTCTGGGCGCGCGAGGGGCCACCCCGGCCCACGGCGTCTGGCCGTGCGCCGTCTCCGAGGCGGCGGGCGTCAGCCATCGGAGCGGAGCGTATGCGTGAGCCAGAGGCGCGCCTTCTGCCACTCGCGCTTGACCGTCCGCGGGCTGGCACCCAGCGCCTCGGCGGTCTCCTCGACCGTGAGCCCCCCGAAGAAGCGGCACTCCACGACCCGGGCCGACCGCTCGTCGGCCGCGGCGAGCTGCGTCAGGGCCGCGTCCAATGCCAGCAGGTCGGCGGCGCGGTCGTCGCCGGAGGCCGCGTCGATGCGTTCGTCCAGCGTGACGCGCACGGCGTCCCCGCCGCGCTTCTGGGCGCTGCGGCGGCGGGCGTAGTCGACGAGTGTGAACCGCATCGCGCGGGCGGCCAGCGCGAAAAAGTGCGAGCGGTCCTTGAGCGTGACCCGCGTGCCGTCGACCAGACGCACGTACGCCTCGTTGACAAGCGCGACGGTGTCCAGCGTGGCGTTGCCCGGCGACGCCCGCAGGCGCGCGCGCGCGATCTGGCGAAGCTCGTCGTAGACGAGCGGAAACAGCGCGTCGATGGCGCCGGGCGCGTCGGCGCGCACGTCGAGCAGCAGCGCGGTGGTGTCGGGCATCGCAGACCGGAACGAGGCGGGGCCAATCTAGAGCGCCCTTCGGGTCGCTCGGAGGAATGGAGGAACGACCGCGGACGGGCTCTGGGCGTGACGTGCCATCCTTACACCAACCTGGGGTTTGCCACAGAGGCCGTTCCCGAGGCGAGGGTACGCGTCGGCGCGGAGCCGGCGCGGACGGGCTACGTGCTGGAGCTGAGCCCCCGAGGCGGCGCACGGCCTGGGTCGCCCATCGGTTCGGGCGGAGTAGGTTCGGCCATGCCCGCGCCCCCAACGCCCTCGTCTGACTCGCCCACCTCGGGGGCCGAGGCCCCGCCCACCTCGGGGCCACCCTCGGCAGCCTCTGCCCCGAGGCGGTGGGACTGGCGGCCGAAGCTGCGCTGGTTTGCGGCCGAGTACCTCATCGTGGTGCTCGGCGTGCTGACGGCCGTCGGCATCAACGCGTGGTGGGCCGACCGCGACGCGCAGACGCGGGAACGGCTCGTCCTCGAAGACCTGAGGGAAGACTTCCTGTTCAACAAGGCCGAGATCCAGCGCGTCCGGAGCTTCTCGGACCTCTCCCTGGTCCAGTTCGACCGGCTGGCGACGCTCCCAGACGCCGCCGTCGGGAGCCTGTCCCCAGACTCCGTCTACACCTACGTCGAGTCCACCCTCATCAACGTGACGTTCGATCCCGTCACGGGGTCGTTGGACGCGCTGATCGCATCGGGGAACCTGGGCCTGATTCGGGACCGAGCACTCCGTGAGCGCCTGAACTCGTTTCTGGAAGTCCTCCGGGATAGCGACGAAGAGAAACAAGCCGTGTTCGACCAACTCGCCCGGGGGCTGGAGAAACAGTCTCGCCTCGGAGGCCCCTGGGGCAGCCCCGGGACGCCCTTTCCCGCCGAGCCCGACGATCTGCTCCGCCTCCGAAATGACGCCGACTACGTGGCGCACGCACGCCTGACCCGGTGGATTGGATGGTACTACGCGGAGGTGGAGTTGGCGGAGGTCGAGGTGGCGATCGACGCGGTGCTGGTCCGCCTGGACGAGAACCTCACCCTCTGACCCGGTCGCACACGAACGCCTCATGGACAATGCGCCCGCGAGCGCAGAAGGCGCTCCGCCGCCAGAGGCGTCGCTCGCCGCCCCGAGGCGGGGGGACTGGCGACCGGAGCTGCGCGCCCGCCCGCCTCCGGTTCTCGTCGTTCGACGGAAGAGCGACCCGCCGACCGATGGCCGCCAGGGCGTGTGGACATTTGCGAGGTCAGGCGCGAACGAGATCACGATTTTGGCTTCGCAAGGAGCAGGAGTGCGGATCGAGGATCCGCAGCGGGGCCGTAGCCCCGGACGACGAGTGCGACGCGGCGAGGACGGAATCTGGGCTGTGCGCGCCGATCTGGGTGAGTGTCCGCACGCCCTAGCCCGTCCTCGGTAGACGGACGTCGGGGGCGTGGTGGCGGCTTGCATCCGTGCGAAGGGCATGGTTTCCTTGCGCGCTCCCCCTCATGAGCCCTCGGGCGATGGACGCCTTTCGCCTTCATCCGCTGACGCTCCGGTTCCGCGATTCAGGCATCGAGGCTGACTTCTGGGAGGCATACTCGGCCCGGATGGTCGGCCACGTCCGGTGGACGTTGCTGCTCGGCGTCTCGCTGCTGTTGCCGTACGGCTTCGTGGACGCCCTCATCGCACCCGAGTACGCGGCGCAGACGTGGACGCTGAGGATTGGGACGACGCTCGCGCTGGTCGGGACGGCGTCGTTGCTGTTTCTGCGAGGCGCGCACCGGTACTTTTCGCCCATCGTGATCGTCGCCACGCTGGTGGCAGGGTTCGGGCTGGTCGCGGTCGGGTGGTACTGGGGGCTGGCGGGGACGTACTCCACGCACTCGGGCATCATGGTGGTGCTCTTTTTCATGCACGTCCTGGCGCGGATGCGGTTCGTCCACGCGACGCTCGTGGGCGCGGCGATCTCCATTGGACACCTGGTCCAACTGGCCCTCCAGCCCGAAGGAACAGGGTTGGATCTGCTGGAGCAGAGCGCGGCCCTCGTGTCGGCGAACGCCGTGGGCATGTTCGCGAGCTACACGCTGGAGACGTACGCGCGGCGCGTGTTCTGGCAGACGCACCGGCTGGAGGCGCGAGGGGAGGCGCTGCGCGAGGCGAACGCCGAACTGACGAGCACGCTGGACACCCTCCAGAGCACGCAGTCCCAACTGGTGCAGAGCGAGAAGATGGCCGCGCTCGGACAGCTCACCGCAGGCATCGCGCACGAGATCAAGAACCCGCTCAACTTCGTCACCAACTTCGCCAGCCTCTCCCAGGAACTCGTCGAGGAGCTGGCCGAGGAGACCGACCCCGACGAGCGAGAGGCCATCTTGAATGACCTCAAGTCCAACGCTTCCAAGATCGAACAGCACGGCCGCCGAGCCGATGCCATCGTGGCGTCCATGATGGACCACGCGCGCGATGGGTCCGGCGAGCGCGAGCCGGTGGCTCTCAACGACCTCGTCAAGCAGTACGCGCATCTGGCCTACCACAGCATGCTCGTGCAGCACCCCGACGCCACGGTGACACTCGAGCAGCGTCTCGCGGAGGATGCCGGCGAGGTCTGCGTGTCGCACCGGGAGATCGGCCGCGTGCTGCTCAACCTGCTGGACAACGCGTTCGACGCCACACGCGAACGGGCCGCCACCGACGACACCGCCTACACTCCGACGGTTACGATCTCGACGCACCGGACGGACCTCGGCGTGACGGTCTACGTGGAGGACAACGGCTCGGGCATGCCCGAGTCCGTCCTCGCCAGCGTGTTCGAGCCGTTCTTCACCACCAAGCCAGCCGGCGAAGGCACGGGCCTCGGCCTCTCGCTCTCCCACGACATCGTGGCACAGGGGCACGGAGGCACGCTGGCCGTGGAGAGCACCGAAGGAGAGGGCACCGTGTTCACGGTGGGCCTCCCGACCGCATGACCGATCGCTCTCTCCCGTCGAAAGACGTCACTCTCTCGGGTCCTCTGGCGGCTCCACGCCCGAAGCGTGCGAGCCCTCGTCTCGGCCGACAGGCGGCGGCTGTCCGCCTCGGGGAGCCGATGGACGGGCTGTGTGCTGGAGATGCGCGAGCCGACTCGCCTCGGGGTGCCGATGACGGCTCAGCCCCGAAGCGGTGAGCCCGAGGCGGCGGCGCCTAGAACTTCTCGCGCCGCACGATCTCGACCTCATCCAGGTACACGATCCCCGAGAAGTCGCCGAAATACGTCGCCGAGACCTCGTCCACGATGGCGTCCGCGATGGCTCGCTCCGCGACGATCACCTCGATCTTGACCAGCGAGAACGCTCTGACGACCGAGGCGCGGTCGCGGGTCTTCGCGCCGTGGCTCCCCTTGCCGCTGCCGTCGAAGACGGTGTAGCCCGTCGCGCCCGCGCGCACCACGATGCGCTCGATCTCGGGCTCGTTGAGCTTCTCGGTGACGATGGAGAGTCGGGTTGCCTTCGTGGTCGCGGCCATGACAACGTGGGGTGGAGGAGGGAGACCAGAGCGCCCTGCGGGTCGCGCGGAGGCGAAGAGGGGCGCGCTCCGCGCGCGGAGGAATGAAGGAACGGCCGCTGACGGGCCCCGGGTACGACGTGACATTCTCACGTCAACCTAGTGCTGCGACCTGCCCACGATGTCATGGTATGCTGATCGGGCCGCTGGCGAATCGCCCCTCCGGGCTACGTTCGCCCAACAAGGCACGGAGGAGGCGGGACCCAGGCCGCCTTGTCATGTGGCCCGCAGCGCTCGTACGCCGCCCGGCGCGCTCGCGCCGC
>JBCCQJ010000071.1:0-16544 GCA_039024395.1 Bacteroidota bacterium | reverse complement strand
CGCCGCGAGCCCCGAGGCGAGGGCGGGGATGCCCAGGACCGGGAGCCACACCCCGGCGCCTCGGAGCCGGAGGCGCTGCGACCGGATCGCGCGAGCGGAGTCGACGAAGGCGGAGCGGATCACCGTCATGGGTGCGAAGCCGCGCCGGCGGCCGACGCGAAGAAGAACGACTCGAGCGAGACCGCCTCGGGGGCGACCTCGAACACGTCCACGCCCGCCTCGACGACGATGCGGACGATCCGGGCCACTCGCGCATCGGGACCGGCCTCGGCGGGCCGCGTCGGCTCCACCACGACCGTCTCGCCTCGGGGCGTCGCCTCGATTCCGCACTCGACGAGCGCCGCCGCGGCTCGATCCGGGTCGCTCACCCGCACCCGGACCGGCGCCTGCGTCTGCCGCAGAAGGTCGGCGAGCGGACCCTGCCGGACGAGCCGGCCCCCACGCATCACGCCGACGGCCGTGGCGACGCGCTCGACCTCCCCGAGCTGGTGGCTCGACACGAGGACGGTCGTCTGCCCCTCCTCCCGCAGCCGGACGAGCACGTCGCGGAGGTCCTGAAGGCCGTCCGGGTCGAGCCCGTTGGCAGGTTCGTCGAGGACCAGAAGGGCTGGACGGGGCAGCAGCGCGAGGGCGAGGCCGAGCCGCTGCCGCATCCCCTGCGAGTAGGTGCGGACGCGGCGGGCGGCGTCAGACGGCGCGAGCCCGACGATCTCCAGGGCGTGCCCGACCGTCGAGCGGGGCAGGCCGCGGAGGACGCGCGTGGCCTCCAGGTTCTCGGTCCCCGTGAGGCCCGGGTACAGCGACGGCTCCTCGATCAGCGCGCCGACCCGGGCCAGGAGGTCGGCCCGAGAGTGCGGCGTGAACGGGTCGCCGAAGATCCGAATCACGCCCGCGTCGGGGCGGACGAGGCCGAGGAGCAGGCGGAGGGTGGTCGTCTTGCCGGCGCCGTTCGGGCCGAGGAAGCCGTAGACCGACCCGGTCGGCACGGCCAAGTCCACGTCCTCGACGGCACAGACGTCGCCGTAGCTCCGGCTCAGGCGTTCCGTCTCGACTGCGTATTCGACCACCGCTGCAACGAAGGAAGGGGGCCGCGGCTACGTCTCGCGGTGCGGGGAGTTCGTCTGCACAGCGCTACGCATGCTCTCAACGCGGCCGGGAGCTCATCGTTGGGGAGAGGCGACCGGCAGAGCCACGGAGGCTGAACGGACAGCGACCGCCTCGGGGCCGGCCCGTCCACGCCGAGCGACCTCGTGGCGGCTGACCCGGACGCGTCCCCGAGGCGGCGCTCGGCGTCACCGGTCCCGCCACGTCCCGCGCCGGGCGATCCGCTCGCGGACGGCGTCGTAGATGCGCCGGTCCGGCTCGACGATCTCACGCACGAGGCGGTCGATCTCGGGCGTGACCTCGTCCTGCTGCTCCTCGGCGGATCGCGGGCTTGCGTTCTTCCGTTGCAGGCTCAGGCCGACGCCCAGCACGCGCTCGCATTCGCGGACGAGGGTCTCGCTCTCTTCGAGGACGCCGACCAGGTCGAACCGCTCGAGCGTCGCGATTGCCCGCTCGACCTGGCCCTCTCCCGCAACGCCCAGGAACCGCGCGTACATCGACTGCGGCCCTCGAGCCCACTGGTGCTCGGCGTGCTCGGCCAGCGGCCGGGTGATGCGGAAGTGGTCGCTGTGGGTCTTGTAGCGTCCGTAGAAGTACGCCGAGTACCACCGCGCGACGGGATCTCGGAGCATCGTCAGGAAGGCCCATCGCCCGTCCGCGACGTCCCAGGCAAGCTCGCTGAAGGTGAAGTGGCCGGAGAGGTAGCGGAGCCGCTCGCGGGCGAGGTAGTACAGGTAGAGGTCCGACCGGAAGTCCTGCAGCGTTTCGCCCACCGCGTCGGCAGCCTTTTTGGAGGCGTGGGCGTCCAGGCCGACCGTCTCGTATCCGGCGCGGACGTAGTGGGCGTTGAGGGCGGCGTTGAGCGACGTTCCCCCGCACTTCGGGAGGTGGAGGAACGAGAGCCGCGGGAGGTCGGGCCGGGTGCGGCGGCGGAGCGTACGGTACGCACGGCGCGCCAGATCAGTCGGAGCCATGATGATCAGCGTCGTGGCTGAAAGGTCGCACCCGGCCGACGCCTCGGGGCACCCGCGGCCTTCGGCTGCACGCCCCGAGGCGGTCCTACGCCGCCTCGGGGCTCCTTGACAAGGAGGCCGGCCAGGAGTTGTGGTTGGGTGTCGCGCTTCGGCGCGAAGCCGTGCCCACGTTCAGATTGAGCTGTGACCGGATGGGCAAGCCGGGCGAGGGCGGGCCGGCGGTTGCCCTTCGGAGACCGCGGCGGATGCCTGCCGCAAACGCCAGCCGTAGACTCCGGTCCCGCGAGCGTCTCAGCAGAGCACGCCGTACGCTGTTTCGAGGTCTCGGTGGTCTCTCCTGGCGGCGCGGCCGCTCCGGTACACCGCACCTCCTCATGCAGCCTCAACGGCGTTGTCTTCACGGGCCCCCACCATGGCATCGCATCTTCTCGCGCCCCTGCTGGCTCTGCTCGTCAGTGTGGCCTCGCACGTCTCGCCGGAGCCCGATCTACCGGGCGTCGCCGGCCTCGCGCACGACTCGTTCGCGCAGAACCTCTCCGAGATTATGGGGGCGCCCGTGTCGCGCGTCGCGCCCGAGGCGGAGGCGTTCATGGGGTGCGTGCCAGGTGAGAGGGGCGAGGTGGCTGCCCAAGCGGCGGCGTTCGCGGCCGGGGAGCCCCTCGCGTCTACACGGGCGCTGCTGACCGACTTCACGCGGCAGCTCGTCGTCCAGATGTCGGCCGAGTCGTCGTGCGATGGGCTGGCGGCGCTCTGGGACGCGCGCGACCCGTTTGTCCGGACGACAGCCGATCCTGGCATCGGGATCACGGAGTCGGACCTTGCTGCGGGCGAGGCTCTTGAGCGTCTCGCAGGAGAGGACCCCAGCCGCGTCCGGTCCCGGGTGCTCGCGTTGTGGGACGGGTACGACGCCGAGTCTCAGCCTTTCCAGCGCTTGTTCCTGACGCGGCTCGGCGCGTGGACGCCCGCGGTCGCGCAGGCGTGGGAGGGTCTCGACGCGGATGCCCGCCACGACGCGACTCGCGCCACATACTCCGACAGCGTCCCGGACGCGGAGGTGATCGAGCGCATCATTGGCACGACTGCGATTATCGAGTGGATGGGCGGCTCCACGTTCGACACCGGCACGGTGGGGTACGAACGCTACGACGACCTCATCCGGCTGACAGCGACGGGCTACTTCGGGGGGCGTCCGTTTGTCGAGCTTACGGGTGCCTACCGAAGGGCGATCGACGCAATGAACGCGTCCGCGTATGAGAGCGTCGCCTTGGGCCTGCTCTTCGATCTGATGGACCTCAACGCCCAGTACAATCGGTAGTGCGTTGGGGGCACCTGCCCTTCGCTGGCTGGGGCTGGTCATCAACGCGACGGCATCAGCCGATCACGGCACGCGCGTGGCCTCAGGGTCTCGGTCCCCGTGAGGCGGGGATGCCGCGACGGCGCCTCGGTCCGCGCGGCGGTCCTACGCCGCCTCGGGGCCGTGTGCGAAGGCAGCCATCGTCTGCTCGGCCGCCCCGAACCACCGGTCGCTGGCCGCCTGGAACGCCCGGTAGCTCGCCAGCACCGCGCGGTAGTGCGCGTCCGCCCCCGCCGCCTCGGCGTCGGCGAGGTCGCGCGCGGCCTCCGAGGCGGCCCGCATCACGTCGTCCGGGAACGGCACGAGGTCGACGCCCTTCTCCACGAGGCGGGCCAGCGCGGCCGGGTTCTTGGCGTCGTACTCGCTCACCATCCGCGCGTTGACCTCGGCGGCGGCGCTCGCGAGCGCCTCGCGGTAGGCCGCCGGCAGGCCGTCGTACGCCGTCTGGTTGACGTAGAACGAGAGCGACGCCTGGGGCTCCCACCAGCCGGGGTAGTGGTACGTCTGCACGACCCGGTAGAAGCCCATCGTCTCGTCGTCGTGCGGGCCGACCCACTCGGTCGCGTCGATGGCGCCACGCTCGAGCGCGCCGTAGATCTCGCCGCCCGCGATCGTCTGGGCCACCACCCCGAGGCGCTCCATCACGCGCGCTCCGAGGCCCGGGATCCGCATGGTGAGCGAGCGGAGGTCGGCCAGCTCGCGGACCGGACGGCGGAACCAGCCGCCCATCTGCGTGCCCGTGTTGCCGCCGAGGAAGCCCACGACGCCGAAGTCGGTGAGGGTCCGCGCGGTCAGCTCGCGCCCGCCGCCCTCGCGCATCCAGGCGTCGTGCTGGCGGGCCTGCATCCCGAACGGGATGGCCGTGTCGAACGCCAGCGCCGGGTTCTTGCCGAGGTAGTAGTAGCCCGCGGTGTGGCCGATCGGCACCGAGCCCGCCTGTACGGCGTCGAGCACCTGGAGCGGCGGCACGAGCGCCCCGCCCTCGTTGGGCTCGATCTCGAAGCGGCCGTCGGTGAGCGCCGCCACCCGCTCGGCCAGCAGGACGGCGCCCCGGAACAGGATGTCGGTCGAGCGCGGGAAGCTCGACGCGAGCCGCCACCGCACGCGCGGGCGCGTGACCACGTTGGGCCCGCCCGCCTCGGCGACGGCGTCCGTGTTGCGGCGCCCGTTGCCCGGCCCCGGCCCGCACGCCGTGAGGGCGGCGGACGCGAGGGCAGCGGAGGCGACGAAGCGACGGCGGTCCATGCCGGAGGCTACCCACGCGGTGCGCCAGATCAAAACCGCCTCGGGTCGCAGATTGTGTACGTTGGAGGGCTGAAATCCACCCGAGGCCGATGCCCCCGCCACCTGCCGCCTCTCGTTCAGCCACCGTGGCCCGCCCCGCGGCAGCGCCCGCCGCCCGCGAGGTCCGGCGCTCGACCCGGTTCCCCGGCGAGGGCGTGCTCCGCTTCCAGCGCGACCCGCTCGCCTTCCTCCGCTGGCTCGACGCCGCCGGTCGCGACGCCGACGCCGGGCTCGTCCGCATCCGCCTCGGGGGTACCGAGGCGGTGCTGCTGCGCGACCCCGACCTCGTGGGCGAGGTGCTGCTCGCCAGGCCCGGCGCATGGCCCAAGGGGCCGCAGATCCGGTTCGTCTCGCGCATCTTCGGCAACGGGCTCTTGACGAGCGAGCCGCCGCATCACACGCAGGCCCGCAAGCTGGTCCTGCCGGCGTTCGCCCACGGGCGCCTCGCCAGCTACGCCGACACCATCGTCCGCCTCGCCGAGCAGCACGCGGCAGACTGGGTCGAGGCTGGCACCATCGACCTCGTCGAGGCGGCCACGCACCTGACCTACGACGTCGCCGTCGAGACCCTCTTCGGCGCCGGCGGGCTGACGCGCGGCGAGGAGGTCCGCCCCGCCCTCACCGAGGCGATGCGGGCCTTCACGTCGGTCGCGCGCAATCCCGTCCTGGTGGCCCTCTCCGAGCGCGTTCCCATTCCGGCGGCGCGCCGCCTCGACCGGGTGCGCGACACGCTCGTCGACATCATCGGCGCGGCGGTTCGCCAGCGCCGCGACTCGGGCGACCTCGGCGACGACCTCCTCGGGATGCTGCTGGTCGCGCAGGACGAGGAGACGGGCCTCGGCCTGAGCGACACCGAGGTGATCGACGAGTCCATCACGATCCTCCTCGCCGGCCACGAGACGACGGCCAGCGCCCTCGCGTGGACGTGGCTCCTGATGGCCGAGCACCCCGAGGCGGAGGCGGACGTCGTCGCCGAGGCGGACGCGACGCCCGCGCTCGGGATGGACGTCGTCCGCGCGCTCGGCGGCACGCGCAACGTCTTCGCCGAGGCGATGCGGCTCTACCCACCGGCCTACCTCATCGACCGGACCGCGCCGGCCGCCTCGTGGATCGGCGGGCGCCCCGTCGGGCGCGGCACGACGGTCCTGATCTCGCAGCTCCTCCTGCACCGCGACCCGCGGTTCTGGACCCACCCGGACCGCTTCGATGCCTCGCGGCCGGGCCTCCAGCCGAAGGGCGGGCCGCACCGGCACGTGTACCTGCCGTTCAGCCTCGGCACGCGCGGCTGCATCGGCGAGCGGTTTGCGTGGATGGAGGCGACGCTGATCCTCGCCGCCGTGGCCCAGCGGCTCGTCCTTCGACCGTTGGGCGAGTGGCCGGCGCCGCTGCCCAGCCTCACCCTCCGCCCTGACGGCGCGGTGCCCGCCTCGGTGCAGGCGCGCGTCCCGAATCGCCGTTCGCACGCTCCGAACGGGCCTCTGTCCGCCTCGGGGATCGTCTCGTAGCATTGCGTTTCTCCTCTCTCGGGTCCGTTTCCTCGTGTCATCCCGAGCGAGCGAAGCGCGCCGAGGGATCTCCGCCGCGCACCACTCTCAGGCGGAGTGAGGCCCCGAGGTGGTCGCATCAACGCTGTGCTCGGCGGAGATCCTTCGACTCCGCCGTTGCGCGGCTCCGCAATCAGGATGACATGGTGGACGTCGTGTGCCTGTCCCCGAGGCAAGCCACCTCGGGGCAGGGTCCGAGCGAGGGCCAGCGGGTCGGACCTCAACCCTCCACCTCTCCTCGCCTCGCCGAACGCGACGCGTCGGGCCTCCCGGAGCGGGGGTACGTCGGGGTCCAGCTCCGTCCCCGAGGCGGCGTGCGCCGCGGCGGCCGGCGCGGCGGAGACCCACATCGGGCGAATGCGCGACGTTTGCCACACGCAACGAGACGAACAGCACGTTCGAGCACGACGGTGCGTGGTGCCACTCTGCGCGACATGGCACAGCGCGTGCGCGTGTCTGGAGCCTCGTGCCATCCCTGCTCCCCTCGACTCATCATGAACCCGAGCGTTTCATTTCTGCTGCTCCTTCTCCTGGGCATGTCGCTCGGCTGCGACCAGGCCTCCGACATGCCAGGGCCAGCCGAGGCGGCCTTGGCGATCCCAATCGTGGATGCCTCCGCGCACGACCCGTCGGGCATCCGCGAGATCGCACCCGGCGTCTACAGCCTGTTCGCCTCCTCCCACCCCGACTTCGGCGGACGGCTCCGCCAGTTCGTCCTCGACACGAGCGAGCCAGAGCCGGCGTGGACCCTCGTCGAGCACTGGCCGACGCTCACGCCCCGCGCCGACATGGCCTGGCACGTGGCCTGGATGGAGGCCTACGGCTACGACGCCGACGTACAGATCGAGCACACTGAACTCGCCGCCGTTGCGCCGACGCTCGTCGACGCCGGCACGGTCTACTTCCACCTCTACAACCCACCCGGCCGGGCGTGGGCGGCGGCCAATGGCGAGGAGCCCGCGATGTTCGCCGCGCTCTACCGCGCCACGGCGACAGGCACCTACCCCACCCAAACCTGGGCGATGGACCCCGTGCCGGTCTACTACTCCGACGACACCACCTGGGCCCGAGGCGGTCCGCGCGCCGTCGATGCACAGGTCTGGGACGCCGCCGACGGCCAGCGCTACCTCACCTTCGGCTCCTGGGATCCGGCGCAGAGGAACGTCATCGCCATCGCCGACCTGGACGAAGCCACGGGCCGCATCGTGGGCTTCGGCGCAGACGAACCCGGCTACTACCCCGAGGGCGGTCATCCGTCCATCCATCCCATCGCGACGTTCGGCGAGGGGGCCTACAGCCTCTACCGCGACGGCTACTACTACCTCTTCCTCAACCTCGGCGGGTGCTGCAGCGGCCTCGAGAGCACGTACGAGATCGTCGTCGGGCGCTCGCGCTCGATCTACGGCCCGTACGTCGACGACCGGGGGCGCAGCTTCATGGGCCGCTACGAGAACCGCGACGGCCCCAACACCGAGGTCTTCCCCGGCCGGTCCGTGCTCGCGGGCCTGCGGGGGGACACACGCTTCATCGGGCCGGGGCACACGGGGCTCTTCCAGCCCGCGACGAAGGAGGACGGCCCCCTCTGCCTCTCGTTCCACTTCTACGACGGCGAGGACGAGGGACGCGCCAAATCGGCCACGCGTCCGCTCGCCTTCGACGACGACGGCTGGCCCTACGTCGTCGCCGACGAGGCGTGCACGCTGGGCGTCTGACGCCCGCCTCGGTGTGGTCGTCCGGTAGAGGTGCGCGTCAGGGTCCGGCCTCG
This sequence comes from Bacteroidota bacterium, assembly GCA_039024395.1. Classification (GTDB taxonomy): domain Bacteria; phylum Bacteroidota; class Rhodothermia; order Rhodothermales; family Rubricoccaceae; genus Rubrivirga. Next base: position 8,519 of record JBCCQJ010000071.1, on the reverse strand, counting down.
ACCACCTCCCCCCGCCCGGCGGTCGCCTCGACGAACGCCGCGCGAAGGGCGTCCGCCTCGGAGCGTCGCACCTGGAGGTTCAGTTCCGTCCCCGAGGCGGTGTGCGTCTGGCCGGCCACGACGGCGTCGAACACGTCGAGCAGGCGCATGGCCGGCGACGTGTCGGCAAACGCGAACCGGAGGCGCACGGGCACGCGCACCACCACCTCGCGGACGCGGCCGGCGTCGAGCGCCGCGCCGGCCGCCTCGGCGTAGGCCCGCATCAGGCCGCCCACGCCGAGCTTGGTGCCGCCGTAGTACCGGGTGACCACGACCAGCACGTCGGTCAGCCCGCGGCCCTCGATCTCGCGGAGGACGGGCACGCCGGCCGACCCGCTCGGCTCGCCGTCGTCGCTCGACCGCCCCTGCCCCTCGGCCCCGAGGCGGACGGCCCAGACGTGGTGCGTCGCCGCGTGCTCGCGTCTGCGCACCTCCGCCAGGCGCTCGCGCCACGCCGCCTCGGGGCCAACCGGGACCGCCTCGCCGAGGAACCGCGAGCCCTTCGTCTTGGGCGGCTCGGCGGCCGAGGAAGCCGCGAGCGTCTGGAATACGTCGGGAGTTGACACGAAAACGGGACTCGGCGCTTGTGTGGAACGTAGCACCGCCGATTTTCGAGGTCGCATCTCCCCGGCTCGCATGCCCCTCTCCACGCTTCTCCTCGTCGTCGCGCTCGCCGCCCCCGGCAACGCGCCCGGCACCGACGACCCCACCCCGCTCTCGCTGGAGGTCGTCGAGGCGGAGAGCGTGACCGTCGACGGCGCCCTCACCGAGGCGGCCTGGGCCGACGCCGAGGTGGCGACCGGCTTCGTCCAGTTCGAGCCCGACGAGGGGCTGCCTGCCTCGGATCTGACCGAGGTGCGCGTGCTGCGCACGCCGGCCGGCATCGTCGTCGGCGCGCGGATGCTCACCGACGACCTGGGCGCGATCCGCCAGTTCCTCAGCCGCCGCGACGACACCGGCGGCGCCGACGCCTTCTTCGTCGCCTTCGACAGCTACGACGACGACCGGACGGCCTACGTCTTCGGCGTCACCGCGGCCGGCGTCCAGGTGGACGCGATCTTCGAGGGCGACGGTGACGACGACTCGTGGGACGCCGTCTGGTCGTCGGCCGTGACGGTCGGGCCGGACGGGTGGACGGCCGAGCTGAGCATCCCGTACTCGCAGCTCCGGTTCTCGGAGCAGACCGACGCGTGGGGCGTCCAGTTTCAGCGGATCACGCCGGCGCGCGGCGAGGAGGCGTTCTGGGCCCCCGTCACCCGTGCCGAGGCCGAGGGCGGCTTCGTGCGCCTCTTCGGCCGCCTCGACGGCGTCGGCGGGCTGCGGCCCCGGCCCGTCCTCGAGGCCCGCCCGTACACGCTTGGCGGCTTCGAGCGGTTCGAGAGCGACGCCATTCCGGGCAGCGGCGTCAACGACCTCGACGGCAACCTCGGCGCCGACGTCAAGGTAGGCCTCTCGTCGAACGTCATTCTCGACGCCACCGTCAACCCCGACTTCGGGCAGGTCGAGGCCGACCCGGCCCAGCTCAACCTCTCGACGTTCGAGGTCGTCCTCGGGGAGCGCCGGCCGTTCTTCGTCGAGGGCACCCAGATCTTCGACGTCACGATCGGCAGCCGCCGCGACGGCCGGCTGCTCTACACGCGTCGCATCGGGTCGGAGTCGCCCATCATCGCGGCGACCAAGCTCACCGGCCGCACGCCGGGCGGCCTCTCGTTCGGCGCCCTCGGCAGCCTGACCGGCGATTCGTTCGACCCGGCGCGGCTCTACGCCGCCGGGCGCGTCAAGCAGGAGTTTCCCGGACAGAGCTACATCGGCGGCGGCCTGACTGCGTACTCGGCGTTTGGGACCCTGGACGAGGGCGTCACGACGGCCGCCGGCGCGGCCGACTGGGCCATCCGCACGCTCGGCGGGACGTGGCAGTTCGAGGGCACGACGGCCGGCACGCTCCGCCGTGCCGGAGGCGCCACCGAGGTGGGCTCGGCCACCTACGTCGGCTTCGACCGCGTCGAGGGCTACCTCCTGCCCGGCTTCGGACTGCGCGCCTACACCGAGGGGTTCCGCCTCAACGACCTCGGCCAGTTCCGCCAGACCGACCTCGCGCAGGCCCGCGGCGGCGTGCGCTACCTGCTCAACGAGGGCGAGCCCGTCGGGCCGTTCCGGCGGTTCCGCACGGCCGGCTTCCTGACGCAGACGTGGCAGCTCTCGGACGGCGCCAACCGCGGGCTCTCGCTCTTCACGTTCTCGGGCGGACAGTTCCGGGGCTTCGAGGAGCTCGACCTGTTCTTCGAGGTCGAGGGCATCGGCGGGCTCGACGTGCGCGAGACGCGCGGCCTGGGGCCGGTCGCCAACCTGCTCTCGGTCGGCGGCAACATCGGCCTCGACTCGGACCAGCGGCGGCCGTTCCGCCTCGGGGCCGGCGTCGGCGGGCGGCTGGCCGAGGACGGCGGCGCGGGCGTGCGGACCGGCGTGGAGGTCGAGTGGACGGTCAGCGACCGCGTGGGCTTCGACGTCGAGGCGGGCATCGGGTGGGGCATCGCCGAGCGCGCCTGGGCGGCCAACGAGCCGCTGTTCCTCCGCGACGGCGCCCTCTTCGGCGTCGCCGAGGCGGACGCCCCCGAGGCGTTCGGCGACGACGACCTCGTCCGCCTCGATGTCGACGCGGCGCTCGTCGACGGGCTGGCGCCCTACACCGAGGCGGAGACCGGCGTCTCGGATGCGACGGCCTACTACGTGCCCCTCTTCGGCACCCGCGACACGCGCGAGGCCGACCTGACAGCGCGCGGCCAGGTCATCTTCGGGCCGACGCTCTCGCTCCAGCTCTTCGGCCAGCTCTTCGCCGCGCACGGGCGCTTCCAGGACTTCCGCGTCCTCACGGGCCCCGAGACGTTCCGCGACGTGGGTGCCTACCCCAAGCGGCGCGACTTCTCGTTCGCCTCGTTCCTGGCGAACGCGGTCCTGCGGTGGGAGTACCGGCCGGGCTCGACGCTGTTCGTGGTCGTCAGCCAGAGCCGCGACGACCGGATCTTCGAGGAGGACTTCCTGGCGAACGACCTCGGGCCGTCGCCCTTCGAGACAGGGACGGGCCAGCAGATCGCGGACACGTTCGAGGTCTTCCCGCGCAACACGGTGCTGCTGAAGCTGAACTACCTGCTGATGCGGTAGCCGCCTCGGGGCCGGTCCCCGAGGTGGGGCTCAGCGCAGTCTGGGCTCGGTTGTTTCGCAGTCGAGGGCTACGCCGCGCTCGCGACTTCGAGGTAGGCCGAGCGCGTGGACGGCTCAGGGATCGGGTACCCTTCGAGCGCGAGCCCCTCGAGGTGGAACGCCATCGCCTCTTTCATCTCCCGCTCCACGTCCGCCTCGGTGGAGCCCGTCGCCACGCAGCCTGGCAGATCCGGAGAGTAGGCCGAGAACCCGGTCTCGGTCGGCTCGATCACAACGAGGTACTTCATCCCTTCAGACCGGCTTGCTTGAGAATGCTGTTGTAGGTCCCCGGCGCAAGGTCGTCGCCCGGCTTGCCAGGGATGGTAACGAGCCCCGGCTTCTCGTCGTGCTTGAACTGACGATGGCTCCCTCGAGTTCGAGCGAGGTACCACCCGTCCTTCTTGACCAGCTTGAGCGCGTCGCGGACTTTCATCGGACGAAGCTACCGAAAAGCCTTTCCTCCCTGATGCGGTCGCCGCCTCGGGGCGGGTCACCGAGGCGGGGACTTGGTTGACACGTGGCGGAGCGATGTCAGTTATCGCTGCCGCGTCGCTTCCTGTCGACGACATCAGCAGGGGTCTGGCGTCAACGAAGGCGAGGAGGCGCGGGTCTGGTTCAGGCCGGTTGCGATGCTCGGTGGCTCCCGTCTCGCGCCTGTGACAAGAGCCCTTCTGCGAGCCGCCGTACGGCCTCTTGGTTTGCCTCATCATGGATGAAGGGGTCATGGTCGAAGGGCCCGGTCCGGCTGGCGAACCCGGATGCCGAGAGCGAGCGGTCGAGAAGCAGCCGGACGATGTCGGCAGCGGCGTCTTCGGGAGGGCGGGTCTCGGACCAGAACAGAGGACGCATGAGACGACGCACGAACGGGGGCAGCTCCCTCCGGATCTCGGTGTCCACGGCCCCCGGTCCGTAGCCCCACGCCGAGACACCGCGCCGGGCGAGCCCTGCCGCCCAGAGGTCGTTGAAGAGCTGGGCCTGCCCATGCGCAGCCATGTCGGCACCCAGGTCCGCCAGCCCGGATGGGACCGCTTTGAACCGGTTCGGGAGCCGACCGCTCTCGGCTGCGGCGACGTTGACGACGCGGGCTCCGTCTGCGAGAGCGACCCTCTCGGTCGTGGCGACGCGCGAGAGCCACGACGTGGAGATGTTCTCGTCGATCCCTTCAGACGTCGGCTGCGACTTTGGCTTGAGCGTGCCGACCGCGTGGACGACGGTCGAGAATCCGCCCGGCCCCGCGAACGCGCGGGCCTCTGCCGCCAGCCGATCCGCCTCGGCCACGAGCGAGAGGTCGCCGGTGAGCACGGTGACCTGGCCCGGCAGCCCCTCGGCACGAGCTTCGACGGCACGCGCTTTCGTCTCACTCCGGCCGAGCCCGACGATGCGCCAGCCCCGCGCGGCGAGTTGGGTGGCAACCTCAGCCCCGATTCCACCCGTCGCCCCCGTGACGAGGGCTGCTTTCGTTTCAGGGGCCTCACGCTCGGCGTAAGGCTCGCGTCCCCATCCCCACGAGGGTTGCGTCCCACGCTCGACGGCCACGACGGCCGCCAGGAACGTCTGAACGTGCATCAGCTCGAGGACCAACACTTCCGCGAGCCCCGCTCCTGCGAGTCCAACGAGCGGAGTCACGAACGAAAGAACGAGGATGACGGACGAGATGCCGAAAAACACCCAGCGTGCCCGCGACCGCCGAAAGACGACGCCGAGCACGGCCCGAAGGAGCCCGGCCCCGACCACGCCGGCGACGCTCGCCACGATGACAGGTGGGAGCGCGAGAGGTTGCCCGGCCGCGACGGCGATCACGTCAGGGGCGAACGCGCCGAGCGCGGAGGCGGCAACGAAGAGAAGGCCGTTGATGGCCGCGGCACAGAGAGCGCCGATGAGGATGGAGAGCGAGAGCTTCATGGGATTGAGTGTTTAGTAATGAACCCTTGGGCTTAGAGGGCTACGGTCAGGTCGCCACACGGGGACTAGCCGAGGCTCCGGTCGAGCCGGGCGAGGAGGTCGTGAAGGTGGTCGAGGTCGGCAGCGGACAGGGCCGAGAGCCGCTCCTCGATGAACGCGTCGTGGGCCGGCATCTCGCGCTCCAGCAGGGCGCGGCCGTCCGGCGTGAGGTGGACGGCCTTCGTGCGCCCGTCGGGCACGCGGCGGACGTACCCCTTGGCTTCGAGCTTGGAGAGAAGCTGGCTCACGTTCCCCTTGGTCGTCGCGAGCCGGTCGGCCAGATCATCCTGGAGGGCTCCCTCGGCCGCGCCGGCAGCCGCGAGCACGGCGAACTGGCCGGCCGTGAGGTCGAGGTCGGTGAGCGGCCCCTCGGCTGCGCGGCCCATCTTCTGGGCAACGCGAACGAGGCGGAGCCAGGTACGGACGGAAAGAGAGCGACGCGTCATTGTATAGCACTAAACACCGAGGGGGCCTTGGGGTTCCGTGCGCCTCGGTGTCGCATCGCCAGGGCCTCAGCGGGGCCAGACGTACCGCGGCGCGGACTCGCTCGGGCGTCTCCTGGGGAGCAGGCGAGCGTTCAAGAGCGGCCTGGGCCCGTCACTCAACGAGGCCGGCGCGGAGCACGCGACGCAACGCCCGAACGACCTGCCGATGCAGTCGCCGCCTCGGGGGCGGTCACCGAGGCGACCGGCAGGATCGCTTGCCACCTCGCGGACGGAGAATGTCTGGCGGGCAGGGAGGTCTGGTACCACCCCTGCGTGTACCGCTCCGCGCACGGTCGTGGGGAGTAGCGGGTCCGGTTCAACGCGCCGCTAGGCGTCGCTTGGCCGCCGATGCCAGGCGCGGTAGAAGAACAGACACACGGCTCCAATGGCGACTCCGAGAAATTCCCGAGCTGGCTCGATGTACGGCTTTTCAGCAGACATCTCTTCTCCCACTGAACCCCAATCGCCCGAATACACATAGTCAACAAAGCCATTCGCCGAGGCCAGCAAGCAGGCGATTGCCATCCCAACTGTTCCCCAAAACAAAGTCGGGAGCTTGTAGCCAAAGATCCTTGCCGCTGGCATTGTGGCGATTGCGAGATACACAACGAACCAAAGAAGCGGATCCGGGTCATTCAGCTGAAGTGCAGCCATTGCCACGAACAGCACAGCAACCAATGCGTGCCCCAGCGTGGCAACTCTTGACGTCTGGGAGGTACTCATCGATTGCCTGGAAAATAGTAGATGGATTCAAGGCTGGATACAGCGCAACTCACTTGAACTGGGCACGCCCTGAAATCGGAGTCATCCCGAACCGCAAGGTCGGCGAAGCCAACTTGTCTAGGGATCTCGACACGTTGGGGGCAGGCGTCGAGATCCCTCCACTCCGCTTCGCTCCGGTCGGGATGACCGTCAGGATCATTTCTACCGAGTGGCGCTGTAGCCCCGGACGTAGAGTGGATTGCGCTGAGGTGCGGTACACCCATCTCGCCAAAACTCGTCACGACGATCAGGAAACGGGTACTTCTGACCCACTGGTGCACTGAACCACTGCTCTACTGTCTCTAGAAGTCAGATATCGCCCGCAACCTACCCGTCGCCTAGTTGTGTGACAACGAGATTCGTGCCGCCCTACGTTGGCGCACTCCTGTGCCGGATACACGCCGCCCCGAGGCAGTCAGCCCTCGATCTCGGTCACGAGCTGGATCTCGCGCAGCACCCCCTGCACGCGGAAGCACTCGAAGAACTCGCCCTGGTACACCGTGTCCTTGCCTGTCGTGTGGACCGTCCACGCGTGCTTCTCGGCCTGCTGCGCCGAGCACCCGGTCGCCTTCACGAGCTGCACGATCACCTCGTCGAACGTGTGGATGTCGTCGTCGTAGAGGATCACCCGCCACGGCGTGTCGACGACCACGTCGACGTCGTCCTCGACGACCGGCGCAACGTCCGGCGTCTCGACGGGCGGTCCCGAGGCGGGACCCCTCACGAGCCCGCCGGCACGCCCTCCTCGGGGACGAGGGCCACGATCTCGAAGTCCTCCGTCACCGGGTTGGCGAGCAGCTTCTCGCACGCCTGGCGGACCGTCGCCTCCGCCGCCTCGGCGCTCGGCGCGTCGACCTGCATCTCGACGAACGTGCCCGTCCGCACGTCGGCGACGGACGGCATCCCGAGGTCGTGGAGCGCGTTGCGGATCGCCTTCCCCTCGGGGTCGAGGATCGACGGGCGGAGCGTGACGCGGACGTGGGCGGTGAACATCGGAGCGGGCGTGGGGAGTGCCGAAGCTACGCCTCCGAGGCGGGCGTCGGGACCGCCTCGGGGTCGGCCGTCTCGGGGTCCTCGGTCGCCACGCGGACGGCCCACAGGAGCGCCCCGCCGATTCCCCACCCCAGGTACACGACCGCCGCGACCAGCAGTCCGTACTCCTGGAACAGGATGCCGAGCAGGATGCCGAGCAGGAAGAACAGGTAGCGAATCCGGTACGTCCGCAGGTTCGAGCGCGTCGGGTGCGGGAGGGCCGGAAACTGGATCGGCATCACCATCAGTGCCGAGAGGAGGACGACGACGATGACAAGGACCGAGATCTGCGGCCGGGCCAGCACGTCGAACCACGCCAGGTCCACCGAGGCGAGGATGAACACGACGACGGCGCCGGCCTGCGCCGGAATCGGGAGCCCGACGAACTCGTTCGACTTTGCGCCGGCATCGGTGATCGAGTTGAACTTGGCGAGCCGCACCGCGCCGAAGAGCGCCGGCAGGCTCGCCAGCAGGCCGCCCCACATCGGCCCGAGCTGGTCGAGACCGAACTGGTAGAGCAGAAAGCTCGGCGCGACGCCGAACGAGACGACGTCGCTCAGCGAGTCCAGCTCGACCCCGAAGTCGCCCGAGACCCCCACGAGGCGGGCCATCAGGCCGTCGAGGACGTCGAAGAAGGCGGCCAGGACCACCAGCCACGCCGCCGCCTCGAGATTGCCCGCCGCCGTCTGGATGAGCGAGAAGAACCCGGCCAGCAGGTTCATCAGGGTGAAGAAGTTCGGGACGGCGGCGCGGGCGCGGCGGCTGCGCACCCCAAACGGGTCGGCCGCGCGGCGGGCGCGGAGGACGGGTCCTCGTCGGCGGGTCTCCATCACGCCAGTGTGCAGAGGGCGGCCTTCCCGAGGCGGGAGAAGGCGAGTCGAGGACGAAGGGACGTGAGCACGAGGGGGCAGCGAGATTTGATGTTATTCAAGTGGTGAACTCCATAGCAGACGCTCATGAAGCGGTGTGGAGTTCTAAAGACCATTCTCCGATCAAGTATGATGGAGACGAGAAAAAGTCATTCACAGTGCACGCAGAAGTCAATGGGTTCCCTGTGGCTTT
>JBCCQJ010000070.1:0-16682 GCA_039024395.1 Bacteroidota bacterium | reverse complement strand
GCCCGCCTCGGTGGCGAGCCGCCCTGGAATCGAGCGGAGGGCTCAGGGCCCGCGCCCCGAAGGACGCGGGCTCCGAGGCGCTAGCGCATCGGGATGGACTCCGCGCGGCGGGCGCGGCTGTCGCCCGGTCCCGGGTCCTCCTTCGGGGTGGCGGCCGGATCCACGCCACGGCCCTCGGCCATGATGCGGCTCTGGTCGATGCCCTCCGAGACGTAGTACTGCATCACCGCGTCGGCGCGGCTCTGCGAGAGGCGCATCGCGTCACCCGGCTCCACACCGTCAGAGAAGGCCACGATCTGGACGTTGATGTCCGGGCAGCGGCGGAGGATCTCGAGGTTCTCGTCGAGGCGCGTGCGCGCGTCGGCGGTCAGCGTCGAGGCGCCGTAGCCGAAGAACACCGGGTTCAGCTCCGTGATGTCGGCGCAGAACGTGTCCTGGACGGTCACCGGGATCGTGCACGAGTCCTCGCCCGACGAGTTGGAGACGGTGATCGTCACCGTGTAGTCGCCGGCGTCGGCGTAGGCGTGGCGGGCCGGCAGCGTGGACGCCGTCGTGCCGTCGCCGAAGTCGACGGTGATCTCGTCGGCGTCGGTCGCCGTGGCGTTGACGGTCACCTGGCCGCCCGGATCGACGGTCGACGGGGTCGCGCGGCAGCCGGCGAGCGTCGGCTCGGGCTGGACGACCGTGACGAGGCAGGACTCGGAGTCCTCGCCGCCCTGGTTCATCACCATCGCAGTCACCGTGTAGGTGCCCGGGGCGCTGAAGGCGTGCGAGGCCGTCATGCCGGAGCCGGTCGTGCCGTCGCCCCACTGCCACGTCGTCTCGACGGGCTGCGTCGCGTCCTCGTTGGTCATGACCATGAACGAGCCGGTCTCGCCGGCCACCAGTTCGGCCGGGCACTCGAGGCTCGCGATTTCAGCCGCGATGAACGGCGGGCGGAAGGCGTACTTGAGGCCGCCCCCGAGGTGGGCGAGGATGTCGAAGTCGGCGTTGTCCGACCCGAGGCCGAACGACGAGCGGTCGAAGTTGTCCGTCGCGACGTCCGGGAAGACCAGCGTCGACTGGCCGCCGAGGAAGAGCGAGAACTGCGGGCTCAGCGCGATGTCGACGCCGAGGCCGAGGACCGGGCCGTAGCCGTAGACGCTGCTGTCGTCTTCCGGCGCGTCCGGGTCGCGGCCCGACTCCTCGCCGTTGCCGAGCACGAAGGCACCGCCCAGCTCGACGAACGGGCTGATGCGGGCCGCGTCGAACGGCATGTAGCGGAAGAGGGCCTGGATCTGGATCGCCGAGTCGCTGAAGCCGGGCGCATCCTCGACGCCGTCGATCTCGGAGAGGTCGGGGTCGGTCTGGTAGAGACCCGCCAGGCCGAACGAGAGGTTCTCGTTGAAGAGGTAGCCCAGCTCGCCGCCGACGGCGAACCCGGGGCTCGAGAAGCCGGCCGTAGGCTGGATGTCTGCGCCGTCGGGGTTGCCGTCGGGGTCGCCGTCGACGTCGCCGTAGTAGCCGGAGGCGCCACCGCGGAGAAGGAGGTAGACGGAGTTCGAGGGGCGGACGGTCTGGGCCTGCGCCGCCGAGGCGATCAGGAACATCGCGCCCCAGATGAGAAGCGTAGAGAGACGTTGAGGCATGGTCTTCTCCAGTCGTGACTGGGTCATGGAGAGGGGGGAGGTGAGTGTGGGATGCGGAGCACCGGGGAGCCGGCGTGAAGAGCGAAGCCGAGAGTCGTCATGGTGGGCACTCGGCCCGCCTACCGACCTACACACTGCCTATGGTACAGGACGGGGGGTTTCCGTGCAGGCACAGCGCCGCCCGATGTCCTGAGGTTGTCCTGAGATTGGGCACACGGACGTCTGGAGGGAACCAGGACCGGTATCCGCGACAGGCAGAGGGGGATGAGGAGGTAGATGGGATGGCCGAACAACAAGCACGCGCCCGGGAGGGTTCCGGGGGCGCGCCGCCGTCCAGGCCGGCCGCCGCCCGGGCCGGACGGCGCCCTAGCCGAGCGTCTGCACGAAGCGCTCGAGCTGGCTCTTCGTGTTGGCGGCCTTGTTGGGGTGCAGCACGCGCTTGCCCGCGAGCCGGTCGAGCTGGGCCTTGATCGCGTTGAGCTTTGTCGCCGCCTCGGTGGGGTCGGTCTCGGCACGCAGGTCCTTGATCATGGTGCGGACGCGGAGCTTCTGGTAGCGGTTGCGGAGGCGACGCTTGGCGTCCTGGCGCACGCGCTTGGCGGCAGACTTGTGCTGGGGCATGAGGGGGCCGGCGGAGGCCGAGCGGGAGGACTCGGGCGGGTTTCACGGGAGCAGAGCCCGTGGCAGGAGTTGAGCCGGCTAAGTTAGAAGTCGCCTTTTCTGTTCGTATGCAGATGCAGCGAAACAGACGCCGGAGGCCGTTTCGTTCGCGCACTCGTGGCCGCGCTCCTGTGACCGACTTCTTCCGCGATCTCTTCTCTCGCCCGGGCCTCCCCCGGACGGTGATCCTGCTCGAGCCCGACCCGACGAGCGCGCCCCGCCAGTACGAGGTCCGCCCCGGGCTGGCGCTCTACGGCGCCATCATCGGGGTCGTCGGGCTGGCGGCGGTGCTGGTCGCCGTCGTCGTCCTGACGCCGCTGCGGGGGCTCTGGGCCGGGCCGGGGACGGGCGAGCTGCGCGGCGTCGCCGAGGCGAACGCGATGCGGGCGGCGGCCCTCGAAGACTCGCTGACGTTCCAGTACCAGCAGATCGAGCAGCTCCGGGCCATCATCACCGGCGACGTCGACGCGATGGGCGACGGCACGCTCGACCCCGAGGCGTTCGTCCTCCCCGACCTCACCGACACGGCCCCGGCCGACGAGGCCCTGGACGCACTCCAGGCCGGCCGCGCCGCCCACACCCAGCCGGCGCTCCCGATGCGCACCCTCGGGCCGGCCCGCGACGACCTCGCCCGTGATGCGCGGGCCGCCTCGACGTACCTCGACGGGCTCCGCCTGCCGGCGCTCCCGCCCGTCGACGGGGTCTTCTCGCGGGGCTTCAGCGCCGAGCGGGGCCACTTCGCCGTCGACCTCGCGGCGACCGAGGGGACGCCGGTCCGATCTTTTGGTGAGGGCTTCGTCGTGTTCGCGGATTGGACGCACGACGGCGGGCACTCGATTGCCGTGCACCACCCCGGCGGGTACCTTTCGGTGTACAAGCACAACAGCCGCCTCGTCAAGCGCGTCGGCGAGCGGGTCCGTGCCCGGGAGACGATCGCGCTCAGCGGCGACACCGGCGAGATCACCTCGGGGCCGCACCTTCACTTCGAGCTGTGGCGCGACGGGCTGGCCCAGGACCCCGCGGCCTTCCTGACGCGCTAGCCGTCTGACCCCCCACCGGCATGGCCCTCTTCCGCTCCGACTCCTCCTCCGACAACGGCCCCGCGCCCGACTCTCAACCCACCCCCCCCGCCATGGCGAAGCAGCGCACGACCCCGTCCGTCCCCACCAACCCCGCCGAGCAGCACAACATCGTCGGCGCGTCGACGACGGTCGAGGGCACCGTCCGCTCGTCGGGCAACGTCAACATCTCGGGCACGGTCAACGGCAACGTCGAGGTCGAGGGCCGCACGATGGTCATGTCGGGCGGCGTGGTCGACGGCGAGGTGATCTCGACGAGTGCCGACATCGCGGGCACGGTCAAGGGCCAGGTGACCGTCCGCGAGCGGCTCGTGCTCAAAAGCTCGGCCGTGGTCGAGGGCGACATCCGCACGGCCAAGCTCATCATCGAGGACGGCGCCACGTTCAACGGCAAGTGCCAGATGGGCAAGGGCGCCACCGACCGCGCCTCGGGGGCGGGCGCCCGCTCGGCCTCGTCCACCGCCGCCGCGCCGAGCAGCGCGTCCTCGGGCAGCGCGTCCTCGGGCAAGCCCGAGTCGAGCCGCGCGCCGGAGACCGCCTGATGGCCGAGGACCGCCTCGGGGAGGACCGCCTCGGGGAGGCCGCGGGCGACGCATGGCCCGAGGCGCCCGACGCCTGGGAACAGGCCGACCGCGCGTGGGAGGCCAAATGGTCCGACGACCCCGAGGCGGCGGAGCCGACACGCGACCCCGAGGCGGATCCGGTCGCGCCGCCCTCGGCGGCCTACCGCAATCGCGAGGTGACGATCGGCAGCACGACCGACGCCTACGGCGACGGGATGCGTGCGGCCGGCCCGCACATCGGGCTCGGCCTCCAGATCGCCGCCTCGATGCTGCTCTTCGTCGGCCTCGGGATCCTGTTCGACCGCTGGCTGGATACCTCGCCGTGGGGCGTGATCGCCGGGGCGGCGCTGGGCATGGTCGGCATCGTGGCGCTCGTGGTGCGCGTGGCGAACGAGGGCGCCGGCGGCGGATCGTCGTAGGGCGACGCGCCCCGAGGCGGGCATGCGCTTCGGCTTCGCTTCCCGCCGTCTTCACCCCGCCTTGGGGGAGCCTCTGCGCGCGCCCGTATAGCTTGGCGCCCTTCCGCAGCGACCCGTCCCCGTCGGCCCCCCGATGACCCTCTCCGCGAGCCTCCTGATCGGCGCCCTCCTCGGGGCGGTGAACGCGGCGGCGGCGGTGTGGACGGTCTCGCGGGCGACGGCGCTGGCGCCCAACCGCGCGCTCTCGCTGGTCCTGGGCGGCATGCTGGGCCGGCTGGCGGTCCTCCTCGCGGCGGTGGCGCTCGTGCTGATGCTGGTGCCCGTCCACCGAGGCGGATTCGTGGGCGGCCTCGGCGTCGTGTTTCTCGTCGGCATGGTCGCCGAAGTCCTGTTCGTCCTCGGCCGCACGCCCGACTCCTCCTCGCCCCCGGCCGACGCCTAGACCCATGCGGACGCTCACGCGCGCTCTCCTCGTCCTCTCCGCCGTCGCCGTGCTCGCCGGCCCGGCGCAGGCCGCCGAGGGCGACCAGCTCGACGCGGTGGGCCACACCGCCGACGGCAACTACCTCGACTACGAGCCCTTCGGCAAGATCCAGCTCCCGCGGCTGTTCGTGGTGCGCGGCGAGAGCGGCCTTCGCTTCGACGTCTACCCCACCTCGAAGGCGGCCGTCGCCTCGGGCGACTACGTCGTCGCCGGCCCCAATGCCGACGCTCTCGTCGAGGAGGGCGACATGGTGGCGCCGGCGCCCGAGCCTGCCGAGGAACTCCCGGTCTACAAGTCGGAGCTGGTGCCGGCCGACGGCGCCGAGATCGTGATCGACCTCTCGATCACGCGGCACTTCGTCTGGGCCCTCTTCGCGATCGCGATCGTGTTCGCGCTCTTCTTCCCGCTCGCCGGCAAGTACCGCCGCGGCGTCGGGGTGACGTCGGCGCCGCGGGGCCTCTTCCAGAATCTCATGGAGACGATGGTGGTCTACGTCCGCGACGAGATCGCCAAGCCCAACATCGGCGCCAAGTACGAGCGGTACCTGCCGTACTTGCTCGCGGCGTTCTTCTTCATCCTGGTCGCCAACCTGATTGGGCTCGTCCCGTGGGGCGTCACCGCGACGGGCAACGTGATGACGACGGGCGTGCTGGCCATTTTCACGTTCGTCATCACCCAGATCGCCGGCACCAAGGACTACTGGCTCCACGTGCTGTGGCCGCCCGGCGTGCCGTGGTTCGTGAAGCCGATCCTGGTGCCGATCGAGATCCTGGGCCTGTTCACGAAGCCGTTCGCGCTCGCCGTCCGCCTCTTCGCCAACATGGCCGCGGGGCACCTCGTGATCCTCAACCTGATCGGGCTCATCTTCCTGATCGGAGGGATCAACACGACAGCCGGATGGCTGACCACGATTCCGTCGGTGCTTCTCACCGCGGGCGTCTACATCCTGAAGGTGCTGGTCGCCTTCATCCAGGCCTACGTCTTCACGCTGCTCTCGGCGCTGTTCATCGGGATGGCGGCTGCCGAGCACGAGCACGACCACGACCACTCCGAGGACCACGGGCTCGACGCCCACGACCTGGCCCTCCACCAGTCCACGCCGATCGTCAACGGCGCGCCCCACAAGAAGGAGCGCGAGCGGACGGTCGGCACCGAGGGCGCGTTGGCCTTCAACGCCTCCTGATCGACTCGCGGCACCCGCCGCCGCGGCGCCTGCCGCACCCCCCGGGCACGACGCCCTCTTCCACGCTCAACCACACCCAACCCCACTTCCTGCTATGGAACCCCTCGGACTCGGCTACCTCGCCGCCGGCCTCGGTGCCGGCCTCTGTGTCCTCGGTGCCGCCCTCGGCATCGGCCGCCTCGCCGCCGCCGCCCTCGAGGGCTCGGCCCGCCAGCCGGAGGCCGCCGGCGACATCCGGACGTCGATGATCATCGCGGCCGCCCTGATCGAGGGCGCCACGTTCTTCGGCCTCGTCGTCTGCATCCTCATGGCCGTGGCCTAAGGCCGCCGGGGAACGCCCGTCGTGCCCCACGCCCGCCTCGGGGATCGCCCCCGAGGCGGGACCCCCTCCCGTCCTCCGGACCCTCGCTCTCGGACCGATGTCGTTCATCCTCGCCGCCGGCGGCCTCCTCTCGTACAACGCCGGCCTCATCGTCTGGATCGGGCTGGCCTTCAGCCTGATGTTCTTCGTGCTCGCGAAGTTCGCCTTCCCGGTGATCATCAACGGGCTCAAGGAGCGCGAGACCACCATCGAGGAGTCGATGACGCGCGCCGAGCGCGCCCTCGCCGAGGCGAAGCAGCTCCAGGCCGACAACGAGGCGGCCCGCCGCGAGGCCGAGCGCCAGGCGCAGACCATCCTCCGCGACGCCAAGGAGGCCGCCGACGCCCAGCGCGCGGCCGACCTCGAGAAGACCAAGGCCGACATCGCGCGGATGCAGGCCTCGGCCCAGGCCGACATCGAGACGCAGAAGCAGCAGGCCCTCTCGGAGCTGCGCGCCGAGGTGGCCGCCCTGGCCGTCGGCGCGGCCGAGAAGATCCTCCAGAAGGAGATCGACGGCGCCGAGCAGGCCGCCCTCGTCGACCGCTTCATCACGGACCTGCCGAAGAACTAGCCAGCGGCCAGCAGGAGGGGGCCAGCGGGAGACCGCTTCTGCCCCTGGCTCCTGGCCCCTCCCCCCTCCCCCGATGGACCCCGTCGCCCGCCGCTACGCCCAGGCCCTCACCGAGGAGGCCCAGTCCGCCGGATCGCTCGACACGGTCGACGCCGACGTGGCGCTCGTGGCCGAGACCCTCGAGGGCTCGCGCGAGCTGCGGCAGGCGCTCACGAGCCCGGTCGTGCCGCAGGCCAAGAAGCAGGCCGTCCTGAAGCGCCTCTTCGAAAGCCAGGTGTCGGATCTCGCCCTCCGGTTCCTCGACCTGCTCGTCACCAAGCAGCGCGACGAGCAGATCCCGGACATCCTCGACGCCTACCGCCAGCTCCGCGACGAGCGCGACGGCGTGGTCGAGGCCGACGTCCGCACGGCGAAGCCGCTCGACGCCGACGAGGCGGACCGCCTCAAGAGCGCCCTCGAGGCGCGCGCCGGCAAGACGGTGCGGATGCGCATCGCGGTCGACCCGTCGCTGGTCGGCGGGCTCGTCGTCCGCCTCGGGGACGTCGTCTACGACCAGAGCGTCAAGCACCAGCTCGACCTCCTCCGCGGCCAGCTCGCCGAGCGCGCCGCGATCAACCTGAATTAGAAGACTCTCGTTCGTCGGGCGTGGGACGTAGGACCCCGCCCCACGACCTACGCACTACGCCCCACACCCATGGCCACCGCGATCCGCCCCGATGAAGTGACCGCCGTGCTCCGCGAGGAGCTGGGCGGCTTCGACGCCTCGACCGACGTCTACGAGGTCGGCACCGTCCTCCAGGTCGGCGACGGCATCGCCCGCCTCTACGGCCTCTCGAAGGTCCAGGCGGGCGAGCTGATCGAGTTCCCCGCCTCCGGCGTGACCGGCATGGTGCTCAACCTCGAGGAGGACAACGTCGGCGCGGTCCTCTTCGGCGACGCCGAGGCGGTGAAGGAGGGCCACGAGGCGCGCCGCTCGGGCCGCATCGCGTCGATCAAGGTCGGCGAGGGGATGCTGGGCCGCGTGGTCGACCCGCTCGGCAACCCGCTCGACGGCAAGGGGCCGATCACGGGCGAGACGTTCGAGATGCCGATCGAGCGCAAGGCGCCGGGCGTGATCTACCGCGAGCCGGTCACCGAGCCGCTCCAGACGGGCATCAAGGCCATCGACTCGATGGTGCCGATCGGCCGCGGCCAGCGCGAGCTGGTCATCGGCGACCGCCAGACGGGCAAGACGGCCGTCCTCGTGGATGCCGTCCTCAACCAGAAGCGGACCCACGAGGCGGGCGACAAACCCGTCTACTGCATCTACGTCGCGATCGGCCAGAAGGCCTCGACCGTGGCGACGCTCCAGGCCGCCCTCGAGCGCTACGGGGCGATGGAGTACACGGTGATCGTGAACGCGCCCGCCTCGACGCCGGCGCCGCTCCAGTTCATCGCGCCGTTCGCGGGCGCCTGCATCGGCGAGTACTTCCGCGACACGGGCCGCCACGCGCTCTGCATCTACGACGACCTCTCGAAGCAGGCCGTCGCCTACCGCGAGGTGTCGCTGCTGCTGCGCCGCCCGCCCGGCCGCGAGGCGTACCCCGGCGACGTGTTCTACCTCCACAGCCGCCTCCTCGAGCGCGCGGCCAAGATCACGGCCGACGACGCGATCGCGAAGGACATGAACGACCTCCCCGCGTCGCTCGCGGGCCGGGTCAAGGGCGGCGGCTCGCTGACGGCGCTGCCGGTGATCGAGACGCAGGCCGGCGACGTCTCGGCCTACATCCCGACCAACGTCATCTCGATCACCGACGGCCAGATCTTCCTCGAGTCGAACCTGTTCAACTCGGGCGTGCGCCCGGCCATCAACGTCGGCATCTCGGTGTCGCGCGTCGGCGGCAACGCGCAGGTGAAGGCGATGAAGAAGGTCTCGGGCACGCTCCGCCTCGACCTGGCGCAGTACCGCAACCTCGAGGCGTTCGCCAAGTTTGGCTCCGACCTCGACCCGGCCACGCAGCGCCAGCTCAGCCGCGGCGCCCGCCTCGTGGAGGTCCTCAAGCAGGGCCAGTACGAGCCGGTGCCGGTCGAGGAGCAGATCGCGATCATCTACGTGGCCGGCAAGGGCCTCATCGACGGCGTGCCCGTCGCCGACGTGCGCGCCTTCGAGGCCGACTTCCGCGAGGCGCTGCGCCTCAAGCACGCCGACGCCCTCGCCTCGGTGGTCGCGGGCGGCCTCACCGACGAGGCGGTCGCGGCCTTCGAGCAGGAGGCGAAGGACCTCTCGGCCAAGTACGCGGCCTAGGCCGTAGGACGTAGAGCGTGGGGGGAGCTGCCCCCCACGTCCCACGCACAACGAACCACGCATGGCCTCTCTTCGAGACATCCGCGACCGGATCGGCACGGTCAAGAACACCCAGCAGATCACGCGCGCCATGAAGATGGTGGCGGCGGCGAAGCTGCGCCGGGCGCAGGAGCGCATCTTCACCACGCGCCCCTACGCGTTCAAGATCCGCGAGATGATCGGGCACCTGCGGCAGCGGCTCGACGTGACGAGCCACCCGCTCTTCCAGGCCCGCGAGGAGGTCGAGAGCGCGCTCCTGATCGTGGTCACGTCCGACCGCGGCCTCGCCGGCGCCTTCAACGCGAACCTGCTGAAGGTGGCCGAGGCGACGATCGCCGAGCGCTACCGCCCGCAGCAGGAGGCCGGCACGCTCCGGATCATGGCCGTCGGCCGCAAGGCGCACGAGTACTTCGGCAAGCGCGGCTTCCACCTCGTGGGCGACTACCGCGGCGTGTTCAACGACCTCCGCTTCCCCGTCGCCGGCGAGATCGTCGACCGCGCCGTCGAGGGCTACCTCGGCGGCGAGTGGGACCTCGTCGAGGTGGTCTACAACGAGTTCAAGAACACGATCACGCAGAACCGCGTGGCCGAGCAGCTCCTGCCGATCCCGGCCGAGACGTTCTTCACGCCGCTCATGCAGGAGTCGGACGAGATCGACACCAGCGACGAGGCCGACGGCGACGTCGAGTACATCTTCGAGCCCTCGGCCGAGGTGCTCCTGGAGCGCCTCATCCCGGAGTACCTCCAGTACCAGCTTTGGCGGGCGCTCCTCGAGTCGAACGCCTCGGAGCAGGGCGCGCGCATGGTGGCGATGGACAACGCGACCACGAACGCGGGCGAGCTGCTCAAGGACCTCAAGCTGACCTACAACCGCGCCCGGCAGGCGGCCATCACGACGGAGATCATCGAGATCTCGTCCGGCGCCGAGGCGATGCGCCAGGCGACCGGCGGCTGAGCCCGCCTCGGACCCCGCCTCGGGGCACGCGAACGAGGCCAGAGGCGAGCGCGCTCTCGGAGTCGCGCATTCAGGCCGGTGCCTGCCCCGCGCAAACCCGGGCGAGCCGCTTGATGGCCGCGCGAAGCGCCGGCGGGTCGGCGCGGCCGTAGCCGACCACCAACCCGCCTCGAGGAGCAAGAGTGGCTGAATGTGCGGAGTGCGTCGAGAGGGCCGTCGCGCCGATGCCGTCTGTGGCGACGACCTGCGCCGCCTCGGCGTCGTCGAGGCCGGGGGGGAGCCAGAGGCAGACGTGGAGGCCCGCCTCGGTGGGGCCGAGGTCGACGCCTGGGATGGCCGCCGCCTCGACCGCCTCGACCAGGGCGTCGCGGCGCTGCCGGTACAGGCGGCGGGTCCGCCGGAGGTGCGAGGCGAGGGTGCCGTCGGCGACGATGGCGGCCACCGTCGCCTGGGTGATGAGCGGCGGCCCGCCCCCGAGGAGGCGCACCGCCTGCGCCAGCGGCCCCACGAGCGCCTCCGGCACGACGGCGTAGCCGACCCGCAGGCCCGGAAAGAGCGACTTGTTGAACGTCCCCACGTAGAGCACCCGCCCCGAGGCGTCGATGCTCTGAAGGGGGGCGAGAGGGCGACCGTCGTGACGGTACTCGCTGTCGTAGTCGTCCTCGACGATCCACGCGCCCGTCGCCTCTGCCCAGCGGAGAAGCGCGAGGCGCCGGTCCACGCTCATGACCGCGCCCGTCGGGAATTGGTGCGAGGGGGTCACGTACGCCAGCCGCGCGTGGGGGGCGCGGTGCATCCCCGCCTCGACGTCGAGACCCTCCCTGTCGACCGGGACCGAAACGACCTCGGCGCCGACACTGGCGAGGGCGGCGCGGGCGAAGACGTAGCCCGGTTCCTCCATCCAGACCGCATCGCCGGCGTTCAGGACCACCTGTCCGAGTACGGCCAGCGCCTGCTGCGTGCCCGTGGTGACGACGACCTGAGCCGCGGTGCAGCGGAGCCCGCGGAACGACGCGAGGTGGTCGGCGATGGCGTGCCGGAGATCCGGAAGGCCAGCGGGTGGGGGAGGGGCCAGCAGGGCGTCACCCTGGTCGCGGAGCACACGCGCGGCCGTCCGCCGCCAGGTGTCGATGGGGACGGCCTCCTCGTCGGCCCGGCAGGGACTCGTGCAGAGCACCCACGGCGCGTCGGCAGGCTCGACCCACTGCTCGGCCCACTCTGACAGCAGAGGCCGAGCCTGCTGGGGTGCGGCCCCCGAGGCGGGAAGCGGCGTCGGCCGGTCCAGGTCGATCTCTGCGACGAACGTGCCGGAGCCCTGGCGGCGCGTGATGAAGCCCTCGTCCAGGAGCCGGGCGTAGGCCTCCTCGACGGTCGTCCGCGAGACGCCCACGTCGCGGGCCAGCACGCGCGAGGCCGGCAGCCGGAGCCCCGAGGCGAGGTGGCCGGTCAGGACGAGGTCGCGCAGGCGGCTCGCCAGGCGCTCGTAGGTGGGACCCGGGCCGGGGTCCGGGGCGAGGGGGAGGTCGAGAGCCGGAGGCGCAGTCCGAGGCATAAGTGGTCTGGTCAAAAAGTCCAGAATGGATCTGGATGATAGCCACTTTCCGGGGGACGTTGCCTACCTCGCCCTTCACGCTCCCGCCTCGGAGCCTCGTCCGCCCGACCCCATGACGCGACCCACGCCCCCGGTACCGGCTGTTCTGGCGGCGTTCGCCGTCGAGACGCTCCCGCCGTTTACGATGGCCGGGACCCGGTTCGTCGTGGCGGGCGCCCTCCTGTACGCCATCGTCCGGCTCCGCGGCGCGGCGCCCCCCGAGGCGGTACACTGGCGGACGGCCGCGATTGCCGGGACGCTCCTGCTCGTCGGCGGGATCGGCGCGACGACGTGGGCCATCCAGCGGATCCCGTCAGGCGTCGCCGCGCTCCTGGTCGCCACGCTGCCGATGTGGATGGTCCTGATCGACGCGGCTCGCGAGCGGGCGTGGCCAACCGCCTCGGTGGCGGTGGGGCTCGGATTCGGGCTGGCGGGGGTGGCGGTGCTGATCGGCCCGTCCGAACTGGGGAGCGAGCCGGTGGATCTCGTCGGCGCCGTGGCTGTCGTGGGCGCGACGCTGAGCTGGTCGGCCGGCTCGGTGTACCAGCGCGGGGCTGAGATGGCGCCCGATACCCTGCTCAACGTGGCGATGCAGATGCTGGTGGGCGGCGTGCTCCTGACGGCGCTCGGGCTGGGCCTCGGCGAGCGGCCGGTGCTGGACGAGGCCTCGGTGCGCTCGGTGCTCTCGCTGGCCTACCTGATCGTCTTTGGCTCCCTGATCGCGTACAGCGCCTACGTCTGGCTGCTCGGCGTGTCGACGCCGGCGAAGGTGTCGACGTACGCCTACGTGAACCCTGTCGTGGCGGTGCTCCTGGGCTGGTGGCTCGCCGACGAGGCGCTCGACGCGCGGGTCGTGGTCGCGGCGGTGGCGGTGGTGACGGCCGTGGTGCTGATGACGCGCCGCCCGCGGGTCGCCTCGACCTGACGCCTGAGCCGCCTCGGTGCGGACAGCGCCCCCAAGGCGGGCTGTGCGGGCGGTGACCTCCACCTCGGGGCCTGCGATCTTCAGAGCCGGAGACACAAGAGGCCTCCGGCCAGTTCGCTGCGGAGAGCAGACGTCAGCAGCTCCGGGGCGTCGAGCGCCACCGGCCGTTCTCGCACTTCAGAACCTGATTGAGCGACCCGCACGTGTAGCGCCCCTCGTCGGAGCACGGGTCGCCGCGGCGGGGCCGGGACGTAAGCCCGAGGTCGTCGGCGGTCTTCACCTCGATGGGCGCGTCGTCGGGGAGGTCGATGTCGGGGGCGTCTGCCATGGCAGAAAGGGGTGGTGACACCCGGAGAACCGGGATCGCCGCCCAAATCGGCTCAGGCGTCTCGAACCTCCTCCCCGAGGCGGCGCCACACGTCCGACGCCTTCGTTCCCGCCTCGGGGCAGAGCGCCCCGAGGAAAGCGGCGTCCGGGAACAGCAGGTCAAGGCGGACCCGTCGCCCCGAGGCGGGAGGAATGCAGACGTCGAGGCGCATCCGAGGGCAAACCGCGAAGACTCTGAGCGGACGGTTTTGGGGGCGCCCCTGGCACCCGAAGCGCGCGTTCGGGAGATACCTTGGCGCCCCTGCGCCGGCATTCGCCGCTGCGGATTGCTTGGGTAAAACCGTTATGGATCAACTCCGGACCTTCGTCGCCCGCGCGCCTTCGGCGCAGGCCCTCTTCGACCGAGAGGTCCGCTACCTGGCGTGCAGCGACCGGTGGGTCCGCGACTACGGCCTCGACCCCGAGGCCGACTACACCGGCCGGAGCCACTACGAGGTCTTCCCCGAGATCGGCGACGACTGGAAGGCGGTCCACCAGCGGTGCCTCGCCGGCGAGGTCGTGCAGACCGACCTCGAGCCGTTCCCGCGTGCCGACGGCCGGACGCAGTGGCTCCGCTACGAGGTGCGCCCCTGGCACGGCGCCGACGGCGAGATCGCGGGCATCGTGATGCTGACCGAGGACCTGACCGAGCAGGTCGAGTCGGAGCACCGGGCGCAGAGGCAGGCCGAGCACCTCCGCCGGCTCCTCGATGCCACGGGCGTCCAGGGGCCGTTCGAGGTCCGCGCCGAGGCGGTCCTGGTCGCGATGACCGAGATGCTGGGGCTCGGCGGCGGGCTCCTCGCCCGGGTCGCCGACGGCGTGTACACCTGCCTCGCCGGCTACGCCGCCTCGGGGACGACGATGGCGCCGGGCGACGCGATGCCGCTGGCCGACACCTACTGCGACCTCACGCTCGCGGCGGGCGACCTGGTGGCGATCGAGCACATGGCCGAGAGCGAGCACCGGGGGCACCGCTGCTACGAGGTGGTCGGGCTCGAGGCCTACATCGGCGTCCCGATCCGTGTGCGGGGCGAGGTGGTGGGCGCGCTGAGCTTCTCGTCCGGGTCGCCTCGGGGCCGGCCGTTCGAGGCGGCCGACCGCGACCTCGTGCGCCTGGCCGGGCAGTGGGCGGGGGCGCTCCTCGAGACCGAGGACGCCTTCGCGCGCTACGCCGACGCCGAGCGCCGGGCCGATCGTCGGGGCGCCGAGCTGGGGCTGGTGCAGCGCGCCATCCCCGACGCGCTGGTCTACGCCGACACCGACCGCTGCATCGTCCGCGTGAACCCCGCCTTCGAGCGGCTCTTCGGGTTCGCCCCCGAGGCGGTCCTCGGCCAGCCAACACGCATGCTCTACGCCGACCCCGAGGCGTTCGCGGCGGCCGGCAAGGCCCGCTTCAACGCTGACGCGGCGACCAGCTTCGAGCCCTACATCGTCGACTACCGGCGCGCCGACGGGACCGTGTTCCCGGGCGAGACGGTGGGGGCGCCGGTCCGCAACGGCCAGGGCGAGACGATCGGGTTCCTGGGGCTCGTCCGCGACGTGACCGAGCGGCAGGCGCTCGAAGACGCCCTCTACCACCAGGCCCTCTACGACGCGCTGACGGGCCTCGCCAACCGGGCGCTGTTCACCGCGCGACTGGAGGTGGTGCTCGTCGGCGCGCCCCGTGCAGCTCCCACAGCGGCAGCGGTCCTGTTCGTCGACCTCGACCGGCTCAAGGTCGTCAACGACACGTTCGGGCACTCGGCCGGGGACCTGCTCCTCAAAGAGACCGCGCGCCGCCTTACCGAGGCGGTCCGCCCGTCGGACCTGGTGGCCCGCCTCGGGGGCGACGAGTTCGCGATCCTGCTCGACGGGCTGGCCGACCTCGAGCAGGCGACCGAGGTCGCCGAGCGCCTCCTCGCCGTGATGGACGCGCCGGCCGACCTCGACGGCCGCCGGGTCGTCGCCGGGGCGTCGGTCGGCGTCGTGCGCGTCCGCCCCGACCACGACGACCCCGACGCGGTGCTCCGCGAGGCCGACCTCGCCATGTACGACGCGAAGGCCTCGGGGCGGGGCCGGATGGTCGAGTTCGACCCCGCCCGCCACGGGTCGGCCTCGCAGCGGATGCGCCTCGAGGTGGACCTCCACGGGGCGGCCGCGCGCGGCGAGCTGCGGCTGGCCTACCAGCCCATCGTCCACCTCGAGAGCGGGGCGCTGGCCGGGTTCGAGGCGCTCGTCCGGTGGGAGCACCCCGAGCTGGGGCTCCTCCCCCCCGACGCCTTCATCGGGCCGGCCGAGGCGAGCGGCCACGTCGTCGAGGTCGACCGGTGGGTGCTCCGCGAGGCGGTCCGCCAGATGGCGGCCTGGAAGGCCAGCCACGACCACGAGGGCCTGCTGATGCTCAGCGTCAACAGCTCGGGCCGCGACCTCCTCGACACCGCCTACACCCACGAGGTGCGCGGGGTCGTGGATCGCCACGGAATCGACCCCGAGCGCCTGTTCATCGAGATCACCGAGTCGCTGCTCGTCGACGACGCCGAGGCGGTGGCCGTCGAGCTCGACGCGATGCGCCGCCTCGGGGTCCGGTTCTGCGTCGACGACTTCGGGACGGGCTACTCGTCGCTGAGCATCCTCCACAACCTGCCGGTCGACACGATCAAGATCGACCGGAGCTTCGTGACGAAGCTCGACAAGGACCCGCGGAGCCGGGCGCTCGTCGAGACGGTGCTGTCGCTGGCCGGCATCCTCGACAAGTCGGTCGTGGCCGAGGGGATCGAGACCGAGGCGCACCTGGCCGCGCTCCGCGCGATGGGCTGCCCCTACGGCCAGGGATTCCTGTTCGCGCGCCCGCTCTGGCCCGACGCCGCCGAGGCGCTGGTTGCGTCGAGCGAGGCGCCGTGGGCGGCGCTGGCGGCGGCCTAGACCCGGTCACAAGTGCGTGGGTCGTAGGGCGTGGGACAGAGAACCAACGACGACGTACACCGTCGGACATGTCCCCACGCTCGACGGCCTACGTCCCCGGTGGAGACCGAAACCCATCCTTCCTGTTGCCTTCGGCCGCCCCTCGATGCGGTCGGGCTCACGGGAAGTTCCCCGGCGGCCGGTTGCCCCGCCCCCGAGGCGGTCCTAGTTTCTCGGCCCCGGCCCGGTCACGGCCGGCACCGGAGAGGTGGGTGAGTGGCTGAAACCACCGCTTTGCTAAAGCGGCGTGCCTGGAAACGGGTACCGGGGGTTCGAATCCCCCCCTCTCCGCCTCGAGCCGATGCCTTCGACGGGCGTCGGATCGCTGCGTTTTCAGGGGCGCCGACCCCGCCCGCGTTCACCGCGCCCTCCACCCCGAGGCGGTACAGGGTGCCGGTCGCCTGCCCCGAGCGAGTGCCCGAGCGGCAGTGGAGGTACACCGGCTCCGCCTCGGGGCTCGAGGCCGGGAGGGTTACGGAGACGCCGTCGGAAGGCCGGCGTCGGCGAGCGCCGCGAAGCCGCCTGCGTTGACGAGGGGGCCGAAGCCGAGGCCCGCCAGGATCTCGGCGGCGCGCCCGGCCCGTCCGCCCGAGCGGCCGTACACCACGACCGGCCGCTCGGGGTCGAGGAGGTC
>JBCCQJ010000069.1:0-17056 GCA_039024395.1 Bacteroidota bacterium | reverse complement strand
TCCTCGTGCGGGTGCTGCGGGCGGGGTGCGGGGTGGAGACCCGAAGACGACACCCCAGTACGTGGCAGCGGCTGACGGCTCCGGAGGCATGTGCGCTAACCTGATGCGTATGGGGCGTATTGCAATACGCCCTTACGGCCTCCGCTTTGGCTGAGCGCCGGCCCCGAGGCGGCAGCAGCTTTTTCGCCGACAGCCGACAGCCGACAGCCGACTCGCCATGCGCCGACGCCCCAGGTCACGTCTGCCCGTTCCCATTTCCCAGTTCCCATTTCCCCACTCAGCCCTCCCTGCGACCATCTCCGCCTCGGTGTGGCGCCGTCCCCGAGGCAGAGGCAGCTTCCCCGAACCCCGACCCCGAACCCCATGCCTGACTGGCGCGACGCCCTCTGGCGACTCTTCGAGGCCGACCTCTTCGACGCCCCCTCGACCGACCGCCTCTTCAACCCCTACCGCGACGCCCACCCCGCGCACGACGGCCCCGAGGCGGCGGCGCTCCGCCGGGCCAACCTCCGCGCGGCCCTCGACGCCACGCCCGGCCGCCCCGAGATGCTGGTCGTCGCCGAGGCGCCCGGCCCGTGGGGCTGCCGGTTCTCGGGGGTCCCGTTCACGAACGAGCGCCAGCTCCTCGACCCGGCGTTCCCCTTGGGCGGCACGCCGACGTCGGCGCAGTTCGCCGCCTCGGGGGAGCCGGTGACCGAGTATAGCGGGTCGATCTACTGGACGGCCATGCTCCCGCACTGGGGCCGGTTCTGGACGTGGAACACGGTGCCGCTCCACCCGCACCGGCCCGGCGAGCCGCTCACGATCCGGACGCCGGGCGTGCGCGAGGCGCGGGCGTGGCACGAGCTCCTGCGCGGCGTCGTCGACGCCCTCGACCCCGAGGCGGTGGTCGCGGTGGGGCGCAAGGCCGAGGCGGCACTCGCGGCCGTCGGCGCCGAGGCGGTGTACGTGCGCCACCCGTCGCAGGGCGGGGCGACGGCGTTCCGCGAGGGCATCGCCCAGGTCTGGAAGCGCATCGGGGAAGGGCACTTCGGGCGGCCAGGGAAATCCCGGTCTTGACAGGAGCAGGCAGCGGCGGTACGTTGGGACTGTAATCGGTTACACCGCCGATTGTGCGCCGTGTAAGCCCTTTCACGGCGTTTTTGTCGCCTCAGATCGGTAGCGCTTCCGCTATGCCCGTCACCATGCGAGACGTTGCTCGGCAGGCCGGCGTGTCGGTGGCGACCGTCTCGCGGGTCCTCAACGACAGCGGGCCCGTGGGGCAGGACACGCGCGCGCGCATCCTCGAGACGGCCGGCGCGCTCCGCTACGTCCGCAACGGGACCGCTCGGAGCCTGACCATGAGCACGACCGAGACGGTCGGCGTGCTGCTCCCGAACCTCTACGGCGACTTCTACTCGGAGGTGATCCGGGGCGTCGAGGGCGCCGTGCGTGCGCGGCGTTACCACACGCTCCTGTCGTCGGTCCACGACGGACTCGACGAGCTGACCGCGGCGCTCCGCACGCTGGTCGGCCGCGTCGACGGGCTCGTCGTGATGTCGCCCGACATCGAGGCGGAGGTCCTCGAGGCGAACCTCCCGCCGGGCCTGCCGGTCGTCCTCCTCGGGGCCGAGGTGGCCGGCCACGCGACGGTCACGATCGACAACGAGGCGGGGGCGGCCGCCATGGTCGAGCACCTCGCCCGGCAGGGCCACCGCCGGATCGCCCACATCCGCGGCGGCGCCGGCAACGCCGACGCGCAGGCCCGCCTCGCGGGCTACCGCCGCGCGGTCGCCGAGGGCGGCCTCGACGCCGACCCCGACCTGGTCATCGCGGGCGACTTCACCGAGGCGGCGGGGTACGCCGCCGGGCAGGCGCTCGCGGCTCTCGACGCGCGCCCGACCGCCGTCTTCGCGGCCAACGACGCGATGGCGATCGGCGCGCTGCGGGCCTTCCGTGAAGCAGGTCTCGACGTGCCCGCCGACCTCGCCCTCGCCGGCTTCGACGACATCCTGGTCGCGCGCTACGTCACGCCGGCCCTCACGTCGGTCCACGTGCCCATCCACGAGATGGGCGCCCGCGCCGTCGAGGCGGTCCTCGCCGCGGTCGCAACCCCCGAGGCGGGCGCGCCGGCCTCGGTGACGCTCCCCACCCGCCTCGTCGTCCGCGCGTCCTGCGGCGCGGGCGGCTGACCTGTTCGTTCCCCCACGGCCGCCTCGGCGGCTACTCTCTCCCTCTCAACCACCTCCGCGTCCATGAAACGCACGGCTACTCTTCTCACCCTCGGCCTCCTCGTGGCGGCCCCTGCGTTCGCGCAGCTCGACCGGACGTCGGGCGACGACGCCGACGTCATCTGGGCACGCGACATCGGGTCGGCGTCCATCGCCGTCGACGGCGCCCTCGACGAGCCCGAGTGGGCCCAGGCCGAGTCCATCCAGTTCCAGTGGGACACCAACCTCGGATTCCCCGGAAGCGGGCAGTTTTTCCAAGGCGGCCAGAACCCGAACGCCTTCGAAGACCCCGTCGACCCCATCGACGCCACCGTCTCCTTCCTCCGCAAGGGCAACGAGCTCTACGTCGGCGTGCAGGCCAACGACAAGTCGATCGGCGGGCAGCCCGGCCTCTGGAACTTCGACGGCATCTGGATGACGCTGATCGACAGGAACGACCGGCCCGATGACTTCTCGACGTTCGACGACTACTTCGCGATCACCCGGGAGGAGTTCGCCTTCTCGTGGTGGACCCGGGGCAACGGGATCGACACGACGGCGACCGGCGAGCCGCTCCCGGAGATCCCGCCGTTGTTCTACATCCAGGTCAACGGGAACCACGAGGCCTACGCAGACCCGGACTCGACGGCGATTGACTTCGGGGGCGTCGAGTTCGCGTACTCCATCGACGGCATCGCCAACGACGACTTCAACGGAGGCTCGACGGCGACCGACGACACGGGCTACACGATGGAGTTCATGATCGCCGTCGACTCGCTCGGGTGGGACCTCACGCAGGAGAGGTCGCGGATGCCACTCACGATCGCGATGCAAGACGCGGACTACAACTGGCCGACCGACGCCAGCCAGTACTCGACGCACCGCGTGTTCTGGCAGGGCCAGTGGCTGAACACGATGACGGGTGGCGATGCCGGGGCGGCCTACATCGCCGGAGACCCGGGCGTCACCGTGTCGTCGGGCGAGGCCCCGGCGTACGACGAGCCTGAGTTCACCGTCCCCCTCGGATTCGGCGCCGCTGCCGACCCGACGATCGACGGGGTCCTGGATGAGGAGCTCTGGGGCGCCCTCGAGCCTCAGTTCACATTCAAGTACCAGGCGACGCCGGACGAACTCGACGCGGGCCTGCCCGGCGTCCTCTCGCCGTACTACTCGCTCTACTTCCACCCCGACGACCAAACCGTCCTCGACCCCACCGAGGGCCGCATCAGGATGTTCTACCGGGGCTCGAGGCTCTTCCTCGGTCTCGACACCGACGACCAGGCGGTCAACGGGATCGACGGAGAGGGCGGACGAGACGGCTTCCGGCTCCTCATCCGCTCCCGAGACAGCACCAACAGCAACCTGCAGGCGGAGAGCCTCCGGTTCGACTTCTCGGTCGACTCGACCGGCGCGATCCGCTACAACACGCTCCCTGAAGAGGTCGAGGAGGGGGTCGACATCGTCGGCGCCGTCTCGCTCAAGGGGGCGTCGACCGCGGCCGATCCGAGCGACATCGACACGGGCTACCAGATGGAGGTGGCGCTCGACCTGGCCTCGATCGGCTACTCGGCCGACGCCGGCGGCGAGTCGATCTGGGTCGCGCTCAACTACTTCGACGGCGACGCCCTCCAGGAAGACGCCCAGAGTTACGCGACGCGGACGTGGTCGTTGGGCGAGCGCAGCAACGGCGCGAGCATCATGGGCTACCTCGACCCGGACGCGCTGCTCGTCACGTCCACCGACACCGCCCCCGAGGCGGACGCGCTGCGCGACCTCGGCTCGTTCCCGAACCCGACCGCCGGCACGGCCACCATCCGCTACGAGCTGCCGCGCGCGACCGTCGTCACCGTCGAGGTGTTCGACGTGCTCGGCCGCCTCGTGCAGACCGTCGAGATGGGCGACCAGGCCGCCGGCCGCCAGGCCGCGACCATCGACGCCTCCGCGCTGAGCGCGGGCGCCTACGTCTACCGCGTCGCCACCCGCGACGGGGCCAGCGTGAGCGGCCGGATGCTCGTCACCCGGTAAGCGCCGACCCCGGGGGGCGGGCGCCGTGCCCGTCCCCCTGATTCCTCCGACCCCCGAGGCGGGCCGCCGCGTCCGCCTCGGGGCTTCCGACGCCATGACTTCAGGGACCCTCGTGACCGTGCGCCGCCTCGGGGCCGCGCTGCTCGCCGCCGTCGCCCTCCTCGGGGCCGCCGCCGACGCCCAGACGGGCAAGCTGTCCGGCCGCGTGGTCGACCCCGGCGGCCAGCCGCTCATCGGCGCGACCGTGCTCGTGGTCGGCACCGACCTCGGCGCCGCGACCGACGTCGACGGCGTGTACAACGTGCTGCGGATCCCGCCGGGCACCGTGTCGGTGCGCTTCAGCAGCATCGGCTACCAGACGCAGGTGCTCGAGGGCGTCCGCATCGCCTCCAACACGACCACCGAGCTCGACGTCACCCTCGTCGAGGAGACGGTCGCCGGTGAGGAGGTCATCGTCACGGCCGAGCAGCCGCTCGTGGACGTGACGCAGACGAGCACCGTCGCCACGATCAGCCGCGACGAGATCGCCGCGCTGCCGGTGCAGGAGCTTAACGACGTGGTCAACCTCCAGGCCGGCGTCGTCAACGGGCACTTCCGCGGCGGCCGCCTCGGGGAGGTCCAGTTCCAGGTCGAGGGCGTCTCGGTCAACAACCCGTTCAACAACACGTCCACGCTGACGCTCGACCGGAGCG
Source organism: Bacteroidota bacterium (assembly GCA_039024395.1). Taxonomy (GTDB): domain Bacteria; phylum Bacteroidota; class Rhodothermia; order Rhodothermales; family Rubricoccaceae; genus Rubrivirga. The sequence continues at coordinate 12,150 of JBCCQJ010000069.1, read as the reverse complement.
TCTTGCAAGAGGTGCAGGTCATCTCGGGCACGTTCGACGCCGAGTACGGGCAGGCGCTCTCGGGCGTCGTCAACGCCGTGCTGCGCTCGGGCGACCCGGGCCGCTACGAGGCCTCGTTCGAGGTCTTCGGCGGCGACTTCGTGAGCCCCGGCAACGACTCGACCGAGGTGAGCACGTTCATCGGCGGCATCGACTCGACGGCCACGGTCGCCCAGATCCCGTTCATCAGCGAGATCAGCCCCGGCTCGCGGCAGAACTACCAGGCCAGCCTCAGCGGGCCGGTCCCGTTCGTGCCCGGCACCACGTTCCTGGTCAACGGTCAGCGGTTCGTGAGCGAGAGCCAGATCTCGGGCGTCCGCCGGTTCGTGCCCACCGACTCGAGCGACTTCCAGCGCATCACCGTCGGCTCGGCCGAGGGCGTCAACCCGACCGGCGACGGCGAGGTCGTGCCGCTCGGCTTCAACCGGCGGTGGTCGTACCTGGGCAAGATCTCGAACCGCTCGATCCCGAACGTGCAGCTCGACTACCAGCTCATCGGGTCGAGCCGCGAGGGCCGCGGCGCCAACTACGCCTACCGGTTCAACCCCGACGGGCTGAGCACGCAGCGCGAGGTGTCGCTCGTCCACGGGCTCGACATCCAGCACTCGCTCTCGAACTCGCTCTTCTACGAGCTGGCCTTCCGCCAGAACTACTTCGACTTCGCCGACTACACCTTCGAGGACATCGGCACCTACCCCGAGGGCGCCGGCACCCAGTTCGCCCTCCCCGCCGACTCGCCGTACGGCCCGCCCGGCCCGCCGCAGGGCACCCAGAACTACGAGAATGGCGCTATCATCGAGGGGGTCGACCTCGGGCGGTTCATCCAGCGGACCAACTCGTACGTGGGCAAGGGCACGGTCACGGCGCAGGTCACGAACGTGCACCTGATCAAGGCCGGCTTCGAGGTGCAGGCCTCCGACATCGAGTTCGGCACGCCCGACGCCGTGCGCCAGGTGGTCATCGACGGCGTGCAGCAGCTCGGCGTGGTGCGCGACACGCTCGGCGCCGAGGTGATCGACTTCCAGCCCGTCCAGGCCGCGGCCTTCATCCAGGACCGGATCGAGTGGGGCGACCTGCGCGTGCGGGCCGGCCTGCGGCTCGAGTACTTCGACGCCAACGGGACCGTCCCGAGCGACCTCGCCAACCCGGCCAACTCGATCGACGGCGCCCCCGAGTCGGTCCCCGTCGAGACGTCGGTGAAGTGGGCGCTCGCGCCCCGCCTCGGGGTCTCGTTCCCGTTCCTCGACCGGGCCTCGCTGTTCTTCTCGTACGGCCACTTCTACCAGCTCCCGGCGCTGGGGCAGCTCTTCTCCAACGCCGACTACTCGGTGCTGGAAGACCTCCAGGCGGGCGCGATCAGCTTCGGCGTGCTCGGCAACCCGGATCTCAAGCCCGAGTTCACGGCCCAGTACGAGTTCGGCTTCAAGAGCGAGGTCAACCGGTTCGTGGGGCTCGACGTGAGCCTGTTCTACAAGGACATCCGCGACCTGCTCGGGACCGAGTTCGTGCAGACCTACACGGCGGCCGAGTACGCCCGGTTCACGAACGTCGACTTCGGGGGCGTGCGCGGGTTCACGGTGTCGCTCGACCAGCGCGGGCTGGGGCCGGTCGCCACGACGCTCGACTACACGTTCCAGATCGCCGACGGCAACGCCTCCGACCCGCGCGAGACGGCCAACCGCGCCGCCGCCGGCGGCGACCCGCGCCCGCAGCAGGTGCCGTTCAACTGGGACCAGCGCCACACGCTGAATGCGACCGCCATCCTGTCGGCGCCCGACAACTACAACATCACCGGCATCCTGCGCCTCGGCTCCGGCCAGCCCTACACGCCGTCGATCGGGACCGGCTTCGGGGCGCAGCTCGAGACCAACTCGGGGCGGAAGGACTTCGCGGCCATCGTCGACCTCCGCGCCGAGAAGTTCTTCAACGTCGGCGGCGTCGGCGCGACGGCCTTCGCGCGCGTCTTCAACCTGTTCGACAGCTACTACCAGAACGGGTTTGTCTACGCCGACACCGGCAGCCCGTTCTACACCCTCAACCCGCAGCGCCAGCTCGACCCCAACCCCGGCCGGTTCGCGGCCCCGAGGCGGATCGAGATCGGCGTCTCGCTGCGCGGCTCCCGGCCCGCCCGCCGCTAACGCCCTTGGTGCCGGCCCCCGAGGCGGACGTCCTATCAGCATGATGACTACGCAAGCTCTTCGTCATCCCCGCGAAGGCGGGGACCCATCCGCCGCCCGGCCGTCGCGCCGACGTTGCATGGAGTGGCTGCGCCGCCCTGGCGGGTCCCGCCTCGGTGGAAGCGACCCGATGGGGGAGGGGGTCGCCTCGGCCCACAGCGCAACGCGCCGCCTCGTGGCGCTCGCGCTGTTCGGCGTTGCGACCCTGCTGTCCGCCTCGGGGGCCGAGGCTCAGATCCCCGTCCCGACCACGCCGCCGGAGTTCCGGGGGCGCATCGACTTCGAGCGCCAGGGCGTCCACGACGCCAACCGCATCCGCACGCTGTTCTACAACTACGGGATGGTGGGCGACTTCCAGGGCAACCCCGACCTGAGCGTGTTCCACTCGGTGGAGGTGCCCCGGGGCTCGGGCCTCAACTACTCGGACGGCATCACGCCGTACGTGCTGGCGCGCGTGACGCAGGAGAACGGGACGCAGGCCTACGTCATGCTCACCGGCTACCGCGAGCGCCAGGCCCGGAGCCCGCTCTCGGGGCGCGTGATGCGCTTCGAGCCGCGGCCCGGCTTCGCCGAGCCCGACCCGGCCATCAACGCCGGCCGGTCGGTCGCCCTCTCGAACGACTTCCGGACGTGGCCCGGCGCCGCGAACGCGGCCGGGATGCTCTCGCCGTCGACCGACCCCGCCGACTGCTGGTACGACAAGCGCGACGTGGCCGACGACCCCGGCTGGTGCGGCTCGTGGAACGGGTTCTTCGGCAAGCGGCCCAACGCCGACCAGGAGTCGTACTTCGTCATGGACGACCAGCTCTACGACGCCTTCGCGTTCTTTCCCGACAGCCGCGACCGCACGCGCCGCGGCCTCGGGCTGCGCGTCGAGGTGCGAGGCTTCCAGTGGGCCAACCCGCAGGCCCAGGACGTCATCTTCTGGCACTACGACATCGTCAACGAGTCGACGACGCGCTACGACGACATCATCTTCGGGCTCTACATGGACTCGGGCGTGGGCGGCGCGCAGATCTCGTGCGACGGCACGGCCGAGAGCGACGACGACAACGCGCGGTTCATCCAGGACGTCGAGGGCCGCGACCTCGACCTGGTCTACACCTGGGACGAGCGCGGCAACGGCGTCAGCCTGCGCTCCAACTGCGAGCCGACCGGCTACCTCGGCTACGCCTACCTCGAAACGCCCGGCGACGCCACCGACCGCCTCGACAACGACAACGACGGCATCACCGACGAGATGCGCGACGGCGGGCCCGGCGACCGCGTCGAGGGCCGCGAGACGATCCGCGCCGAGATGCTCGCCCGCGGCTACGACATGGTCGCCTTCGAGACTACCTACGGCCCGCTCGAGACGCGGCCGGCGTTCGTGGCCGGCGTGTGGTGGACCGGCGACGAGGACCTCGACTGGACGGCCGAGTTCTCCGACACCGGCGCCGACGGCGTCTTCGCCGACGACCGCACGTTCGGGACCGGCGAGCCCGACACCGGCGAGCGCGACGGCATCCCCACGGCCGGCGAGCCCAACTTCGACCAGACTGACATCACCGAGTCGGACCAGATCGGGCTGACCGGCTTCAAGCTCAACCGCATCCGCGGCGCCGGCGAGACCGACGGCATCGTGTTCTTCTCGAACGAGCAGGAGTGGCCCGAGCGGCTCTACGAGCAGTTCTCGGACCCCGACCCGGGCGTCCGCTTCGACCCGACGATCGTCAACAACTACAACATCGGGTTCCTCTTCGCCTCGGGGCCGTTCACGCTCGACCTCGGCCGGCGCGAGCGCTTCAGCCTCGCGCTCGCCTACGGCACCAACCTCGAGGACCTCCAGGACAACGTCGAGGTGGTGCAGTCGATCTACGACGCCAACTACCAGTTCGCGACGCCGCCCCCGCAGCCGACCGTGCAGGCGTTCGCCGAGGACGGGCAGGTGACGCTCGTCTGGGACACCCGCGCCGAGCGGGCCGTCGACCCGGTGACCAACCTCAACGACTTCGAGGGCTACCGGATCTACCGCTCGACCGACCCCAACTTCCTCGACCCGCAGGTCATCCTCGACGGCCGCGGATCAGGGCCGCTCGGCAACGGCCGGCCGGTCGCGCAGTTCGACCTCGACAACGGCATCCGCGGCTTCTCGGACCTCGCCGTCAGCGGCATCCAGTACTACCTCGGCGACGACACGGGCCTGACGCACACCTGGACCGACACCGACGTCGTCAACGGGCAGACGTACTACTACGCGGTCACGGCCTACGACCGCGGGGCGGAGGACTTCAACTTCTACCCGTCCGAGAACGCGATCACCGTCTCGCGCACGCTCCGAGGCGGCACCATCCTGCCGCCCAACGTGGTGCAGGTGCGGCCCAACGCCCGCGTGCCGGGCTACGTGGCCGCCGAGGTCGCCTCGGGGCCGACGCGCGAGGCCGGCGACGGCACGGGCACCGTGGGCGTCCGCGTGCTCAACTCCGACGTCGTGCCCGAGGACAACACGTTCCGCCTCGAGTTCGCGGGCAGCGCCGACAGCGTGGCCGCCGAGACCTACGCGCTCACGAACGTGACGACCGGCGAGGTGATCATCGAGGAGGGCCGCGACTTCACGGGCGAGGGCAGCGGGCCGGTTGCGCTGGGCGTCCAGCCCGTCGTCGAGACGCTGCCGACGGTCGACGTGGATCCCGACGCGAGCGGCTTCACGGCCGGCAGCTCGACCTCGACCGAGCTGTCGACGCGCTACCAGTCGCCGCTCTCGATCAACCTGCGGCGCCCGGGCTACCCCGAAGACGTGGTGCTGACGTTCGCCGACACGCCGCTCTCGACCTCGCGGGCGGCGATCGGGCAGCCAGCGCGCGACGCCAACTTCCAGGCGGTCGGCGCCGAGAGCGGCTACACGTACGAGTTCTTCTACCGCGAGCTGAACGACAACGGCACGCTCGACGTGGCCGGCGAGTTCATCGACCTGCTCGCGCCCGAGGCGGAGGGCTCGACGCGGCTGCGCGGCGTGTGGCGCATCGAGGTGGTGACGGCCGGCGACGCGCCGGGCGCGGGCGACGCGTACCGCGTCGCGGTGCGGACGCCGTTCACGCCGGCCGACGTGTTCACGTTCACCACCCGGGCGGCCTTCGTCGACCCCGGCCTGGCGCAGGGCCAGTTCACCGAGGAGGAGCCCTTCGTGGTGCCCAACCCGTACGTGGCCGCCTCGTCGTTCGAGCCCGAGCGGTTTGCGACGGCCGGCCGCGGCGAGCGCCGCATGGAGTTCCGCGCGATCCCGGCCGGCGCCACCATCCGCATCTACACCGTCGCCGGGTTCCTCGTGCAGACGCTCCAGCACGACGGGCTCACGACCGGCATGGTGCCGTGGGACCTCCGCACGTCGGACAACCTCGAGGTGGCCCCCGGCCTCTACATCTTCCACGTCGACGCCCCGGACGTGGGCGAGTCCGTCGGCAAGTTCGCCATCATCAAGTAGCGCGCGCCGCCATGCAACGATCTCCCCTCCTCGCCCTCCTCGGGGCCGCCCTCCTCGGGGGGGCGCTCGGGGCCGGGCCGGTTCACGCCCAGGACAAGCGGGGCACCACGTTCGCCCCGTTCCTGCTCATGGAGCCGAGCGCGCGCGTGGCTGCCCAGGGCGGCGTCGGCGCGACGGCGCGGACCGACGCCCTCTCGGCGTACTACAACCCGGGCGCCCTCGGCTTCCAGGAGGCCTCGAACGCCGGGTTCACCCACAACGCCTGGCTCGCCGACATCGACTACAACTACGCCGCGGTGGCGGTCAAGCTGGGGCCGGCGCAGACGGTCTCGCTCTCGGTCACGTCGCTCGCGTCGGGCGACATCGCCGTCCGCACGCCCGAGCAGCCGCAGGGCACCGGCGAGCTGTACTCGGTCGACGACATCGCCATCGGGCTCGGCTATGGCCGGCGCTTCACCGACCGGTTCGCGGGCGGGCTCACGGTGAAGTACGTCCAGCAGACCATCTGGAACAGCTCCGCCCGGACGGTCGCCCTCGACGCCGGCGTCATCTACGAGCTGCCCTTCCGGGCCGTCCTCGGCGCCAGCATCGCCAACTTCGGCACGCCGACGAGCTTCGACGGCACCGACCTCCGGATCCGGTTCGACCAGGACCCCGACACGTTCGGCGACAACGACAACCTGCCGGCGGCCCTCGAGACCGACGACTTCCCGCTGCCGGTCTTCTTCCGCGTCGGGATGAGCCTGCCGGTCGACGTCGGGCTGGCCGGCCGGGTGACGCTTGCGGCCGACGCCTACCAGCCGAGCGACAACGCCAACAGCGTCAGCCTCGGCGGCGAGTGGACCTACGCCAACCTGATCTCGGCGCGGGCCGGCTACCAGAACCTGTTCCTCGACGACGCCGAGGGCGGGCTCCGCCTCGGGGGCGGGCTGGCGACGCGGGTGAGCGGGTTCGACCTCAACTTCGACTATGCGTGGTCCGACCACGGCGACCGCCTGGGGACGGCCCAGCGGTTCACGCTCGGCGTCGGCTTCTAAACGGTGCGGCGCGGCGTCCTGGTTCTCCTCGGAGCCCTCCTCGCTGCCGCCGGCGCGGCGGCGCAGACCGTCACGCCGATCTTCGCCGGCGACGACCCGCCGGCCGACGGCGTCTACACCGCCTCGGAGGGCGGCGCCGTCGGCAACGCATCGCTCGGGCTCGTCGGGCCGAACGGGCGCAACCTGCCCACCGAGGCGGGCGGGCAGGGCGGCGACCGGGCCGTGCTCGCGTACCAGCACGGCGACGGCGGGAGCTGGTCGGTCCTCGTCGGGGCGCCCGGCTTCGGCGACCTCGACCTCACCGAGGCGGACAGCCTCGTTCTGGTCCTGAATGCGCCCGCCGGCGTGCCCGGCGTGGCGCTGCCGCGGATCGCGCTCGAAGACGCCGACGGCGACCGGACGGTCGGGCTGCCGCTCGACTTCGGGACGCGGGTCGGGTTCGACCGGGTGGGGAGCGGGTTCGTCGACGGCTCCGACACCGACCTCGCCGTGTCGGTCCGCTACCTCGACGCCCTCCCCGAGGACCTTGCGCGGCCGGGCTACCCGGAGTCGCTGCGCCTCACCTTCGCCGACGACTCGGTGGCCGTCTCGACGCCGTCGATCGGCGTGCCCGCGCGGCCCGCCCACTTCACCGTCGCCACCGAGGCGGGGCTCCCGCTCGCGTTCCAGTTCCGCGACACCAACGGCGACGGCACGCTGAGCCAGTCGGGCGAGTACGTCGACGTGCTGACCGAGGACCCGGCGACGGGCCGCCTCCGCCCGACGTGGCGCGTCGAGGCGACGGGCACGCCCGCCTCGGCGCCGGGGGCGGGCGACGTGTACCGCCTCGGGGTGTTCAACGGCGGCGGCGACGGCGACCCGGCGACGTGGCAGCGCCGCGCCGTGGCGGTGGCCGACTTCGGGCCGACCGGGGCCGTCGACCTCGTGCGCATCCGGGGCGTCCGCTTCGAGAACCCCGAGGCGACGACGGCCGAGCGGACGCTCTGGCTCGACGCTCTCGACGCCCTCGCCTACGACGGCGACCCCGCGGGGCCACCCCCGCCGACGGGCCTCACCACCGAGGTGGGCGACGAGACCGTCCTGTTGCAGTGGACGCCCGCCTCGGGGGCGATTGGCACCTACGTCTACCGGTCGGTCGGCGGCGGCCCGTTCGAGCGGATCACGCCGAGCGCGGTCCGCTTCGACCACTTCTTCGACCTCGACGCGCCCAACGGTGCCGAGGCGGTCTACGTGCTCCGCTCGCTGGCCTCGAACGGCCTCCGACCGCCTCTCCTCGGCCCCGACTCCGAGGCGGTCGCGGCCCCGGCCGGTGGGGAGGGCGACCCGTACATCGAGGCGCTCGCCCGCCGCGCGTTCGACTTCTTCTGGCTCGAGGCCAACCCGGAGAACGGGCTCATCAAGGACCGGAGCACGCCCGGCTCGGCGTCGAGCATCGCGTCGGTCGGGTTCGGGCTCTCGGCCATCACCGTCGGCATCGACCAGGGCTGGATCACGCGCGCCGAGGGCGCCGAGCGGGTCCGCACCACGCTCGACTTCTTCGCGACGTGCCCGCAGGGGCCGGCCACCTCGGGGACGTGCGGCCACCGCGGGTTCTTCTACCACTTCCTCAACATGCAGACGGGGGTGCGAAACGGCACCAACGAGCTGTCGACCATCGACACGGCGCTGCTTCTCGGGGGCGTGCTCCACGCGGCGCAGTACTTCGACGGCGGCTCCGACACCGAGGCGGCCATCCGCACCCGGGCCGACCAGATCTGGCGGCGCGTCGAGTGGGACTGGGCCGCGCCCAACGCGCCCCTCGTGGCCCTCGGGTGGAACCCCGAGAGCGGGTTCATCGGGTTCGACTGGCGGGGCTACAACGAGGCGATGATCCTCTACATCCTGGGCCTCGGCTCGCCCACGCACCCGCTGCCCGACGGCGCCTGGGACGGGTGGACGAGCACCTACCGCTGGCAGACCCACTACGGCCTCTCGTTCGTCGTCTTCCCGCCGCTCTTCGGCCACCAGTACAGCCATGTGTGGATCGACTTCCGCTACATGCAGGACACCTACATGCGGGGCCGCGGGATCACCTACTTCGAGAACAGCCGCCGGGCGACGCTCGCGCAGCGGGCCTACGCGATCGCCAACCCCGGGCGCTTCCCCAACTACGCGGCCGACGAGTGGGGCATCACGGCGTCCGACATCCCCGGTGGCTACCGCGCGCGTGGCGCGCCGCCGGCCCAGAACGACGACGGCACGCTCGTCCCGACCGCGCCGGGCGGCTCGTACGTCTTCACGCCCGAGCTGTCGCGCGAGGCGCTGCGCACCATGTACCGCCGCCACTACGCGCGCCTCTGGGGGCCGTACGGCCTCAAGGACGCCTACAACATCGAGGCGGGCTGGACGGCGAGCGACTACATCGGCATCGACCAGGGGCCGATCCTGCTCATGATCGAGAACCACCGCACCGAGGCGGTCTGGCGCGCCTTCATGGCGCACCCTGACATCCGCGCGGGGCTCGCGCGCGCCGGCTTCGACGTGCCCGCCGTCGGCGCCGAGGCGCCCCCCGAGGCGGCGGCGCTCACCCTTGGGCCTCCGGCCCCCAACCCCGCCTCGGGGCGCGTGGCGCTGACCTACGTGCTGCCCGCTGCCGGGCCGGCGCGGATCACGGTCCACGACGCACTCGGCCGCGAGGTGGCCGTCGTGCTCGACGCCGAGGCGGCGGCGGGTTCGGGCCTGGCCGAGTTCGATGCCTCGGGGCTCGCCGCCGGCGTCTACCTCGTCCGCCTCGGGGCCGGCGGGCAGTCCGTCACCCGCCCCCTCGTCGTCACCCGCTAGGACGAGCCACCGATGTCCATACACCACGCCCGTTCTCACCCTCCCCGCGCATGGGGATTCGGGGAGAGAGGTCTGCCCCGATGGGGAAGGGCGCTGCGGTCGGATCCCTCCATTCCCCCGCGCGCCGCGCGCGCCCTCCATTCCTGCGGCCGGCTCGCCGGTCGCTCCTGTCGCATGACCCTCCGCCACGCCGCCGCCGGCCTCCTGCTCCTCGTCGCCTCGGGGCTCGCCGCCCAGCCGGCGGTCTCGTTCGACCGGAGCGGCTACGACCTCGACGCCGAGGCGGCGTTCGTCGACAGCCTGCTGGCGCGGATGACGGTCGAGGAGAAGCTGGGCCAGCTCACGCAGTACACCGGCCAGTGGGCCGTGACCGGGCCGGCCGTGCCCGAGACGGGCGAGGACGAGATCCGCGCCGGCCGCGTGGGCAGCTTCCTCAACGTCTACGGCGCCGACTACACGCGGCGCGCGCAGGAGGTGGCGGTGAACGAGAGCCGCCTCGGGATCCCGCTCATCTTCGGCTACGACGTGGTGCACGGGTTCCGGACCGTCTTCCCGGTGCCCCTCGCCGAGGCGGCGTCGTGGAACCTCGAGAGGGTCGAGCAGTCGGCGCGCATCGGGGCGCGCGAGGGGGCGGCGGCCGGCCTCCACTGGACGTTCGCGCCGATGGTCGACATCGCCCGCGACGGGCGCTGGGGGCGGATCGTCGAGGGCGCCGGTGAGGACCCGTACCTGGGCAGCCGGATGGCCGCAGCGCGTGTGCGCGGCTTCCAGGGTCCGACGCTCGCCGGCCTCGCCGCCGAGACGACGCTCGTTGCGACGGCCAAGCACCTCGCCGCGTACGGCTTCGCCGAGGGCGGGCGCGACTACAACACAGCCGACCTCAGCGAGCGGACCCTCCGCGAGGTCGTCCTCCCGCCGTTCAAGGCCTCGGTCGACGCCGGCGCGCAGTCGATCATGTCGGCCTTCAACGAGATCGGCGGCGTGCCGCAGACCGGCGACCGGCGCCTCTACACCGACGTCCTCCGCGGCGAGTGGGGCTTCGACGGGTTCGTGATCGCCGACTACACGGCCGTCCGCGAGCTGATCTTCCACGGCGTCGCGGGCGACAGCGCCGAGGCGGGCCGCCGCGCGCTCGACGCCGGCACCGACATGAGCATGGTCGACGGCATCTACGTCCGCACTCTGGTCGACGCGGTCGAGCGCGGCGAGCTGCCGATCGCGACCGTCGACGAGGCGGTCCGCCGCGTGCTCCGCGTCAAGCGCCGCGCCGGGCTCTTCGACGACCCGTTCCGGTACTCGGACACCGAGCGCGAGGCAGCCGTCCTGCTCGCGCCGGAGCACCGAGCCGCCGCGCGCGAGATGGCCCGCCAGTCGGTCGTGCTCCTCAAGAACGACGGCGGTGTGCTCCCGCTCTCCCGCGACCTCGGCTCGGTGGCCGTGATCGGCGCGCTCGCGGCCGACTCGGTCTCGGCGATGGGCTCGTGGGCCGGCGCCGGCCGCTGGCCCGAGACGACGCCCATCCTGGCCGGCCTCGTCGAGGCGCTCCCCGAGGCGGACGTCCGCTTCGCGCCGGGCTACCCGCACCAGGCGCAAGGGCCGTTCCTGGAGGTCGTGGCGACGATGCTCGACGACGACACCTCGGGGCACGACGAGGCGGTTCGACTCGCCGAGACGTCCGACGCGGTCGTCCTCGTGCTCGGCGAGCACCGCGAGCTGTCCGGCGAGGCGGCCAGCCGGGCCGACACGCGCCTGCCGGGCGCGCAGGTCGAGCTGGCGCGGCGCGTCCTCGAGGCGGCCGGCGACCGTCCCGTCGTCGTGCTCGTTACGTCCGGCCGGCCGCTCGCGCTGGCCGACCTCGACGCCGTCGCGCCGTCGATCCTCTACGTGTGGCACCTGGGCACCGAGATGGGACGGGCCGTGGCCGATGTCCTCCTCGGGGACCACAACCCCGGCGGCAAGCTGCCGGTCACGATGCCGGTCGCGACGGGCCAGGAGCCGCTCTACTACAACCGCCGCCGGACGGGCCGTCCGCACGACGTGCCCGGCGCGAGCGACCGCTACGTGTCGCGCTACCTCGACGTGCCCGTCGAGCCGCTCTACGCGTTCGGCCACGGCCTCAGCTACACGACGTTCGCCTACGGCACACCCCGCCTCGGGGCCGAGCGGATCGGCATGGACGGGTCGGTCGAGATCGCGGTCGACGTGACCAACACCGGCGACCGGGCCGGCGCCGAGGTGGTCCAGCTCTACGTCCGCGACGAGGTCCGGTCGGTCACGCCGCCGGTCCAGGAGCTGAAGGGCTTCGAGCGCGTCGAGCTGGTACCCGGAGAAACGCGGACGGTCACGTTCACGCTCGCGCCTGACGACCTCCAGTTCTGGGGCCTCGACGACGCGTGGACGGTCGAGCCGGGCGGGTTCACCGTCATGGTCGGCGGTTCGTCGACGGACGCCATGGGCCGCACCGCGCGCTTCGAACTGGTCGAGGACTGATGCAGTGCTCTCCACCTCGTGTCATCCCGAGCGGAGGCCGCATCGCGGCCGGCGTCGAGGGATCTCCGCCGGGCACCGCCTCGGGGCTGGGCGCATCATTCAAAGGCTCGCCCCCCTCCCGGCCTCC